>CAZPSQ010000090.1:0-19321 GCA_964588755.1 uncultured Prosthecobacter sp. | reverse complement strand
CGATGTGCTGGGTGATGCCGCCCGCCTCGCCGGAGGCCACCTGGGTCTTGCGCAGGGCGTCGAGCAGGGACGTCTTGCCGTGGTCAACGTGCCCCATGAAGGTGATGATGGGCGCGCGCAGTTCCAGCGTGTCCTGCTCCAGCTCCTCCACCACCTGGGCCACAGGCTCGACAATGACTTCCTCCACCTTGTGGACGCCGGCGCCTTTTTCGCGCTTTTCACGCTCCAGCTTGAAGCCGTGCTTTTCACAGATCTTTTCGGCAATCTCGATGTCGATGGCCTTGTCCGCGTTGCCAAAGATCTTGAAGGGGATGAGATCGGAAATGATCTTGAAGGTCTTGATGCCCATCTTTTCCGCCAGATCCTTCACAATGATCGGCGGCTTCAGGTGAATGATCTTCTCCCCTGTCTCACCCACCTCAAACTCCGGCTTCGGCTGCTCAGGAGGGGGGGCATGGACGATGGGGACGATCGGCTTCGGCGTGGTGTCCTCCATGAGGAGGGAAATGGGCGGCAGCGCAGACTGCTGGACGGCGGGGTCCACAGGGCGGCGGCGCACCTTGGGTTTCTCCCCCTCTTCAAAGAGGTTCAGCGCGGCGGCTTTTCGCTCGTCCAGTGTTGGCTTGGCTGGGGCCTCCTCCTTCTTGGGCGGCTCCACTGCGGCGGGCTTGGTGGCACCCAGCGGGGGCAGGCCGGTGGCCCCTTCTTTGCGTACTCCCCGGCTCTTTGGCTTCTCATCCTCGATCAACGAAAGCACCTTCCCTTTGGCGGCCTTTTTAGGCTTGGCGCTTTCGACAGGCATCTCCTCAGCCGTGACGACTTCCTCGTCGGCTGCGGGTTTGCTCTTTTTGGAGGATGTGGACTTGCTGGGCATGAGGATGGTTGATCTGGCGGGCGGCGGAGCAGGCTGTCTGCCCCTGGGTCTGAGTCTGGTAGTTGAAAAAAATCGCTTTCATGGCGGCACGGGGGCTACTCCTGAACGGGAGTGGAAGCGTGTGCCTTTTCATAAATCTGGGTCGCGAGTTCGCGATCCCCGCCGAGAACCTCGGCGATATCGTCGATGTCGACACCGGTGGCGAGCGTTTTGAGGTCACCCATGCCGCCGTTGGTCAGCAGGCGTGCGGTTTCGGCGGTGATGCCGAGGGCGTCCACAAGGTGATGCACCGCGCTGCCCATCTGGCCTTCAAAGACCTCGGCTGCGTGCTCATCCTTCTCAATGATAAGGTCCATGCCGACCAGGCGGGAGGTCAGGCGGGCATTCTGGCCACGGCGGCCAATGGCCTTGGAGAGATCCTCCTCGCTGACGGTGAGGCGGGCCTCCTTCTTCTCATTGTTGACCTGGATGGTGAGAACCTTGATGGGCTTGAGGGCTTCGCGAATGAACTCGGCGGGGTCGGACTTCCAGCGGATGATGTCCACCTTCTCGTTGTTGAGCTCACGGACGATGTTCTTCACACGTGCGCCACGCAGGCCCACGCAGGCCCCCACAGGGTCCACCTTTTCGTCGGCGCTGTGCACCGCCACCTTGGTGCGGTAGCCGGCCTCACGCGCGATGCTGGCGATCTCCACAGTGCGGTCGCCGATCTCGCTGACTTCAAATTCAAACAGGCGGCGCACAAAGTTGGGATGCGCGCGGGAGAGGATGATCTCCGGACCGCGGCCGCTGTCTTTCTCCACCGCCTTGACGTAGAAACGCATGCGGTCGCCGGGGGTGTAGTCCTCGGTGGAGACGCGCTCCTTGGAGGTCATGACGCCCTCGAACTTGCCCAGGTCCACGACGACGTCGGACTTTTCAAAACGACGCACCACGCCGCTGACCACGTCGCCCGTGCGGTCTTTGAACTCATCGTACAGGTTTTCCTTTTCCGCCATGCGGAGGCGCTGCAGCATGGTCTGCTTGGCCGTCTGCGCGGCGATGCGGCCCATGTTGTTCGGGGTGACTTCGATCTCAATCTCGTCGCCAAGCTGGGCATCCTTCTTGAGCTTCTTGGCCTTGGCAATGGGGATCTCCTCCCAGGGATTGGAGACGGTCTCGACGGCAAGCAGCTTCGCAAAGGCCTTGATGTTGCCCTTGTCCGGATCAATATCGATGCGCAGTTCGCGCGCGGGACCAATGCTCTTCTTCGAGGCAGCAAGCAACGCTTGGGAGAGGGCCTCGACCATTTTGCCACGGTCGATTCCTTTCTCTTTCTCGTAGTAGTCGAAAAGGGCTTTAAGTTCGCTGATCATAAAAAATCTCCATGTCTCAAGACAAAAAAGAGCGGGGGGAACCCCACTCTCGCCAAAAACTGCGCTGAATTTGTCCGCTGACGGTCGATCATCATAGAGGAGCGCGATGAATCGGCAAGCAGAAAAAGGCCGGATTCAGGGGTTGTTCGCAGTGTGTTCACCCGTCTTCGCTGAAAAGCCACCGTTTGTGGCGACGTTCAGCGCAGACGACCATGCGCCCGCTCCTCCTTTCACTGCTGTTTTCCTTGTCTTGTGCTCTTCCCCACGCCGCAGTGGCCGCGGAGCAGCCAAACATTGTGATCATTTTCATGGACGACATGGGCTATGCAGATGTGGGCTGCTTTGGCGCGCAAGGCTACCAGACGCCGAATATCGACAAGCTGGCCGCGGACGGGCGCAAGTTCACCAATTTCCACGTGGCGCAGCCGGTGTGCAGCGCCTCCCGCTGCGCGCTGATGACGGGCTGCTACCCGAACCGCGTGGGCATCCACGGTGCGCTGGGGCCAAACGCGAAGCATGGCATCAACGCCAATGAGATGACGCTGGCGGAGCTGGTGAGGCAGAAGGGCTACGCCACCGCCGCCATCGGCAAGTGGCACCTCGGCTCCCTGCCGCAGTTTCTGCCCACGAATCACGGTTTTGATGAGTACTACGGCATCCCGTATTCCAATGACATGTGGCCTTACCACCCGCAGGCGAAACCAGGCGTGTATCCCAAGCTGCCGATGATCGAGAATGACAAGGTGGTGGATGAGGAGATCACACCCGGGGACCAGACCCACCTGACGACAGACTACACCACACGCGGGGTGAAGTTCATCGAGAAGAACAAGGACAAGCCTTTCTTCCTCTACCTGGCGCACAGCATGGTGCATGTGCCGCTTTTTGTGAGCGACAAGTTCAAGGGCAAGTCCGGCAAAGGCTTGTATGTAGACGTGATGATGGAGGTGGACTGGTCCGTGGGCCAGATCATGGACACCCTGAGGAAAAACGGCCTGGAGGAAAACACCTGGGTCATCTTCACCTCCGACAACGGTCCCTGGCTGAGCTATGGCGACCACTCCGGCAGCGCCGGGCCGCTGCGCGAGGGCAAGGGCACCTGCTGGGAGGGCGGCACACGCGTGACGGGCATCATGAAATGGCCCGCCAAAATCCCTGCTGGCACCACCACGGACACCATGATGATGACGATCGATGTGCTGCCGACCATCGCGCACGTCATCGAGGCAAGCCTGCCCGAGCACAAGATCGACGGCCTGAATTGCTGGCCAATTGTGAGCGGAGCCCCAGCAGCGAAGAACCCGCATGAGTTCTACGCGTTCTACTATGAGCAGAACCAGCTCCAGGCCATCAGCAGCGGAGATGGAAAGTGGAAGCTGCAGCTCCCGCATCAATACCGCAGCCTGCCGCCGGACCAGCCCAAGGCCACAGGCGGGAAGCCTGCGGGCTACAAGCAGGTCAAGATCACCGAGCCTGAGCTGTATGATTTGTACACCGACATCAGCGAGTCCAAAAACATCGCCTCGCAGAATGCGGAGATGGTGGCCACGCTGCAAAAACACGCGGAGACCATGCGGGCGGAGCTGGGGGACAGCCTCATGAAGCAGCCGAGGGGGGCTGGCACACGCGAGGCTGGAAAGTAGGGCTCTCCGCAGCTCAGCCGGCCGCCCCCACCTGACGCAGCCATTCTTCCAGATTGTAATAATTGGTGATGCGGCTCACGCGACCGTCCTGGATGTCGAAAAAAGCGCCCACGCGCAGGCGGTAGCGCTGCCCTGCGGCTGGCGGCAAGCCCTCATCCGTGACGAGATATTCACCTTCGATGAAAAACTCCGCAGCGCCACGGCGGCCGTCATCATTGGCAAAGACCACAAGATCACGCACCTGCTCGCGATAGCAGCGGTCCATGCGTGCCAGAAAGGCACGAAAAACCTCGCGGCCCTTCTCTGTGCCCCCTTGGTTGATGTCATGCTCCACATCCTCCGTGAGCAGGGCCAGGAATGCCTCGCGGTCGCCGCTGTTGAAACAGTCGTAGTAATGCTGGATGAGGGAGGCGGCTTGTTGCTGGGGAAATGACATGGAAGCCATGTAAGGATTTGCCCCGCACGACGTCAATTCGGAATTGCGCAGGGAAATCCACGGTTGCGGGGAGGAAACACGGGGGTAAACATCGGGTGCCTATGTTCCCCCCCCGCCAGGCGCGGTCCCTCCCGCGCGCATTGACCTTTGGCCTCGTCGCCGCCGTCCTCACATCCGCCTGCCCCTCGCTGCTGGCGCAGTCCGCCGTGCTTGTGGTGGACGCCTTCAACAAAAAGATCCATGTGGCAGGCAACGCCCAGGCCAAACGGCCGGTGGGCGGCCTGGCCAAAATTGCCACCGCCATGGTCGCGCTGGACTGGGCGGAGGCCTCCCGCGCGGGTGTGAACGTCCTGGCCACGGTGCCGGCTTACGCGTTCCAGATGTCTGACGCTGGCAACATCGGCTTCCAGCCCGGGGACCAGGCCACATTGCGCGACCTCATCTACGCCACCATGATGGGCAGTGACAACATCGCCGCCATCACCCTGGGTGACTTTGTGGGGCGCGATCACTTGGCGCGCCTCGGCCGCGGCGGGCATCCGATGGAGGAGTTTGTGAAGCAGATGAACCAGCTGGCCAAGCGCGAAGGCGCCACCGGCACACGCTTCACCAACCCCCACGGCCTCGAAAACTCCCGCCCCCTGCCCTATTCGACGGCGGCGGACATCGGCCGTCTGGCTGTGTACGCCGTGTCCCGCCCAGCCATGCGCTTCTACACCAATCAGAACAGCCGCAGCATCACCATCTATCGTGGCGGCCAGCCCATCAGCGTGCCGCTGCAGAACACCAACCAGCTTCTGGGCACGGACAACATTGACGGGGTGAAAGCCAGCAGCACCCGGGCTTCCGGTGGTTGTGTGGCCCTCTCTGCCGAGAAGCCCTCCACCGTGCAGGTGCAGGCGGACAACAGCAGCGCCATCTTCCGCCACCGCATGATCGTCATCGTTCTGGGCTCTGCCAACCCCTTTGCCGAGGCGCGCACCCTGCTGCATCAAGGCTGGGCCGCCTACAATCAGTGGCTGGCGGCCGGGCGTCCGATCACGGACAAGCGCCAGATGCTGGACCATTTCTAAAACGAAAAAACGGCTGGCACTCTCTGTGCGTGGCTCCACCCCTAAACAAAACACACCCACTTTTCACACATGCGAATCGGTATCCTAAACAGCGGCGGGGATTGCCCCGGACTCAATGCGGTCATTCACGGCGTCGTCGGCGCTGCCAGCACCCTCGGCTGGGAGGTCGTCGGCTTCCGGGATGGCTTTGAAGGCCTCCTCCCCCCGGGTGACTACATGATGCTCGATCCGGAAAAGACGGTGGGCATCATGAAGCTGGGCGGCACCATCCTGGGCACCACAAACAAAGGTCACTTCGTGGCCAAGGTCGGGGAGGGCAATGTCTCCCAGGTGCCTGTGGAGATCGTCGAAAAGGCCAAGAACACCCTGCGTCATCTCGAAGTCGGCGCGCTCATCGTCGTCGGCGGTGATGGCAGCCTCACCACAGGCCTGCAGCTTTACCAGATGGGCATTCCCGTCATCGGCGTGCCCAAGACGATCGACAACGACATCCAGGCCACAGCCATGACCTTCGGCTTCGACTCCGCCGTGGCTGCGGTGGTGGATGCCCTGGACCGCCTGCACACCACGGCGGAAAGCCACAAACGTGTGATCTGCCTGGAGGTCATGGGCCGTCACGCGGGCTGGATCGCGCTTTACGGCGGCATGGCCGGCGGCGCGGATGTGATCCTGCTGCCGGAAATTCCCTTCAACCTGGACCATGTGGCCCAGGCCGTCCGCAAACGCGACTCCGCCGGCTTCCACAGCACGCTCGTCGTTGTGGCGGAAGGCGCGCGTCTGGAGGACGGGGCCTTGCTCACCAAAGAACGCGTGGGCGACAAGGGTGAGGACCGCCTTGGCGGCATCGGTGACTACGTGGCCAAGCACATTGAGAAAGCCACCGGCAAGGAGACACGTTCCTGCACCCTCGGCCACCTGCAGCGTGGCGGCGCGCCCACCGCGCTTGACCGCATCCTCGGCGTGCGCTTCGGCGCAAAAGCCGTCGATCTCATCGAGCAGGGCCGCTTTGGCCGCATGGTCAGCTACCAGCACTACCAGGTGGGTGACGTCTCCATTGAGGAAGCCGTGCACCAGCTTCGCCTTGTGAACAAGGAGAGCGAGATTGTGAAGGCCGCGCGCGACATTGGCATCTCCTTTGGAGACCAGTGATACGCGGCCTGCAACAGGCAGTTCATCCTAAACAAAAAACGGCGGCCTGCGAAGGCCGCCGTTTTTTGTTTTAAAGCCATGAGATGATCACGCCAACGATTCGAGCACCTTGGCAAGGGCATCCTTGGACTTCACGCCCACGATCGTCTCCTTGGCCTGCCCGTCCTTGAAGAACACCATCATGGGGATGGAGCGCACGTTGAACTTGGCGGAAAGATTCGGAGCCTCGTCCACATTCACCTTGCCGATCTTCACCTTCCCCGCCTGATCTTTGGCCAGATCATCTAGAATCGGCCCCAGCATGCGGCAGGGACCGCACCACTCGGCCCAGAAATCCACGATCACGGGGACGGTGGAGCTGGCGATTTCGGATTCAAAATTTTCTTCGGTAAGGGTGATGACTGCGTCGCTGGCCATGATGTTCTAAGGGGGATGTTCGCTAAGGTTACGCCCGCACGCTGGCATCGGAGACGAACGAATCAATGAAAGTTTTCCGTTGTGATGGCAGCAGCCAGCGGATGCCAGTTTTCCAATGGTTCCAGCCAGCGTGAAAACACAGCCGCCCGGCCAGTTGTTCCCAGTGGCACGATACGAATGTGAAAAACTCCCCGTTGCTGTTTCCCCCGCCTCCGTGCTCAATGTTCCACGCATGAAAAGCAGCCATTCATCCGCAGGCATCACCGGCCGGGAGCTGAAGCATTTGCTCGAGCGGCTGTGCGAGCGCGCCCATCAGGATGTCACACGTCTTGCGGCGCATGAGGAGGTGGCCGTGCATCAGCTCCGCGTACGGATGAAGAAGCTGCAGGCGCTGCTCCGCCTGGCCGCAGACGGCATCGAGGAGCACTCCTTCACGGCCATGCGCCAGCATCTGCGCGCCGTCAAAACCGCCTGCGCCGCCAGCCGGGAGGAGGCTGTGCGGGACAAGATGATCGACAAGCTTGTGCACAGGCATCACCTGCATGTGAAGCCCCGCCCTGCGGTGCCCGCGGGCGCGCATGTGCCCCCCGCGCCATCCTTCCTCCGCCACCAGTTGCATGCGCTCGGGCAGCTCATTCATCAGACTCCCATCGAGTCCCTCTGCATGGATCAGATCCTGTTCCAGCATGCGCGCTGCTACCGCAGGGGACGCCGCCTGATGAGGGAGGTGGCCGAAACACGGGACGACAAGACGCTGCACCGCTGGCGCCACCGCGTGAAGGACTTTTACTTTCAGACCCTCGTGTTCATTCACACCGCCGGGGCACGCCGCCGCAGGCGCCATGCGAGACGCCTCGGCACACTGCTCGGGCGCGACCATGACTTTGCCGTGCTGGCGCATGAACCCATGTTCCGCTCCCGCCTCAGCCCGTGGCCGGACATCATTCAGGAGCGGCGGGAAGCCATCCGGCAGCGCTGTCTGGGCCTGGGCCACAAGCTGTTTGCCGCGCATGGCTCGCGCTTCAATGAAAAGCTGCGGACGGCGGCGTAGTCAATGACGCCGGGGCGGCGCCTTCCCCCGGAAACAAGCCTGCCCAGCCAATCACAATCCCGCCATTTGCTGGGCGTCCTGCACCACGCGGATGAACCGTGCGCGCTCACCATTGGCGTCCGCGCCTTTGGCTTTTTTGGCCAGGTCGAGCACAAGCGCGTGGTTGAGTGCCCCCACGTGCTCCGTCCCGCGCAGCAGCATGCCAAAGCCAACGACTGAGGACTCGAACACGAAGTCCTCACGTGCATTCTGCAGTTGGTAGCCGCGGTCGATGACCTGCAGCTTGCTGCTGTCAAACGGTCCCACGGTCTGGGAGGTGAAGCGCGCGCTGGGCAGCGTCACCGTGGCAACGAGACGGTCGCGGACAGCCTCGCTGGGGGCCCCGTTGGGCTGAAACTCATACCACAGCACATGGGTGCCGGCGCTGCGCAGCTCGGCCGCAGGCAGATGGCGCTCTCCCAGCATGCGGTATTGCTTCACATTCGCCTGGTCAAAATTCACCTGCAGCGGGAAGGCCGCCCCCTGCCCCAGCACCGCAGGCTGGTCTGCTGGGAGCTGGATCACCAGCCGCAACAGGCGGTGGCCAGGATTCCAGGGACAAGGAGCAACCTCCGACTGCCAGGAATGAATGAAAACCTCCGAGATCCGCGCAGGCTTGGCCTCAGGCTTTGCCCCCGCAGGCAGGGGCGAGGCAAAGACCACCCCTTGGGGCTTGGGTGGCGCGGGCTTGATCAAACCTGGACGCAGACTGAACTGGTCGGCCGGCTGCTTCGTCGTGCTGGCAAAGTCGCCACGGCCTCCAGGAATCGTGAACCCGAGATCGGGGCCGGACTCTGCCGCAGTCACGGTCACCACAGGCGTGGCAGCTGGCGCGGGGGCAGGCTTGGACAGTGCCACAGGTGTTGCGATCGCAGGGGGAATCTCCACCACAAGCACCTCTTTTCTCACCATCGCCAGCTTCTGCTCATCCACGGGTTCCACAGCGACAGGCAGAGGCTTCGTTTCCTCCAGCACAGGCAATGAAGCCGGCACCTTCACGGCGGCCAGCACCGGCACTTCTTGCGTTTTCACCTGCCCGGCCTCGGAGGGCCTGGGTTCTGGCATGGTCTTGGGCGGCGTGGTGGCGATCTGTGCCGCTTCCTTCACCACCGGGCTCAAGGCCCAGCCAGCCAGGAAGGTGACACCGGACAAAGCCACCACGGCGGCTGCCTTGAGCACGCCCCTCATCATGGGCCAGAAGGTGGAGGAGGGGCGCTTCACCAGCTTGCGCGGCTGCATCGGCTGGATGCGGCGCGGCATGCTCGCCGGGTGCAGCACAGCGTGGCGCTGCTCATGCGTGAGTCGTGCCTGCGGGATCGGCGCGCCATGACGCAGGGCGTCGGTCACGGCCTCGATCTGCTCCAGTTCGTGCGCCGCACCCGGGGTGACGGCCAGCATCTCGTGAAGCTCACGCGCCTCCTCGGCGCTCAGCTCTCCGAGCGCGTAGGCGGTGAAGTGGGGATTGTCCTGGGGGTTCATGAATGGATATGGAAATTTTCTTCGGCCATGTCGCGGCTCATCAGCTCGCGCAGTTTCTTGATGGCATGGTGCATGATGAAGCCCACGTTGCCCACGCTGAGGCCCGTGATGCCGGCGATCTCCTGGTAGGAGCAGTCGTGGAGGAACTTGAGCCGGACAACCTCGCGCTGGTTCGGCCGCAGGCGGTCCACACAGCGCCAGATGTCCTCATAAAGCTCCCGCTTGCCTGCGCTCTGCGCGGGATCGGGGTCGTGCCCCGTGGCCGCATCAATGACGTCCTCATTGCCAATGTCCAGCCGCTGCTCCTTGCGCAGGATGTCAAAGGCCCGGTTCCGGCAGACGGTGAAGAGCCAGGATTTGAGATTCTCCCGCACGCGGTCCGGCTCCGTGAGGTAGAGCCGCAGCATCGCGTCCTGCACCACATCCCGCGCCTTCTCGGTGTCCCCACCAAGAATGCCGGATGTGTAGGCGATAAGCGTGCTCTCATGCTGGTCCAACGCACGCCGCACCAGAACGGAGGCTTCATCCTGGACGTGTGGGGCGGGCATGCGTGGGTTCAAGGCGGGAACGGGCAGAGGCTGGGAAAACTTAGGCCAGAGTTCATCATTTTGCCGCCCAAATGCCGTATTGCAAAGCGCAATATTGGCTCACCACCCGCCGCCCAGTGCCTTGATCAGCAGCACCGTGGACAAAAACCGTTCTCCACGGATCCGTGTGGCCTCCTGCTCCGCCCGCAGCAGGGTGCGCTGGCTGTCGAGCACCTCGTAGTAGGCCACAAGGCCGGAATCATAGCGTTTCTGGGAAAGGTCCAGCGCACTGCGGGCGGCACCAGCGGTGGCGTCCTGGGCGGCAGCCTGACGCTTCAGGATGGCAAGCCCGCTGAGCGCGTCCTCCGTATCACGCATGGCCCCCAGGATGGTGCTTTTGTAGGTGGCTGCGGCCTGGTCGTACCGCGCCTCAGTGACCTTCTTGTTGGCCCACAAGGCTCCGCCACGAAAGATCGGCCAGTCCACCGCCAGCGGCCCCACCGACCAGATGCGGCTCCGGGCGTCAAAAACCTTCCATGAATAGCCGCTCTGCGTGCCGCCGCTGACACCCACCGTGACACTCGGAAACATCGCCGCCCGGGCCACGCCGATCTCCGCGTTCATCCCTGCCATCTGCCGCTCGGCAGAGGCGATGTCGGGCCGGCGCTCCAGCAGATCGCTAGGCACACTGGCAGGGATGGCAGGCGGCGCGCCGCCGATCTCCCGCGCGGGCAGGCTGAACTGGGACGGGACCAGTCCGATCAGCAATGCAATCGCATGCTCCAGTTCGGTCCGCTTCTTTTCCAGGCCGATGGCCTCCGCCTCCGTGGAGGCCAGATCGGTCTCCGCCTGCGCCACGTCGATCTGCGCGATGTCCCCCTGCTCAAAGCGGGTGCGGGAAAGCGCCACCGTCTTCCGTCGCGACTCCACATTGCGCCGCAGCAGGGCTATCTGGGCATCCTGCACGCGCAGGGCAAAGTAGTTCATCGCCAGCTCGCTCTGAAGCCCCAGCAAGGCGTTCTGATAATCCGCCAGTTCCGCCTCCGCCCTGGCGGCGCCAGCGCGGGCGGTGTTGCGCACCCGGCCCCAGAAGTCCATCTCATAGGCAAAGTCCAGCGTGCCACCAATCACGGTGCGCGTGCGACCACCCGCAAACTGGAACTGCAGGTTGCTCGATCCCCGGCTGCGGGAGCTTGTGCTGCTCAGGCTGACGAACGGGAAGAAACCCGCGCGGTCCGCCCGCGCCAGGGCCTGGGCCTCCGTCACGCGATGCGCGGCCACCTCCAGCGTGGGGCTGCTGGCCCGCGCCTGCTTCATCAGCGCGTTGAGCTTGGCGTCATTAAAAAGGCGCCACCAGTCACCTCGGTTCAGATCATCGCCCGGCCTGGCTGTGCGCCAGGGGCCGGACGTCTTGAACTCGGTGGGCAGGTCCGGCTTCCGGCCCAGATACTCCGGCGCCAGATTGCAGGACGGCAGCAGCAGAAACGCTGCGGCCAGCAGCGGGATCAGCGCGGGATATTTGGCCTTGGGCTTCGGAGACTCCCCGCTCAATGCGGACTCGAGCCGGCGCGTGACATCCAGGGGCGAGCCTGTGCGCCGGGCGATCAAGGCATACACCATCGGCACCAGGAACAAGGTCACGATCGTGGCCAGGGAAACGCCATACACGATCACCACACCGACCACCATGCGCGTCTCATACCCCGCACCGTGCCCGAGCATCAGCGGCAGCGCGCCCATCACGGTGGCCAGCGCCGTCATGACAATCGGGCGCAGGCGCTGCTCGCTGGCTTGCAGGATGGCCTCGCGGAACTCCACCCCCTCATCCCGGAGCTGGTTGACGAACTCCACAATGAGAATGCCGTTCTTTGCCGCCAGACCGATCAGCATGATGAGGCCGATCTGGCTGTAGATGCTCTGGTTCATGCCCATGGCCTGCAGGCCGAGAAGCGCTCCAGCAATGGCGACCGGGACAGTAAGCATGATGGTGAGGGGATGCACAAAGCTCTCAAACTGCGCCGCCAGCACCAGGAACGCAACCAGGAGCGCGAGGGCGAAGATGAAAGCGCTGCTGCCGCTGCTCTCCTTGAGCTTCAGCGAGTTCCCCTTGTAGCCCACGATGGCGCTGGAGGGGAGATTGTCGGCGATCAATTTTTCCAGATACGCCACCCCTTCCCCCAGACTGTAGCCGGTGGCCAGCTCCGCGTCGAAGGTGATGCTGCGCATGCGGTTGTAGCGGTTCAAAGTGCCGCTGTCGGCGAACTCATCCATCGTCACCAAGTTTGCCAGGGGGATCAGCGCCTTGCTGCGCTCGCTGCGCACAAAGATGTTGTTCAGGTCCAGCGGGCTGCGCTTGTCGTTGTAGCTGCCCTCCATGATCACATCATATTCCTCTCCTTGATGGACAAAGGTGGTGGCCCGGCGGCCGCCAAGCAGGGTCTCCAAGGTGCGGCCAATATTGGCGGGGGACACGCCCAGGTCCGCCGCACGCGCCTGGTCGATGCTCACGCGGAGCTGCGGCTTGGTGTCGCGATAGTCGCAGTCGAAACCGACCAGCCTCGGGTTCTCCCGCGCCTTGGCCAGGATGATGTCGCGCCACTCGGCCAGTTCTTCAAAGGTGTTGCCGCTTAGCACCACCTCCAGCGCCTTGTTCAGGCCACGCGCCATGCCCTGGCGCATGACCACGGAGATCTTCGCCGCAGGGATGCCCGTGGTTTTCCCCCGCACCTCGTTCATGATGTCGAAGCCATTGCGCCGGGTGCCGAAGGGGGACAGCGTGACGACGGCGATGGACTCATTGAAGTCTGCGGCGGTGCCGAAGGTGCGCGGCGCACGCGCGTTGATGCGCGTGGCCTCTTTGGTGTCCTCCACAAGGTACATCAGGCGTTCGTTGACCGTGTCGAGTGTCTCGGCCGTGTTCGCAAAAGTCGTGCCGGGCGGGCTGGTGGCGGTGACGAAGAACGAGCCGCGGTCCTCACGCGGCGCAAACTCCTCCGGCATCGTCTTCAGCAGCCAGCCGCACAGGGCGGTGATGCCGATGACCAGCGGCAGGGAGGTGGCCGGGAAATGCAGACTGAAGGCCAGCACCTTGCGGTAGCCGTTCTGAATGACGGTGAAAAGCTTGTGCATCAGCCGGGCCACCAGGCCGTCCTCCTCACGCCCGCGCAGAATCTTTGACGCCAGCATGGGGGAAAGCGTCAGCGCCACAAAGCCGCTGAACCCCACAGCGATGGCCAGCGTGACGCTGAACTCGGCAAACAGACGCCCCGTGTCCCCCGGCATGAAAGTCACCGGCACAAACACCGCCATCAGCACCAGGGTCGTGGCCACCACGGCAAAGCCCACCTGCCGCGTGCCAAGATACGCCGCCACCAGCGGCGACTCCCCGTCCTCAATCCGGCGGTGGATGTTTTCCAGCACCACGATCGCGTCATCCACCACCAGGCCGATGGCCAGCACAAAGGCCAGCAGCGTCAGCGTGTTCATGGAGTAGTCCAGCATCATCAGCACAATGCAGGTGGCAAACATGCTCACCGGCACCGCCAGCATGGGCACCAGCACCGCCCGCATGCTGCCCAGGAAGATGTAAATGATCACCACCACCAGCACCAGGGCGATTGCCAGGGTGCGGTACACCTCGTGGATGGACTCCTCGATGAACTGGCTGATGTCGTAGCTGTTCTCCAGGCTCATGTCCTTGGGCAGCGTGGAGCGGATTTTTTCCGCCTCGGCCCGCACGGCCTGCGCCACCTCCAGCGGGTTGGCCCGGGACTGGCGGATCATGCCCAGGGACACCATGCGCACGCGGTTGCCGCGGAAGATGGTGCGCGCCTCGTCCGCCCCCAGCTCCACCTTGGCCACCTCGGCCAGCCGCACCTGGTAGCCGTTTTCACCGCGGGCCACCACCAGCTTTTCAAAGTCCTCCGTGGTGTTGTACTGGCGGTTCAGGCGGACGGTGAACTGCCGGTCCAGCGACTGCACGGCACCAGCGGCGGGGTCCACGTTCTCCCGCCGCAGCGCGTCCTCCACATCCAGCGCGGTGAGGCCGCGCGCGGCCAGCGCCTCCCGGTTCAGCCAGACACGCAGGGCATACCGTGCGGCACCGCTGACACGCACGCGCGCGATGCCCGGCAGGCGGGAAAAGCGGTCCACCAGGAAACGCTCCGCGTAATCATTCAGCTCCAGCGTGCTGCGGGAGTCACTGGTCAGGTTCAGGTACATCAGCACCTCGGCGCTGAGCTCCGTCTTCCCGACGTTGGGCGGCTCCACCTCCTCCGGCATGGTGGAAAGCGTTGGGCTGATCGCCTCGCGGATGTCATTGGCCGCGCCGTCCAGGTCACGCCCCAGGTTGAATTCCACGGTGATCTCGGATTTCCCGTCCGTGCTCACGGAAGAGATGTTCTTGATCGCCTCCACCTGGGAGATGCGGTCCTCCAGCCGCTGGGTGATGCGCCGCTCCACCACGCTGGCGGAGGCGCCACGGTAATAGGTCTCCACCGTCACAATCGGCGGCTCAATGTCCGGATACTCGCGCACAGGCAGCCTTGTGTAGGCCACGACGCCAAAGGCGATGAGGATCAGGTTCATCACCATCGCCAGCACGGGGCGACGCACGGATGTGTCGGACAACAACATGCTACGGGGTGGCGGAGGCTTGTTGTTCGGGATTGAACGCCTTCACCGGCCCGCCGTACTCTCCGCCGACCTTCACCGCATTGCCATCCTGCAATCCCACCAGGCCGTCGGCGATGATGACCTGCCCCTCGTTGAGCCCGGTCACAATCTCCACATAACCGGGCTTGCGGCGGCCGGTGCGCACCTCCCGCCGCCTCGCCTTGTCTCCCTCCACAGCGAACACAAAGGCCTTGGCCCCCACGGGTACCAGGGCGCGCTCCGGAATGGAGAGGGAAAGCTTCGGCTCCACCGCCAGCGTCACCATCACCAGCATGCCCGGCTTGAGCGCCAGATCCGGGTTGGGCACCTCGGCGCGGGCGGAGATCGAGCGTGTCACCGGATCCACGCGGGAGTCCATCTTTGCCACCTTGCCCTCAAAGGCCTGGCCTGCGGCGGCCACAGAGCGGGCCGTGATCTTGGTGCCCTGCCCCACGCTGCCAAAATACGTTTCCGGCACGGCGAAGTCGATTTTCACCACGTCGATTTTGTCCAGGCTGGCAATGATGGCCCCAGGAGTGACAAGCGCGCCAACACTGATGCGGCGCAGCCCCAGCCAGCCGTCAAAGGGGGCCAGGATGCGGCGGTCCTGCAGCTTGGCCTCGGCCTCGAAAATCCGCTGTTTGGCGATGTCGGCCAGCGTCTTCCTCTCTGCCAGCCGGGCCTCGGGCGCGGCCCCGTCCTCCACCAGCTTTTGCAGGCGGGCCACTTCGCGGTCTTCCTCTGCCAGGGAGGCCTTTGCCGAGGCCAGCATCGCCTGCTCCTCAGCGTCGCTCAGCGTGGCCAGCAGCGTTCCCTGCTTCACAAAATCGCCATCATCAAAGGAGAGCTGCGTCACGGTTTCAGTGACGTTGGAACTGATGTCGATGGACTCAAAGGCCCGCACCGTGCCGATGGCATCCAGCGCCAGGGCATAGTTTTCGCGCGTGACCTTGGCGGTGAGCACGTCGGCCGCGCCTTTGGGCTTGCCTGTGGTGGCCACAGCCGCCCCCGGCTGGCTGCGCCGCAGATACCATGCGCCCCCCGCCGCCAGCACTCCTGTCACCAGGAGAAACATGAGCATGCGCAGCCAGAGGGAGGGTTTTTCGGTCATGGAGGGAGAGTCAATACGGGGGCTAAAGGACGTCCTTAGCAGCCAAATCCTTCAACAACAATCACTGGTTTGTCTTGAAGAGGTGGTCGTTTGTCGTCCCTGCCGGGAAAAACCGGGCGGGCAGGACATCTCTGACGGCCAAGAAAACATTGCGGCATGCTTTGTGCGCTCGTATGTCTCAACGGGATCGATTCATTATTGGTCTCAGTTTCAAAACCATGTCCAACTCCACCGCCCTCCGCGACGCTCTGACGCAGTCGCCGACCAACCTCTCCCTCCTGCTGCTCTATGGACGTGCCTGCCTGGAAGAGCTGCATCTGGACGAAGCGCGGGAGGTTTTTGGCCGGGCGCTGGACCTTGATCCCGACCAGACGGACGCCCATCTCGGCATCGCCAAGGTGCTTTTCATGGAGGGCAACACCTCCGGCGCCGCCGTGCGCGCCGAGCGCGTGCTCTTGCTGGAGCCCAGCAATGCCCCTGCGCATCTGCTGCTGAGCCGCGTTTACCTGAGCGAGGGTGAACGCGCCAAGGCCATCGAGCATTTTGACCGGGCTGCCCAGATCGACGGCACCATGAGCGACCCTGCGCTGGAGCGCGAGCTCGGCCGCACGGTCCGCGATGCGCGCAAGACCGCCCCTGCCCCTGCGGCGGCACCCGAGCCGCCAAACCAGGAGCCGGTGTCGCCCAATGGGGAGCAGGATGAGTTTTTCGACGATCCCTTCGATGATCCGCCCTACGACTGGCGGCCGGAGACCTTCTATGCCCCGGGGGACCCGGAACGTGGTGGCGTCACCTTTGCCGATGTCGGCGGAATGGAGGAGCTGAAGGAGGAAATCCGCCTCAAGATCACCTACCCGCTGCAGTTTCCCGATCTCTACAAGGCCTATGGCCGCAAAACCGGCGGCGGCATCCTCATCTACGGCCCTCCAGGCTGTGGCAAGACACTGATCCTGCGAGCCGTCGCGGGCGAGGTGCCATGCAACTACCTCGCGGTAGGCCTGCATGAGATTTTTGACCCCTATTTCGGCAGCACTGAACGGAACCTGCACCAGATTTTTGAGACCGCCCGTGCCAACGCGCCCTGCGTGCTTGTGTTCGACGACCTCGACAGCCTGGCCCAGGACCGCCGCACCATCCGCGAGAGCCAGATGCGCAATCTGGTGAACCAGTTTCTGCATGAGATGGACGGCCTGCGCGGCGACAACCAGCGCATCCTCGTCATCGGCGCCACGAACCAGCCCTGGGCGCTGGACCCCGCCTTCCGCCGCCCCGGCCGTTTCGACCAGGCCATCTTCGTGGCCCCGCCAGACGCCCCTGCCCGCGCGCAGATCATCGACCTGCTGGCCAAGGACAAGCCGATTGCCGACTTTGACAACACCGAGCTGATCGAGGCCACCAACGGCTTCTCCGGCGCGGACCTGAAGTGGGTCTTTGACCGCGCCGCCGAGCTGGCGCTCTCCGCCGCCATCCACACCGGCCACCCGGTTCCCATCACGCTGGAGCTTCTTCTGGCCGTGGCCAAGGCGCACACCCCGAGCACGGCAAGCTGGTTCGAAGGCATGCACACGCACGCCCAGCAGCAGGAGGGTGCGGACAGCATCTTCAATGACATGCGCAAGTTCCTCAACGCGCCGTCCAACTCCAAAAAAGAACGCTAACGGCCGCACCAGCGCCCCGACTCAGCCATGCTCCGACTAGCCCTGAAAATGCTGTTTGGTGACACGGCCAAGTACCTCATGCTGGTGGCAGGCCTCACCGTGGCCACATTTTTGATGGCGCAGCAGACCGCTGTCTTCTGCGGCCTCATGAGCTGGACCAAGGCCACGCTGAAAAATGTGCCCGCCCCCATCTGGGTGGTGGAGCAGAAGGTGGAGCAGGTCAACGAGACCAACCCCCTGCTGGACACCGACGTGGCCCGTGTGCGCAGCGTCGGCAGCGTGTCCTGGGCCGCGCCCATCTACAGCGGCATCCAGCGCGTGCGCCTGGAAAACGGCAACTTCAAGATCATCCAGCTCATCGGCATCGATGCGAACACCCTCGCCGGCGCCCCGGCCCAGATGCTGGAGGGCGACCTCATGAAGCTGCGCCTGCCGCACTCCGTCATCATCGACGACCTCGGCGTGCAGCGTCTGGCCAAAAAACGTGGCGAGAAGGTCAAAATTGGAGACGCCTTTGAAATCAACGACCAGGAGGCCCGCGTCGTCGGCATTGCCAACGCCATGAACTCCTTCACCGGCGGCCCCTACGTCTGGACCACCTATGAGCGCGCCCTGCAATACGTGCCCGCGCAGCGCAAGATGCTGCAGGCCGTCATCTGCGCGCCGCGCGAGGGCGTCAGCATTGAGCAGGCGGTGAAAGACATCCAAAAGGAAACGGGCCTGCGTGCCTATGCCAACCGTGACGCGGGCTTTGAGGAGTTCTGGGCCGCACGTGGTGGCGACACCGCAGACTTCAACGTCTCCACCGTGTGGTGGTATGTCAAAAACACCGGCATCCCCATCTCCTTCGGCACCACTGTCATCATCGGCCTGATCGTGGGCATGGCGGTGAGCTGCCAGACCTTCTACTCCTTTGTCCTGGAAAACATGCGCCACCTCGGCGCGCTGAAGGCCATGGGCACCTCCAACGCCACGCTGTGCATCATGCTCCTCACGCAGGCCTTCACCGTCGGCATCATCGGCTACGGCATCGGCCTGCTGCTGACGGCTGGCTTCGCCTTCGGCGCGCTGGAAAAGGAGCAGCCCCCCTTCTACATGCCGGAGTTTGTCCCCTTTGCCGTGCTGGGCGTCATCCTCAGCATCTGCATGCTGGCCGCGCTGATGGGCATCTGGCGCGTCAGCCGTCTCGAGCCCGCCATGGTCTTCCGCAGCTAGCCACCGATGAGCCAGGAAGAACGCCCACTCGCCGCCAAGATCCGCAGCATTTCCAAGAGCTTCGGGGATGGCGATTCCCGCATCACCGTGCTCAAGAGCATCGACCTCGACGTGCGCTGTGGGGACATCACCATGCTCGTCGGCCCTTCCGGCTGCGGCAAGACCACGCTCATCAGCATCATTGCCGGCACCCTGGCCGCCGACCCGGGCCAGAGTGAGCTGGATGTCTTCGGCCACGACCTGCGGAAGATGTCCAAGGCCGCCATCACCGCCTTCCGAGCCAGGAACATCGGCTTCATTTTCCAGGCCTTCAACCTCATCCCCACCCTGACCTGCGCGGAGAATGTCAGCGTGCCCCTGCTCATCCAGGGCATGTCCGCCTCCAAGGCCGAAAAACGCGCCAGGGAAGTGCTCAAACAGGTGGGCCTGGGTGAGCGCATCAAGCACCGTCCCGCCCAGCTCTCCGGCGGCCAGCAGCAGCGTGTGGCCATCGCCCGCGCCCTGGTGCATGAGCCGCGCCTCATCATCTGCGACGAGCCAACCGCCGCTCTCGATGCCAAAAACGGCCACGTCGTCATGGAGCTGTTTGAGCATGTGGCACGTGGCAACGAGCGCGCCGTCCTCATCGTCACCCACGACAA
>CAZPSQ010000089.1:0-19470 GCA_964588755.1 uncultured Prosthecobacter sp. | reverse complement strand
TGCTGGGCCACATGGGCACCATGCCAAGTCCTGGCTGCAGGAAGTGGGCGTCCACCAGACCGGCGACCTCATCCACCGTGGCCTCGATCATGCCTGCGTTGAGCGGCTCGCGCGCCTGATGAAACGGGCTGACGCAGGAGGTGATGTTGGTGGCGTCATTGCTGTAGATGACCTTGAACGGCGCCTTGGGGCGGCCTTCAGCGGAGAACACAGGCACGGCGGCGGCAGCGGCGGCAGAACAAAGAAAATGACGGCGGTTCATGAGATAAAGTGAAGGCCAAACGTGCGCCGAAGGCCCAACATTCAGGAAACACGCGCCATCCCGGCCCTGGGCTGCCGTCCCGGCTTTTTTCCATGTGCCGCAGCCCCAGGCTGCATGCCATGGGTGGCGCTCCGTAGCACCTCCAGCAGCGCTGCCGCCGCACGGTTGAGATGATGCTCCTTCCGCCATAGCACAGCGATGGTCCGCTGAGGGCAGGGATCCGCGATCGGCACATACGCGGGCTGGTGGAGGCGGTCATGATGACAGGCCATCCGCGGCATCAGCGATATGCCCGCCCCCGCAGCCACAAGGGACTGGATCGTCTCCAACTGCGCGGTGCGAAAGCTCACCGTGGGATGGCACTGATGCCGGTCGCAAAAACGCAGCGCCTGATCTCCCAGGCAGTGCCCCTCCTGGAGAAGGATGAAGCGCTCATCCTCGACCTCCTGCAGACGAACCTGCTTGCGCGTAGCCAGCCTGTGGCCGGGAGGAAGGGCGAGGAGCAGATCCTCCGTAAACAGGGCTTCCACCACAAACCGGTCGTCGTGGATGGGAAGGCTCATCACAGCCAGGTCCAGCTCGCAGGCGGCTGCCAGCACCAACAACTGGGCGGTGGTGCGCTCCTGGATGACAATCTCCACGGCAGGAAAAGCCTGCTGGAAGCGCATGATCGCCTCCGGCAGCAAATGCGGCGCAATGGTGGGCAGCACTCCAAGGTTCACCACACCCTGCACCTTGCCGCCGCTGTCCGCCACCTCCCGCTGGGCGGCCTCCACATCCTGTAAAATGCGTCCCGCACGGATGATGAGCGCGCGGCCTGCTGCCGTGGGCACGGCCTCCCGCTTCAGCCGCGTGAAGAGCCGCTCCCCCAGCTCCTCCTCCAACTTTTGAATCTGCTGGCTGAGGGACGGCTGGGACACGTGGCACAGCTCGGCGGCGCGGCTGAAATTCCCCGTGCGGGACACGGCCATGACATAGCGGAGCTGATGGAGTTCCATAGGCAGGGACTATGGTGATCCCAGGAACCAAGTATTTCAACTATGACATGTGCCGCCACTAGCATCGGCATGGGGCGGCCAGATCCGCCCTCAGTGCCGAAACATTCGATACCATGAACACCACATCCACACCACATCTCCGGCGGACGCTGCTGCTCACAGCGGCCGTGCTCTGCCCCACGGGCTTCTCCCTGGCCCAGGAAAAAGAAGACTTCCCCAGCCTGGTCAAACGGCTGGAGGCGGACAAACCCGAATTTGCCAAACGTCATCAGGATCTGCTCAAGGAACGCTATGACCTCTCCGACAAGCCTGTGGAGGGCGTGGCCATGGGCGGCGGGAAACCTGTCCAGGGCGGCATCCGCGTGAAACTGCCCAAGGACATGACGTGGGACAAGCTGGCCGCCATGTCCCCGGAAAACATCAGGGAGAACAATGCCTGGCCGGAGGGCTTCCACCCCCTGCCGCATCCTCATCATGAGGCGGGCGGGATGGTGTTCCCTCAAAAGCAGATCGACGAGGTGAAAAAACAAACGCTGCGCGACCTCACCCGCTTTGACCTGGATTTCGATCTGCCGGACCACATGCTGCCGGAGTTCCCCGCGCCCATTTATCTGAACACCCGGCCAGACCTGGGAGATGTGTCCAAGGGACAACTGGTCACGCTGGCAAACTTTTACGACCTCTTCCACGGCGTGCTGAATCCCAAGCAGCTCGAAGGCCTGCGCCTGCTCCTCACCCCGTTTCCACAGGCACAGTTCAATGCCACCCATGACAGGCGCGCGCTCCTTGCCACCCAGGGCGTGGCCTGCCTGGACTGCCATTCCAACGGCCACACAAACGCCGCCACGCACACCGTGGGGGACATCCGGCCCAATGAGCACCGCCACCGCATCGGCACGCCGACACTGCGCGGCATGAACATCACCAACACCTTCGGCTCCCAGCGGGCAATGAAGACCTTGGAAGACTTCACCGAATTTGAGCAGCGCGCCGCCTACTTTGACGGCGAGCCAGACCAGGCCACGCGCAAGGGGCTGAATCCCCTGGAGCGGGGAAGCCAGGTGCATGCCATGGCGGAGTTTGAAAACATCCTCGGCTTCCCCCCCGCACCGAAGCTGCTGCCCACCGGAAAACTGGACCCCGCCAAGGCCACCAAGAACGAGCTGAATGGCGAGGCCCTCTTCCACGGCAAGGCACAGTGCTACATCTGCCATACAGGCCCCTACTTTTCCGACGGCCTGATGCACGACCTCAAAGCGGAACGCTTTTTCAAGGAGAAGATGATCAACGGCCGCAAGGCCAGTGCTGACGGCCCCATCAAGACCTTCCCCCTGCGCGGCATCAAAGACTCCCCCCCCTACCTGCATGATGACCGCCTCATGACGCTGGATGACACCGTGGAGTTCTTCAATCTGGTGCTGCAGACGCACCTGAGCACTGAGGAAAAGGCCGACTTGGTGGCTTTCCTGCGCACCCTGTGACTGGTTGAGGCATCCTCAAGGCGGGGCCGCTGTCACGGCCCCGCCTTTCATTTTGGTGGCAGCGCCTCCTGCCAGCCTGCCTTCAGCCGTGCGGCCAGCTCCGCCACCGTGGAGGCATGCCCCGCTTCACCGGAGAGGCTGGTGGTTTCCTGCGGATCGGCGGTCTCGTCGTAAAGCTCGGTTCCCACCAGCTCATCCCTGGCATTCCGCCATTCGGTGTAGCGCCAGAGATCCGTGCGGATGGAACGCCCCATGACGCTCTCCTTCCCAGGGCTGGGGCGCAGATACTGGCTGAAGGCCGCTGTTTTCCAGGGCTGCTCCGGCCTCTCCAGCAGCGGCTTGAGGCTGGTGCCTTCCAGGTGCTTCGGCAGTTCCAGGCCGCACAGTTCAGCAAGGGTGGGGTACATGTCCACATGCTCCACCAGCGCACGGGTGCGCCGACCGGCCGTCTTCTGACCGGGCACGCTGAGGATGAGCGGCGCGCGTGCCCCTTTTTCAAAGTTGGTCATCTTGGTCCACACGCCGTTTTCGCCAAGGTGGTAGCCGTGGTCGCCCCAGAAGATGACGATGGTGTTCTCGCGCAGGCCCAGCCGGTCCAGCTCATTCATGACCCGGCCGAGCTGCGCATCCATGAAGCTGACACAGGCACGGTAGCCACGGATGAGGCTCAGCCCCATGTCGGCGGAAACATCGCCATTGGGCGGCACGGTGCCGTAGCTGCGGAGCTCGTAGTTGCTATGAAAAGCGGCGGAAGGCGCTGCCGCCGGGCGGCGCGCATTGGGCGCAGGCTTGATGGTGTCCGCCGGATACATGTCCCAATATTTTTGCGGGCAGGTGAAGGGCAGGTGCGGCTTCACGAAACCCACGCCGAGAAAGAACGGTTTCCCCGCCTCCTTGAGCTGCCGCAGTGTCTCAATCGCCTTGGATGCCGTTTGCCCGTCAGGATAGGACTCATCCGGCTCATCCGCCGCCTCAAACGGCGCGGCGCGCAATTGCTTGGGCTGTTTGTCTTTGGGCAGTTTCTTGAGGTTCTTCACGTAGTCGAGCGACTCTTGGGTGAACCAGTGGCGGTAAGGCTCGCCATGGTACCATGCAGGCTGGCTCCATGATTGCGGGTCATCCCCCGGCTCGCGCTCGCTGTGATGGAATATTTTTCCCAGGGAGAGGGTGGTGTAGCCTTGATTCTTGAAATGCTGCGGCAGGGTGACCACGTCTGGCATCGTGCCACGCAGGAAGTGCTGGTTGTCCAAGATGCCCGTGGTGTCAGGTCGCGCCCCGCTGAGCACGCTGTTGCGGGAGGGATTGCACACCGCCACCTGGCAGTACGCACGCTCAAAGAGCAGCCCCCTGGCGGCCAGCTTGTCGATGTTCGGCGACTTCATGTGCCCCGCGCCGTAGCAGCCAAGCTCTGGCCGCAGGTCATCCACGGCGATGAAGAGGACATTCGGGCGGTCAGCCGCCAGAACAGGCATCGCGATGACCAGGACTGAAAAGAAAATGCGAAACATGATGGTGGCGTGTGGTTATTCTTCAGGCTTGGACTTGCCCTTCTTTTTCCTGGCCCCAGGCTTGCCGTCGGCCTCCGCCTCCCGCATGCGCTGGACCTTGTTTTTGTAGCCCTCGGCGGCGTTCACCTGCGTGGTACGCAGATGCACCAGCAGCTTCTCGCGCATGCGGTTGAGCGTTTCCAGGTGCTCAGGCACCCCTGCGAGGTCTTGCTGCTCCAGCGGGTCGTTTTCAAGATCAAAAAGGTACTCGCGCTGCTCATCCGCCCAATATTTGAACCGTTCGTCGCGGGCCATGATGCGCAGCGGCGGCGTGTTGCCTATCTCACTGACGGCGACCGGGCGCACCCGTTCTTTCCGGCCCGTGGCCACCGGCAGCAGTGACCTCGCAAAGCGGCCGGGGCTGAGTTCGCCGCCCACGGCCTCGACGATGGTGGGGTACACATCCATCATCTGCACGGGCGTCTTGCTGCGGCCAGCCTTCACATGACCGGGCCAGCGCACGAAGAGTGGCACACGCGCCGACTCCTCGTAAAAGCGGCCCTTCGTCAGGTGGCCGTGGCTGCCCATCATCTCGCCATGATCGGAGGTGAAGCAGACCAGCGCCTGCTCCCAGGTCCCGCGCGCCTTCAGGGCTTCCGCAAGGCGGCCCACATTGTCGTCCACCAGGGAGATCTTGCCCAGGTAGTTGGCCAGCAGGCGGCGCGTGCTGGCGTGGTTCATGGCGTGGCCCTCGCGCAGGTATTTTTCCGGCACATTGGCGGGCAGGGTGAGCTTTTCAGGGTCATACATGGTGGCATAGTCACCAGGGGCATCGAGCGGCGGATGCGGTGAATGCAGGCTGACAACAAGGCAGAGCGGCTTGCCCTTTGGCTGGGCCTTGATGAAGTCCACGGCCAGGCCGGTGGTGACGAAGTCGTGATAGTCCGGCGGTTGCACCACACTGGCGCGCGGCTCGAACTCCCACTTCACGTAGCGGTCGTGCAGATCACCGGCCACCTTCTCCAGCAGTCCCTGCTTTTGCAGATGCCGTGCGTAGGCATCCCGCGCGTTCACCGAGTCAGGAGGACCGGAAATGTCCTCCACATGATCCAGCCCCACAGCGCTGAAGAACTCACGCGCGTTACCAAATTTTTCCCGAATGGACCCAGCGGAGAACCAGTGGGTCTTGCCGATCTGCGCGGTGGTCAGTCCGGCCCGCTGAATGTCGCGGAACATCGGCGCGTCGGCAGGGTCCGGCGCGTAATTTTGCGCGTTTCCCCACAGGCTGTGCCCGGCATTGTGCGGATAAAGACCGGTGAGCAGGGACACACGCGCCGGCATGCAGACAGGCGAGGTGGTGTAGCAGGCATCGAAAATCATGCCCTCCTTGGCCAGACGGTCCAGGTGCGGCGTGCGCACCTGCGGGTTGTCCCAGCTCACGAAACGCGGGCTCCACTGGTCCGCGATGATGACCAGGACATCTGGTTTTTCAGCCGCCATCACGGCGGCGGAAACAGTGAGGAGGCAGATCAGGGGCAGCAGTGCTTTCATGGCTTGTTCGTCCTTGCGGCGCGGAAACGCGGCGCAGGGACAGATCCTTCGCGAAGTGCGGTAAAATCTCAGCCCTCAGTCCGTGGTGAAGGGCGAGGCCGGAATGCCTGCGGCATTCACAAGGTTTCCTTTGGGATTGCCCGCCCAGGCGTAACACACCGTCTTTGGCGAGGCCACCTTCCCATGCCAGACGACCACACGGTCGCCGTCGATCTTCGCATTGGCCCAGACGAATTTCCGGTCCTCCCCCGCGATGGCGAACCCTTCCAGCCTGCCTTCCCGCGCCTTCAATCCTGCCGCATGGTCAAAGCTCAGCACCATCTTGTCACCTTCCACTGTAGCGGACTTGAGCAGCGGTCCGGTGGGCAGCGCAATGGCCTTCTGATACACATCATGCAGCACCACGGTGGAAAGGCGTCTGGCGTAGTCCGCTTTGTTCGTCGGGTGGCCGTTCTTCTCACCGCCGAGGTCCATGGTGATGGCCATGCTGGTGCGCGGCAAGCTGAGCACGCGCCGCATGCCGTCCCGCACTGCGGCACCCCAGCCGTTCTGATCCACGGGCAGCTTCTGCACACCTTTGACCGCTGGAAGCTGAACATAGGCAAAGTGCAGCTCGTCCCCCCAGCGCGCGCGCCAGTCGGCGATCAAAGTTTTGAGCTGGAGACCATACAGTCCAGTGAACGGACCCGCCGCATTGCGCTCTCCCTGGTACCAAATGACACCACGCAGGGTGTAAGGGACCAGCGGAGCGATCATGCCCGCGAACAAGCCGCCCGGCTTCATGACCTGAAGATTTTTGAAGGGTGGAGGGGCCTTGGGCACGGGCTGTTTGGCCTTCACGGCCTCGGCGCGGCTCTTCAGCCATGCAGCCTTGGCCTCCAGGAAATTTGCCTGCTCCTGCTCCGGCACAAAGCCGTCGAGACGCCTGCTCCAGTCCTCCAGCAGTGGTTTCAGCTCCGGCACCCCGTCCTGCGCGGAGCGGCTGGTCCATGCCTCGACAGGCGTGCCCCCGACCGAGGAGGTGATCACTCCGACCGGCTGCTGAGTCTCCGCCAGCAGGTCCCGCGCAAAAAAATAAGCCATGGCGGAAAAGTCCCCCACCGTCTCCGGAGAGCACACGCGCCAGCCTCCTGGCCGGTCCGCCGCCGCCTCATCCGCCGGCACCGGCAGTTCATAGATGGCAAACGGCGCGTCATGCACAAACACGCGGATTTCAGGATGTTTCGCCGCTGCAATCTCCGCATCCGCGTTGTCCACCACGCCGTGCAGTTTGTCCTTGATGCGCATCTCCATGTTCGACTGTCCGGACCCGAGCCAGACTTCGCCGACAAGAACATCCTTGATCACTGCCGCCCCGACGCGCAGCTCCCCCGGCACCTTCTGAGGTGCCAGCGGGTCGAACCTCACCTGCCAGCCACCTTTCGCATCGGCCCTGGTGGTTTTCTTCTGGCCGGAAAACTCCACCGTGACTTCCTCTCCCACATCCGCCCAGCCCCAGATGACCGCTGGCTTGCCCGCCTGGAGCACCATGTGGTCGGAGATCACGGCAGGCAGCCTCACCGCCGCGGCGGCGCATGAGGCGGTCAGGAGAAGGGCGAGAATGAACTTCATGGTGATACCTCACCCATCACGTTGAGTCCGGCCTGATGTTTCTGGTCAACGCTTGTGACCAGGGGGTGACCAATGCCGCCAAGGGGCCGCTCCGCCGCCGGAAATCAGTGTCCGGCAGGAATTCGTGCCAGCAAGCCGTCAACGGCAGCGTATGTGGCTCTCCATCCCATGCGAATCCGAACCGCCCTGCACTCCCTCCTTCTCCTTTGCTCTCTGTTCGCCAGCGCCCCGCTTCTTCAGGCCCAAACAGAGGACCAGCCACAAATTCCCGTGCTGCCGAAGCATACCCGCACAGAAGACGTGGTGTATGGGCGCAAATTTGGCGTCGCATTGACGCTGGACGTGGTGCAGCCGGAGAGTCCGAACGGCTTCGGCATTGTTTACATGGTCAGCGGTGGGTGGGTGTCCGGCTACTCCCCGAACACACCGCTGGGCTATGCGTCCTTCCTGGAGCGCGGCTACACGGTCTTCTCCGTGCGGCACGGATGCCAGCCCAAATTCATCATCCCGGAGATCACCCAGGACATCCACCGCGCGATCCGCTTCATCCGCCACAATGCGGGCAAATGGGGCGTGAACGCGGAGAAGCTGGGCATCTGCGGCGGCAGCGCGGGCGGGCACCTTTCCCTGACCATGGGCGTTCATGGCGGACCGGGGGATTCTGATGCCAAAGACCCCATCGACCGTGAAAGCAGCGCCATCCAGGCCATTGCCTGCTTTTACCCACCGACAGATTTTCTGAACTATGGCATGGATGGAGAGGACGCGGTGGGCGTGGGAACGCTGAAAAACTACAAGGGGGCTTTTGGCGCCGAAGCAGACACGGAGGAAGGCCGCCAGCGCCTGGGCAAGGAGGTCTCCCCCATCTACCACATCACCTCCAGCCTGCCTCCCACCTACATCATCCATGGCGACCAGGACTTCCTGGTGCCACTGCAGCAGGCGGAAAGTTTCCTCGCCAAGGCGAAAGAGGCAGGCGTGGTCACCAAGCTGACGGTAAAGCCGGGTGCCGCGCATGGCTGGCCGACGCAGCTGGCAGACTTTCCGCTGCTGACAGACTGGTTTGACGAGCATCTGCGCGGCATCAAGCCGTGATCCGGCCTCGGCATCGCCAGCACGCCGGGCGGCAAAAACTCATGGCTTGGCTTTCTTTACGAAGCCAAGCTCCGTGAAGAACACATCCATCTTCTGCTTCGTCTGCTCATGCAGGGCAGCATCTTTGAACATGTAAGTATGAATGGCCCCCGGAGGTGAGACGAACTCAATGCGGTTCCCGGCCTTGCGCATCTCATCCACGAATACCTGCGCGCCTTTGATGGGGGTGACTGTGTCGCCATCGCCATGAAACAGAAGCGTCGGCGGCAGCCCGGCACGCACCTGATGCGCGGGTGACAGGTCCCGCCAGCGTTCACCGATTTTGGCATGGCCGTAGCCCTCCAGAGAGGTGTCGATGACGGGGGAGAACAGCACAAGCGCATTGGGATGGCAGGAAATGCCGAGGTCCTCGTTCCCATGATCCACTCCGTCAAACATGGCGGTGGCCGCCGCGAGATGCCCGCCCGCCGAGGCACCATTGGCGACGATCTTGCCGGGATCGACACCCAGCTCCGCCGCGTGGGAGCGCACGTAGCGGAGCGCCGCGCGCGCGTCCTTCACACACTCAAACACTGTCACCGGTGTTTTGGCCTTGTAGAGCCGGTATTGAACGCTGATGCCCACCATCCCGAGCTTCGTGCAATGATCGTCGAAGACATACATGGAGCGTGTGCCGCCACTGGTCCAGCCACCGCCGTGAATGGCCACAAAGCAGGGGCGCTTGTCCTCAGCCCGCCATCCCGCAGGATGAAAAATGTCCAGGCTGAGCTCCCGGCTGCCGACCTTTTTGTACACCACCTTGCGCGTCGGCTCCAGCTTGGCAGAGATGGCGCTGGTGAAGGCGGGCGGCTGCACCGCCTTGACAGGAGCAGCGCCGGCCGACTTCCCTGTTTTGACCTTTTCTCTGGCGATCTGCGCCAGCTGGGTCTTCGTGGGCAGCCTGCCCAGCGCGTCTTCCTTGATGGTGAGATGCAGCACCTGCTGCCAGCGGTGCGGCATGAAGAGGTGCATCACCCCATCTTCGATGAAGGCATCCAGGTAGGAGCATTGGGAGTTGAAGCCGGAGACCTTGTGCACGGGAGCCACGGCATTGGCCATGACGAAGCGAGGCTCGCTCCAGCTATGGCCTTCATCCGTGGACAGGGAGGCCCATACCTCGCTGCGCATCTTCATCAGCTCGGCCTTGTCGCTCAGCTCGCCATTGCCGGTCGTGGGCACCTTGTTGTGATGGAAAGCCACAAGTGTCTTGCCGTCAGAAAGCGGGAAGAGCATCGGCGGGGCATCGGGATGCACCAGGGTGCTCGGTGCGGGCTTGGTCCAGGTTTTGCCATCATCCTGGCTCCAGGCCGTGAAAAGGTGGCCCTCCGGTGTGCGGGACATGAAGAGCACACGACCACTGCCGAGATTCAGCGGGCGGCCCTCATCCATGCGGCTAAAGCCTTCGGCTGCCCAGCCCTTCGGCCGTGCGTCTGGCAGCACGCTCCAGGTCTTGCCCTTGTCCTCGGAGCGCAGAATGTATTGCTGCGTGGTGAAGGGCTTCACCGACCAGTCGGCAAGGTGGGAGCCGATGAGCCAGGTGCCGGCGTCAGTCTCCGTCATGCGCATGACGGACATGCCCTTGAAATCCGGATCATTCACCGGCGAAATGAGCTTCACCTCAGACCAGGTATGGCCGTCATCCTCGGAGGTGCGCCAGCCGATGGGGCCGTTCTCACGCTGGCCGTTCTCCCACGTCCATTTGCCGGGAATGGGCTGGGTGCCGAAACAATGGATGCTGGTGCTTCCTTTCGGAATCAGCGGAATGAAGCCATGCTGGCCGTAGGGAATGTCATAGGCCACGGCAGGCTTGCTCCATGTTCTGCCCTTGTCGGTGGATCGGCAGGCCATCATGGAGTTGATCTTCTCCCCCTTGCTCTTGGCGTAATGATCGCCCTCAGGAAACATCAGCAGGTAGTCTCCCTTCGGAGTGATGGTGGCGCGTGTCTCAAGAATGCGCGTCTGGGTGCGGTGCACCACCTGCCCCTTCACCTCGGCCACGCTCAGCAGCCCCATCTCCTTGTCGAGCACAAGTCCTTCAGGAGGAAGCTGCGTGCTCAAACCAATACCGCTGACCGTGACCGCCTCCATGAGCGGCAGGGGTTCGAGCGCGGACAAAGATGCCGAGGCGAGGAGCAGAAGGGCAAGCGGCTTCATGGCTGGAAACATGCCCATAGAGACGAACAGCAGCCTCTGTTGTTGCTGGTAAGGGCAGTTAACCAGCGTCACCACGCCTTCGCAGTTGTCTTCGCCTGCGGAAGGATGACAGACGGCCAAGAATGACGGCAGTTTGGAGGAGGGCGCGGTGGTCCGACGCGGATGTTGCCTCTACGGCTTTCAGTCTTGTGCGACAGCGCGCACTGCGCGGAGGATATGCGGCCCGTTTTGATCCGCTCTTTGATTTGCCTCCGACCACGTTTCGTATCCCAGCTCCTTGGCGGCTGCCTGCTGGATTCTGCCGAGCTCCACCAGGACGGCGCGAATGAAACGCCAGCCGCTAAACTCCGTGTCCCGCAGCACCGGCGTGCCATCCACATAGCGCATCCCCTGCAACCGCGCGAGCGCTGGCGAGGCCGGGATCCGCCCGCCATCGCTGTCATGCTGCCGGGCCAGCACATTCCAGAAGAACTCAGACGCGTCGTAGCTGCGCCGGAAGAGGGCCGCCCCCTGCTCCTCTGTTTCCGGCCACACATGGGCGATCCTTGCCGGCCCCAGGCCTCCCGCGCCCAGACCGCGCTCCGACCAGCGGGCGGTGCCCTCGGTGTACCATGAGTTCTTGAAATACGTCACCCCGTTTTGGATGATGTGAAAGAACTCATGGGACGGCGTCAGGTTGGCAGAGGGTTTGACCGACGTGGCAAGGTTAAAGCACAGGCTCAGGGTGCCGGGCGGGTCCTGCGGACGTTTGTAGCGCTGCAGCTCGTCGTAAGCCACACCGTTGCTCTTCAGGATGTCCTTGTGCCGGAAGTGCACATCGAGAAAGGACGCGCTGCGAAAGCGCTCCCCCTGGAAGGGATCCGGAAAGCCCAGAGCCTCCACAAACAACATGCGCGCGGCGACGGTCTGCGTCATCGCATCCTCCACCTGGTCCGGCACGCCGTTGTGGTTGGCATCCGCCGCCTCCACCGCGTGCTGTCCTTCTGTATGATAAAAGATGCGCACGTTTCCCTGCTGATGGCAGTGCTGCCCAAAGGCCTGGCCGCCGAAAATAACACCAAAGAACAGGAGTACACGGTTCATGGAGGATGTGGTCAGCATTCGAGTTCGGCACACAGGACACCCATCACCCGCATCATGAGAATGGAAGGACTATTTGGCAAGAAGTTGCACGGCATCCGCGCCGACAATGCCGTCGGTGTTGTCATTGCGGACAGTGATGATCGCGGGCTTGCCTGCCTCAAACCCAAACTCGCCGAGGCTGACGAACAAGCCGTCAATGGCCGGTGCCTTCCTCTGGTTCACACTGACCGTCTCCGCACCCGCCGCATGCTGGATGACCACCGGCACATTGCTGGCACGGTTCGGAGCGGAGGCATAGGACACACGCACCTCATAGCGCCCGCTTTTGGGAACAGTCAGCTTGTAGGCCACGCTGAGCTTTCCTTTCTCCGCGTTGGCATCGTGGACACTCGCCCCGTCCACAGGCGTGCCGTAGCCGCTGCCGGTCCAGTGGCCGGTCTTTTCCGCCGCCGCGTCATCCATCACAATGCCGGGCAGCTTGGAGGAGCGTGGGATGTTGGCCAGCTCCGGCAGCTCCAGCACCGCCTTCTGCTCCAGCAGCTTCTTCCTCAGCGCAGACACCTCAATGTTCTGCACGCTTTGATTCGCACGCATGGCCTGGACGGCGGCGAGGCCGGACGCGTGGCCCAGCGCCATGTAAACAGGCTCCATGCGCAGCGAGCAGTATGCGATGTGGCTGGCGGAAAGACAGACTGGCACCAGCAGGTTTTCACACTCAGCGCGCTTTGGCGTCAGACTGCGGTAGGAGATCTGGTAAGGCAGCGCGGGCGTGTCCTGGAAGCTGCCTTCATCCCTCACGGTGCCGTCTTCGGCCAAAATGCGCTGCACAATGTGGCAGTCGATGAGGAAGGACCCCATGCCGACGCCGTCCTCCTTGAAGATGTCGGTCTGCAGGTCTTTCTGCACCATCACATATTCACCCGTCATGCGGCGGCCCTCACGAATGTAGAGCGCGTAAGGCCAGTGGCCATTGTCGGCAAACTCATCCTTGCACAGCCCCCAGCTCAGGGCCTGCTCACGCAGGCTCCGCGGCACACGCTCATCATGACCGAGGAACCAGAACATCCCCTGGGTGAAGTCGATGTGGTCCTGCCAGATGCGCGCGCGCGTCGCCACATCGCCATCGGGATAGTCAAAGTTTGCACCAGGATAGTCGGTGGAAAACAGCCCCTGCGCATTCAGGTCATACTTGCCGTGGGAGGTCAGCCCAAGATGAAACAGGCGACCGAAACGCACACCTGGAAAGGCCTGGATCAAACGCAGCAGCAGCTCGTAGCAGGAAGGGTCATAGTTTGCAGGCTTTGGGAACGGCACAAAGATGTCGGGACGCTGCGTGACACAGATGCGGAAGTTGTAGGCCTGCGTGCGATGATCCGCTTCGCCTGGCTGAAGCTTGTCTGGCGCATACACCCCAAAGATCGGTTTGCCATCCGCGCCCAGGCCCGAAATGCTTGCGGGTGTGCCGTGGATGTAGGAGGGGCCCTTGCCGCCAATGCTGGGGCAGTCGCTCTCCATCACCTCCACCGTGCGCGGGCGGATGGGCATGGGATGATAGCCCGCCAGTGGCTCGCCATACTTCGCGCGGCTTTCACGGCCGACGATGTGGCCCACCTTGGCCGCCGCCATCAAATCCCCCTCATAGGTGGCATCGACAAACATTTTCCCTGTGTGGACGGTGCCGTCAGCAGTGGTCAGGCTGGTGATGCGCGCGCCGTCTTTGACGATGCTTTTCAACGCCTGCCCCGTGACAACCTTCACCCCGGCCTCCTTCAGCATGTCCTGGAACGTGGCCATGTTCACACTGGGCTCCGCATACCACATGGCGCTGCCTTCTTTTGAGGCGGCCGCCCGGCTGAAAAATTCGCGTGGAAATCCGCCGATGGTCTGCTCCTTGCCCACATCCGTCCGGCACAAGCCGCCGGTGACCATGCCGCCGATCCATTTCGTGGGCTCGATGACCACCACGGACGCGCCTTCACGCGCGGCCACAATGCCCGCGCTCAGACCGGCCGGCGTGCCGCCGTAGATGACGAGATCGGCTTCAACTGCAAATGCAGGCAGGGAAAGCAGAAGTGCCGCGAGAGGAAAAATTTTCATGCTGGATGTCCTTACTGCTTCAGCGGCTCAATGCCGAACTCACGTGCCACGGGAATGGCCGGACCGAGGTCGTTCACAAGTGGAAAATCCACGCCTGCCTGCCACTGCCGGCGCAGGCCTTCGGGCGACTCGTCGTGGTAGTAGTTCACCTGCACTCCCGCGTCCTTCAGCATTTTCACCGCCTCCACGGGCACCGTGCCTTTGCCAAGGAGCTGGATGAACCGCGCCTTCATCGCGATGGTCTCCCTGGCATACTCCAGGGAGTCACCCTGACGCTCCATGTTGCAGAGGAGAATCTCCGGCACCACGGCGCGCGCGGCCTTGGCGGAAGGCCGCATGGCAGCAAGAAATGCCTGGTGCTTGCGGCCCGTTTTTTCGATGACCCTGGCCGTGGCCGCGCCGAGATCCGCGCCGCCTTTGAGATGACAGTTGAGCCAGACGTTTTTCGGAAACACCGCCAGCGCCTCCTCAAAGGTGGGGACACGGGTGCCGGCAAAGCGCTTGTCCAGCTTGCTGCCCGCATCCAGCGCCTTGATCTCCGCCAGTGTGAGGTCGGCCACCCGGCCCTTGCCATCGGTGGTGCGGTCCACCGTGGAGTCGTGCATCAGCACCAGCGCCCCGTCTTTGGTGAGCTGGACATCAAACTCGATCATCTGCGCGCCCAGGCGCACGGCCTCTTGCAGCGCCGGGAGGGTGTTTTCAGGATGGGTGCTCATCGCCCCACGATGGGCGCAAAGCCCCCGTGCAGGCATGGCTGGCTCGGCAGCCCTTGACGAAAAACATAGCAGCAGCGGAAGCGCAAACAGCGCGTGTTTGAAAATCATGGCATGACGAAACGCCAAGGCGCTTGCGAGTCGATCAAAGATTCGCTCATCTCGGCTCCAAAAACGGCCTCCTCGTCACCAGCGGAGCGCAGAATAGCTGAACCTCAGCCACTCTTGTGCGCGGCAAGGATCAGCCGCAGCAGCTCACCCACCTGCCGGGACTCCACACTCCGCCCCGGGACGTCCGTGTTCACACGATGCACGACCACAAGATCCATGGTGGGGATGACCACAATGTGGTGCCCGCCCGCGCCGCGGGCGGAATAGCTGCCACCCGGCAGCACCACGCCAGGATAGTGCACACCGTTTTGTGCCACCCACCACAGGTAGCCATAGCCGCCGCTGGCACCTGCCTTTGACCAGGCCGTCACAGAATCCCTGACCCACGCCGCAGGCACAATCTGCCGCCCCTGCCACTTCCCCTGACGGAGAAACAGCAGGCCGAAGCGCGCCATGTCACGCGCCGTCATGCGGAAAGGATAGGCCCGGTGGATGGAGTCTTTGCCCGTCACATACCGGCCGTCTTTGACAGAATAGTCCTCCATCCCGACAAGTGTGGCGATCCGCCTCTGAAAGTCCTCATAAATGCCCGCCTGGGCGGACTTCTCGTAGATGGTCCCCAGCGCGTTGAAGTCCCAGTTGTTGTAATACCAGAAGGTCCCCGGGGCATGGCTGAACCGCACAGGCCTCCGCGCCTTCATCGCCTTCGTCTCATACAGCGCCGGATGATACACGCCCGACCGCGCCTGTAGAAGCTGCAGCACAGTGGCTCCCTTTTCCACCTCAGTCAGCCCCGGCTCATTGTCATCAATGCCGAGCTGGCCCATTGTCGCGTTCAGGTCCATCCGCCCCTCCGCCACCTGGATGCCGCACAGCGCGCTGAGGAAGCTTTTGCGGATGGAATGCACGTTAAATTTCTGGTCCACCGCTCCCCAGGCGCGCAGGATCCTGCCTCGCGTCACGATCATCACCGCCTCAGTCTTCAGGGTCGCGGCAAACTCCTGCGCCTTGTCCAGCCCGTCCTCTTTCCACCCGGCTGCCTCCACCTCCTCCGCTGAAAGTGTTTCCCAATGCCGCCCTGGAAAATGCGCCTCCGCAAATGGCGCGAACATCAGCAGCAAGGCGAGGAATGCAGGGGGTGAAAGGCGCGGCAAAGTCATGCTTCGCCTTCAAACGCCGCCGCACAGCACATTCTCACGGACTTGCGCCCAACCAGCGCACGCGGACAGGGATGAATGCCCTCATGGGTGATCAGACCTGAATGCCCTCATTGCTGGCGGTTTTGGCCGCAATGCCTGCTGCCTGTTTCACTGCGTCCAGCTCAAGGCGCAGGTGCTTTTGAAAAAGCGAGATGTCACCGCTCTGGATCAACATGTTGGCCCCCAGCCTGAGAAAACGCGCATGCTGCGCCACATTGCCCCAGAAATGAATGCCTGCGCCCACGCCTGCTGTGCGCGCCTTGTGGAAGATGGTAGCGCATGCGTCCAGAAACTTTGGATGATCCCATTGCTCCGGCACTCCCAGATTGCAGGAAAGATCGTGCGGGCCAATGAGCACCGCATCCAGGCCCGGGACGGCAAGCATGCCATCCAGCGCCTCCATGGCCGGCACACTCTCGATATTGATGATGAGCAGGCGCCTTCCCGCGCCTTCCTCCACATACTCCTTGAGCTCCGGTTCCATGGCCTCCCCTTGCAGCACCTGCTGTAGTTTTTGCCCCTTGATTGGCCGCAGCTTCACCGCACCCCGCAGGGCCTGCACCTGCTCCACTGTCTCCACATACGGGGCGATCACGCCTGCGGCACCCCCATCCAGAACCATCGTGGCCGCGTAGGGATCTGGGGAGGGAATGCGCACCAGCGGCGGGAGACCGAGCGCCGCATACGTCTGGCACATCCAGCTTAGCTCCGCACGGTCCAGCGCGATGTGCTCGGTGTCGATGAACACAAAGTCCAGCCCGCAACTCCTCACCGCATCCGGCCAGCGCGGCGAAGGCGAGACAATGAGCGTGCCAAACACAGGATCACCAGAATGCAGGGCGTGAAGAAGATCAACGGAGGTCATGGGATAAAAGTCATCTGGCAGAATCAGCAGCAACAGCGGCAGTGGCCTTCACCATGTTGCGCAGCACGATGGCCACGTTCTTGCCGTCGCAGACACCCCCCGGAACAGCAGTCTTCTGCCAGTAGCTGGCGGTGCTGATGATGCGCTGACGTGTCAGCACATCCAGCACCTCCTCTGGCCTCACCGCAGGGTCGAACAGACGCGCCACCCGCAGCATCACCACAGCCACCTTTTCACCGTCACACCTGCCGCCGACAACGGCATGCTTGAGCCAGTAGTCCGTGGAGCTGACGAGCTTGCGCTCCAGCAGCTTTTGCAGGTCGTTGTAGGTGGTGGAGGTCACATCATGGGCGGCAGGCAGGGATGAAGGCCGCACACTGTCCCACCTCAGGGTCTGCTCCTTGTTCTGCATGCCTGCTGTGGCATGCAGCACCAGGCATTCGGCCATGACTTGCGCCGCCTCGGAGCGGGTGATGGGCCGTTGTTTCGCGGCGGTGTCAGCTTTGAATTCCAGCCTCACATTCAGGTCCTTCATGACTTCGGTCAAAGCCGCGGCGAACGATCCGCGTGTCAGTCCCGCCATTTGCCCCGCCTCCCTGCCCGGCAGCAGGGACGCAAAAATGTCCGAGGCCTCCCCTGCGCTCACCGCACGCTGTGGCGCGAACTTGCCCGCCTCCAACGGCAGAAGGCCGCGCACCGTCACCATTTGGATGGCAGGCCACTCCGGCTTGTCCGAGGCCACATCTTGAACAGGTGTGCAGGTGATTGGGTCTTGCGCATGTGCCAGGACATTTTGAACCAGCACAGGATTCACATGACGGGGCTGCACCCCATGCTTCACCGCCAGGGCGGCAAGCGCCCCTGCCGCCTGCCCCATCAGCATCGTGTGGGGTTGCAGGCGCGTGGCCCCATTTCCCATGCGCGACTGGGAGATGTTCTTCTCTGCCGGGAGAAACCCGTCCACCTTCTCTGGAATGAAGCATTCAAAGGGAATGGAGAAGGGACCATGCCCCTTGCTCCCAAATTTGTCCGGAATGTCCTCCGCGCGGTCAAGATCCAGCTCCAGATAGCGCGCCTGCATGGAGCCATGCATGTCCACCGGGTAGTCGCCAACCGCCACAGAGCTGGCAAACTGCACCGGCTGATGCCCGGGCCTGCGGTCAATCTCCCGCGCGCACAACGTGTGCAGTCCGATGATGCGCCGGCTCTCCCTCACATAGGGAATGACCGGAAAGTGATAAAACAAGGCGCGATACGCCTCCAGATCCGGCCGCTCCTTCAGCCACTCATCGATCTGCGCACGGTTGTACGGCGTGTCATACCCCTCGTCATCCGCCACCGCCCACTGCTTCAGCCCCAGAGTCTCCTGAATGTAGTATAGCAGATGCAGCGTGATCAGCCGCATCTCTCGCTCCGTCGCCCGCCGCCTCACCGGCTCTTCGATCTCCGCCACGGAGGAAGGCCAGTCGTTGTTGAAGTTCACATGCGTCCGCGTGATCGGCCGCGTGCCGCCGCCCTCCGCGCTGTTTGGCATGCCACGATACCCGATGAACCTCGCCCAGGACCAAGGCCTGTCATCCTTGCCCACCTCGTCCCCCAGCTTCAGCGTTTTCACAAACCGCTGGTGAATCTTATCTGTGTACCCCGGCGGCCTCGCCGCAATCCGCATCCCCGCAGGCACCTCGCCCGGGTATTTTTTGATCACTGCCGTCCAGGTGTTGTCCTGCACCCGCTGCGCCGGATTGATCGCATCGCTCAGGCAGTTTCCCACCCGATACTTCGCTCCCGTCAGGGGAATGACATCGCCCCACTCCGTCGCGTCGATCAGCACCTTGCTCTGCACTGTCCGCGTCTCCACACCCTTCTCGTCGGTCAGCGCAATGTCCACGCCTGTCACAAGGCTCTTGTCCTTCATCACCTTCACCACCCGTGCCCTCATCGCCAGCTGCACTTTGGCGTCCGCCAGCATTTCATGCAGAATCTTCCGCCCCACACGCGGCTCCACGCAGACATGGCCATATTGATACGCAGTCTCCGGGTCGATGCCCAGCGGGCGGTAATGGGCTTCAATCTTCGCCACCAGCTCCTTGTAAAGCCCCCTTCCTCTCACCAATGTGCCGCCTTCATCCATGGACGTCACCGCTGCGGCGTTCATCTGGCCGCCGATGTAGTCCGTTTCATCCAGCAGCAGCACCGAGGCACCCAGGCGTGCAGCCTGGATGGCAGCCCCGCATCCCCCCGTTCCAGCCCCCGCCACCACCACGTCATAGCGGTCTTTGATTTGCGCGGTGGCATGCCCGCCAGAGGCGGCGATGTAGAAAAGAAAGAGAAAGCGTTTCATGAGATCTTCCCGAAGGAAAGCAGTCAATCCTTCCCGCTCCAGATGATTCGTGCCATGCGGATGTGGTTGCTCTCATCCTTCCGCCCTTCAGGAAACGCCATCTCCGTGCTGATGACCCAGGTCTCCGTGGCATTCACGTTCAGCGCCGCAAATCCGCCGCCCAAGTCCACGCCCGTCTCCGGCATCAGCACCTGCTCCGTGGCACGCAGCACGCACAGCTTCTTCGGCTCCACCTGCGCAATGAAGATCGGCGCGCGATGGCGGAAGACATGGTCATTGCTGGCACCTCGCCGTGTGTAGATGAGCCATAGCGTTCCCTCATGCGTGATCAACGGTGTCCAAAGCACTTGCGTCATAACTTGGTGTAAAGGGCCGCCAGCGCA
>CAZPSQ010000088.1:0-19503 GCA_964588755.1 uncultured Prosthecobacter sp. | reverse complement strand
AAGACCCGTGGTGCGCCAACGTTTGGGGTAAGAGGTGCCGGAAGGGTAGACCACGATGAACCCTTCTTCATCGGCCAGGTCGTTCCAGCGGCTGATGTGCGCTTCGTGCGCTGGCCATTCGGCGAACCCATGGAAAGCCAGTACAAGCGGCGTGGGGGCGGCGGGGTCGTAGGAGTCGGGAACATATAGCAGGTATTCACGTTTTTCACCTGAAGAAACCAGCGTGCCGGTGGAGCGGGTCTGCATGGGGCCGGCATGGGGGCCGTATTCCTTGAAGAGGTGGCTGTGAATGCCGTGGCCGCTGGTCAGGTTCATCAGGTCGAACTCGAAGCCGATCAGGCCGCGTGTGGGCACCACGGCCTGCAGGCTGGTGCGGCCGCCGTGCGCGTGCATGTCTTCCAGCTTGCCTTTGCGCTCGGAGATGGATTTCATGACGCCGCCGAGGTAGTCGTCCGGCACGTCCACATAGAGGGTTTCAAACGGCTCGCACAGCTCGTCGTCGATGCGCTGCATGATGACCATGGGGCGGGAGACGAGCACCTCGAAGCCTTCACGGCGCATCTGCTCCACCAGAACGGCGATCTGCATGGCGCCACGGGCGCTGACGTCAAAGATGCCTGCGGTGTCGGTGTCCTTCACGCCGATGGTCACGTTCATCTTCTGCTCGCGGTCCAGGCGGTCGCGGATCTTGCGGGAGGTGACGTGGTCGCCCTCGCGCCCGGCCAGCGGGCCGTCATTCACGGCGAACTGCATGACGATGGTGGGGGGATCGATGGCGACGAAGGGCAGGGCGGGCGCGTCGGCAGAGCCGGCCACGGTCTGGCCGATGTCCACATCCTCAAAGCCGCTGATGCCGACGATGTCGCCTGCGGTGCCTTCGACGGAGTCACTGGTGGTCAGGGTCGTGTATTGGAACACCTTGGTCACTTTGACGGGGATGGGCTTTTCTTCGGCGGTCTTGCCGAGAAGGAAGACGCGGTCTCCCAGCTTCACGGTGCCACGGCTCACCTTGCCGATGGCCACACGGCCGACGAAGTTGTCCCAGTCGATGTTGGAGACGAGCATTTCGAAGCTGCCCTCGACCTCGGCCTTGGGCGCCGGGATGTGCTTGACGATCTGGCCCAGGAGGAAGGTCATGTCCTTCTGCTCGCCGTCGGGCTTGTCAGTGACCCAGCCTGCGCGGGCGCTGCCGTACACGAAGGTGGCGTTGAACTGTTCCTCGGTGGCATTGAGCTCCAGGAAAAGCTCCAGCACCTTGTCGTGGACCTTCTCCGGCTCGATGTGCGGGCGGTCCATCTTGTTGATGAGCACGATGGGCTTGATGCCCTGCTGCATGGCCTTCTTGAGCACGAAACGGGTCTGCGCCTGAGGGCCTTCATAGGCGTCCACGACGAGCATCACCCCGTCCACCATCTTCATCACGCGCTCCACCTCACCGCCGAAGTCGGCGTGGCCGGGGGTGTCCACGATGTTGATGATGTGGTCGTTCCAGTGAACGGAGGTGTTCTTGGCCTTGATGGTGATGCCCTTTTCCCGTTCCAGGTCCATGGAGTCCATGGCGCGTTCGGCGATGGCCTGGTTCTCACGGAAGTTGCCGCTGGAGCGCAGCAGGCCGTCAACGAGCGTCGTTTTGCCGTGATCGACGTGTGCAATGATGGCGATGTTGCGGATTTTATCAGGGGTCATGGGCGGGTTTTAGGGGGGAAGGGGCGCGGAGGGTATCCATGAATCCCCCCGTGGCAACCACTTCGCTGCGCCGGTTTTGGCAGTTTGAAAGATTCTGGGGCGTGGGGGTGCCGCGTCCGGCCTCGCGGACGGCCTTATGACGGTGTGCTCTCGGCGACCGGCTCCCTGGGGGACGGGGGCATGGACAAGCGGTCATGCTCCGCCTTGACCCGCCGCAGCATGTCCTCCGCACGGCGGAAGAGGACGGGGGACCACAGGCGCTCCAACTGCCAGCCCTGCGCGCGCAGAACACGGGTGCGGAAGATGTCCCACTCGACGGGGTCCGGTGTCTTGTGAAAGCGGCTGAAGTCGGTGAGCACGCCCACCGTCACGTCCGCAGGCATGGCGGGATGGACGCAGGCCACATCCACGCAGAAGCCTTCATTGCCCCAATGAACCTGCGAGCCGATCTGGTGCCGTGCCAGCAGTGACACGCCAATGGACCTGGCGAGAACGGAGGGGGTGGCGCTTTGCCAGTCCTGCATCTCCGGCTTCGAGTCGCGCCGCATCTTTTCCAGCGCATCCTGATGGCTGGCGAAGAGCGCCGCCAGATTTTCCGCATAGCGCAGGTAGGCGTAGAGCTGCAGGCGGCCGTTGGGGAGCTGCCCGGGAGGGGTGGGCTCCATCGTGGCATATTCCGCCGCGGGGATGGAGGTGAGGACATGCACCGCATCGCGTGCGCGGGTGACGAGCACATTCAGGCGGCGGCCCCCCTCACGCTGTGACAAGGCGCCGAAGTTGCGCCGGAACTTGCCCTGCGCATCCGGGCCGAAGGTGGTGCTGATGATCATGACGTCACGCTCATCCCCCTGCACGTTCTCCAGGTTTTTGACGAAGAGCCCCTCAAAGGAGTCGCGGCCTTTGCGCTCTTTCGCCACCTCATAACGGTGGGCAAACCCGGCATCCCGCTCCACCCGCGCGGCCAGGGCCTCATGGATGGCCTCCTTCTGCGTGAGATTGAAGCAGGCGATGCCGATGGAGGGCGGGTCTGCCCCGGCCAGCAGCTCGGCCACAAGGCTGACCGCGGCCTCGGCCTCCTTTTCATTGGCGCGCTCCAGATACACGCCGTCAACGCGGTGAAGCTGGATGGGGGTGCTCAGCGCCTTGTTGCGCGGATGGCCAGGGATGGGCTGCAAACGGGAGCCGTAGTAGTGCTCGTTGGAGAAGCCGATGAGGGCCTCGTTGCGGCTGCGGTAGTGGACGTCGAGGTAGGCCTCCCGCACATCCAGATTCAGGGCGGCGCTCAGCAGGTCCTCCGCCTCCGCCTGCTGCTGGTAAAAGAGCTGCTCGGCGGTCTCCGCATCACTGTCGCCAGAGTCTGCCAGGGCGGTTTCAAAAAAGCGCGTGGGGGGGAGCTGCTTCTGGTCGCCGGCGATCACCACGCGGTGGCCGCGCAGCAGCACGGGCAGGGCCTCCTCCAAACGACACTGGGAGGCCTCGTCGAAAATGACCACATCAAAAAGGGCAAGGCGTGGGAAGATTTGTGCCACGGTGGAGGGGCTGGCCATCCACACCGGGCACAGGTCGTAGATGGGGTCGCCGCCTTCGGCATCCGTGCCGGTGGCCAGCATCTGCCGCAGCTTCAGCGCCTTTTTTCCCTTCACATAGAGCCGCTGCCGCAAACCGGAGCCCACCTTGTTGAGCTGTGTGCCGGTGGTGGCCAGCAGGCGGCTTCTTTGATGGCTCAGCCAGATGAAGCGGATGTGCGCGCCCACAAGCTGGAGCTTCTCCTGCGACAGCTTGAGAAAGTTCTCAAACGCGGCCTCGATCCGGTCGCCATCAATGGCGGCCAGCTCGGGGTCGTGCCGCAGCCGCCCGCGCAGGCCGTTCTCCACGGCCTGGCGCCGGAGGCAGGCCAGGACGGTTTCTGTGCCTTCCCCTGCGGCGACGAGCTTCTCCACGGGCGGGCTCAGCGCGGGTGGCAGCAGCCCCAGCGCATGCCGCAGGCGCACCATGTCCTCCAAGGTGGTGGCATGGGCCAGCCACTGTGCGGTGGTGTCCTGGGTGCGGGCGGGGCTGATCCAAAGCTGGATGAGTGTGGCGGTGGCTGCTGGTGAGAAGAGGCCGCTGCCGTCTGTCTGGGAGGCGGTGCTGTCCATGGCGCGCAGCCAGCGGGCCTCGGCCTCGAGAGCTTCGGCCAGGGTGGCGAGGAAGGCCTTGTCTGCGGGGATGCTGCCGCCGCCGATTTTCGTAAACGCGGCCTGTGCTGCCCAGGCTGTCTGCGCCAGAGATGCCTGTGTTTGCAGGGTGGCGTCGTCTGCCAGGCTCACGGCGGCGGAGCCGCCGCGCACACGCCCGAGCCAGTCGGCCACCAGGAGGCGGGTCTTGATGCCTTTGTAAAAGGCCAGGCCCTGCTGCCAGCCTGAGTCCAGGCCGAGGCCCAGCGGGAGCAGGGCCGCTGCGGCTGCTTTTTTGGCGGCCCCCGCAAGCAGGCGCTTGAAGAAGCTGCCAGCCACGGCCTCCCACGCTGTCAGCGCGGCGAGGTGCCTGTTGGCGGCCTCCAGGGTGAGGACCCCGGCGCCGCGCGCGCTGGTCAGCAATGCGCGGTCCAGCGTGGCGGCTTTCATCTGCCCGAGCCATGCGTTCAGCTCTGCTGCCTCTGCCGTGAGCTCGTTGCGGCGGGCTGCTGGTGTGCTGGCGGCGGCGTGGAGAAACTCCTCCTCATGACCGGCGATGATGGTGCGCAGTTGTGCGGCGATGCCCTCGCGCTGCGCGGCCTGTCCAGTCAGGGGCTGCGCGGGATCGCAGAGGGTGACCAGGGTTGCAGGTGTGGCCTCATCCGTTTTTTGCGCGGAGGCATGGATGGCCTCCAGTGTGGCGTGTGTGTCACTGGTGCTGCGGGCCAGAAAATCATTCAACGTGATCCCGAGGAGCCCGCGAAATGGATTGGTGGGATAGGCTGCCTTGTCCGCCCGCCGACATATCTCGTCCAGCGTGGTGCTGGCGGCCTCGACCTCCGTGGGTTGCAGGCCTGGGAGCGGGGCGATGGCCGGGAGATCGTCGCGTGTGGCAAAGCCAAGCCAGGCGCCGAGGAGCGCGTGGAAGCTGTCGCCGCCTGCCGGGTCGTCCGCATGCAGCTTTTGGCGGCAGCCTTCCAGCTCCGCGTGAATGGCGGCAAGCTGCTGGTTGACTGAGGCAAGCTGTTCCCCGGGATCGCGTGCGGGCGGCGCGTCCGCCAGATTTTCCAACTGCCCGCGCAGGCCCATGTAGAAGTCCTTGCGGTCGCTGCCCGGGTCATGCACCACGCCGCAGAGGCCGCCCAGGCCGACGGCGTCCAGCCGGTATTTGACGACGTCCAGCGCGGTGCGCTTGTCACACACAAAGAGCACACGCTCCCCGCGCGCCAGATGGTCGGCGATCATGTTGGTGATCGTCTGGCTCTTGCCGGTGCCTGGCGGACCATGGACGACGAGCGCCTTCGCCTCGCGGGAGACGAGCACCGCGTTGGCCTGGCAGGGGTCCGCATTCGAGACCAGCCACTCGGCGGCAAAGGCGCGCTTTCCCCTGCCGGTGGGAGCCGCTGCATCTTCCGTTTCCACCTGCGGAGCCTGGGAGGCCGCAGAGATGGGCTGCCGCAGCCCGGTGTCGTGCAGCGCCTTGGGATTGAGAAAGGCGGACACTGGCTCCTGCAGCTCCGCCTGATGCTCCATCATCCAGCGCGTGTCACGCAGCAGGGACTGGTTGGAAAGCGGGAAAAGCCCCAGCACGGCGGAGGGCAGCACAGTGACGGACTTCGGCAGCTTTTCGAGCGGCGGCACCGGCTCCAGCGGGGTGTCGGCGTGAAACTGCGCCACCGCCGGCAGGTCCAGCAGCGTGTTGATCTTTTGCAGCAGGTCATCCACCTCCCGCCACGGATCGGCGGCGTCGTCATCCAGGTAGATGTCCCCAAGCGTCCTGCCTGTCTGCCGCTCCAGCCAGGCGACGAGGGCTGGATTTGCCACCAGGAGGTCGGCCCCCTCTCCCACACATTCGATGCTGACCCCCGCGCGCGAGGCGGTGCGGACCTGGATGTTCACCGGCATCAGCAGCAGCGGCGCCAGCACGCGGCTGGAGCCCTTGGCGGACTTTTCATCTGCCGCAGGGGGCATGGAGATCAACGGGAAGCCGAGTGCCAGGCAGGACTCGCCATGGTCGTTCATGTACTCCAGCGCGTCATCGGCCACATCCCGCAGCTTCTTGAGCAGCTTGGTCTGTTTTTGGTGGGCGTCGCGGGCCTGCTTTTGTTCCTCCGACCATTCAGCCTCAGGATAGGGCGGGGACTCAAACACGGGCACCTTCGCCGGAAATTCGATCTTTCGTTTCTCCAGCAATGTCTTGAGGGCGTTCGCCGCGTCGATGCTCTTGAGGCAGCCGAGGTCCGTCCAGTCGCAGCGCTGGCGCGAGCGGTGCGGGCGCGCATTCATCGATGGGCCATGAACGAGGCTGGCGAACAACCTCTGGAGCATTGTTTCCAAGATCATCCTGGCATCAAACCCCTTTCCCGTCACAAGTCCATGATTTGGGCGGGGTTTTGCGCGCGGGGGGCTGTCTCAGCAGCAGCAGCCGGGCACCCTCACGGGGCAGCGGGGCGCGTCACTCCGCGTTCTGCACCTGCTCGCGGATTTTCTCCAGCTCCGTCTTGGCAGTCACCACATGGTGGGCGATCTCGGCGCTGTTGCATTTGGAGCCCATGGTGTTGAACTCGCGGAAAAACTCCTGCAGCAGGAAGTCCAGGCTGCGGCCGGCGGGGGCGTCCGCGTCCAGGTAGGAGCGGAACTGCCTCACATGGCTGGCGGCACGGGTCAGCTCCTCGGAGATGTCCGTGCGGTCCGCGAAGAGGGCGATCTCCTTGACCAGCCGCTCGTCATCCAGGGGCAGGGGAAGGCCGGCGTCCTCCAGGCGCTGGCGCAGCAGCTTCCGCTGGTGCTCCGGCACGGTGGCGGCCTTGGTGCGGATGGACTCCAGCAGGGACTCGATGTGCAGGAGGCGGGCCTCAATGTCCGCGCGCAGGCTGGCCCCCTCGGTGGCGCGCATGGCGGTCAGCTGCTTCAGCGCGGCGGTGAGCGCCTCCTGAATGGGGGGCCAGGCTTCTTCAGCGGCGATCTCTGTCTGGGCGAGGTTTACCACCCCGGGCAGGCGGGTGATGTCCATGAGGGCGATGTCCGCAGGAATTTCCAGCTTCAGGGCCAGGGCGTGCATGGCGTGGAAGTAGTGGCCTGCCAGCACATGGTCCACCCGCACGGTGTCAGCCGAGGTCGCGGCCGACTCCTTGCGAACTGCAACATTCACCCTGCCACGGGAAACCACCGCCGACACCTCCGTACGGACCGCGTTTTCCAGCTCCGCCAGCTCCCGGGGCAGGCTCGCCGCCACCTCCAACTGCTTGCGGTTCACTGAACTGCATTCCACGCTCCATGTGGCTCCAGCGCTCTGCGCTTCGCCACGCCCAAATCCGGTCATGCTCTTCATGCCCCAGCTATGAACACATTCGGGCCAGCGTAAAGCTGCGGATTCGTCGAGATTCCGGTTTGCATCGACGCTGGTACTCCTTAGTCTCGCCCTCCCTATGGCAAAACCGGCACTCGGAAAAGGACTTGGCGCACTCATTTCGGCATCCAGCGGGGTGTCTGGGGGCGCATTGCGCCTGCCAGCCCTGGCCCAGCCAGCTCCGGGAGATGTGGTTCAGCGCGTGTCGCCGGAGCAGATCGTGCCCAGCCCGCTGCAGCCGCGAAAGGAATTTCAGGCCGACCAGCTTGCCGAGCTGATGGAGTCCATCCGCGAGCACGGCATCATCCAGCCGCTGATCGTGCGCCGGGTGAACGGCAAGCTGGAGCTCATCGCGGGTGAGCGCCGGTTCCGTGCCTCCAGCCAGCTTGGCCTGAAGGAGCTGCCCGTCATCGTCCGCGAGGCCTCCGACAAGGACGTGCTGGAAATGGCGCTCATCGAAAATTTGCAGCGCGAGGGGCTGAACCCGATCGAGGAGGCGCAGGCCTACTCCCGTCTGGCCAAGGACTTCAACATGCGGCAGGAGGACATTGCCCAGCGTGTGGGCAAAAACCGCGCCACGGTGGCCAACACCATGCGCCTGCTGGACCTGCCAGATTCTGTTCGCGACATGCTGGCAGGCGGCAAGGTCTCCACCGGTCATGCCAAGGTGCTGCTCATGCTCAAAAAGAATGACGAGCAGGAGAGCGTGGCCCAGCAGATCATCAGCAAGGGGCTCACCGTGCGCGCCACGGAGAAGGTGGTGGACACCATCCTGCATCCGCCGCCCCCGCCGAAGCCCAAGCCGACGGAGAACGACTTTGCCCGCGCCATCGAGGCCGTGGAGCAGAAGCTCATCCAGCACCTGACGACCAACGTCAGCATCCAGCATGGGGAGAAAAAAGGCCGCATCGAGATCGACTACTATGGCGCGGATGACCTGAACCGCATCCTTGCGGCGCTGGGCGTGGAGGAGGAGCCGTTTGAAGAGGTGCAGCAGTAAGCGGCTTTGCCGCAATGACGCATGAAGTCCGAATGACGAACCTGTGACGCCGCACATGACTCCGCGACCCATCACAAGTCTTCGTTCCATTTTCCGTCGTCTGGCCATTCATTCGTCATGCGCCATTCTGGTTTCGTCCTCCCTCAGCTGTTCTCCGCAGGCCGGTCCCGCCGCCGCCGGAGACAAAGACGTCCGGGCATTCCTCGATCGCTACTTCTCCACCTGGTCTGCCAAAGACATGGACGGCTATGGCGCCTGCTTTCACCAGCAGGCCCGCATCAGCTACCTGCATGAGGGCGCCCCGCACACCCAGGGGCTGACCGACTTCCTCCATGGTCAGAAGCTCAGCCACGCCACGGCCGCCGAGCCCATGACCGAGGTGCCCACGGACATGAAGATCCTCCGCGACGAGCGCACCGCCCAGGCCAGCGTGCGCTGGAAGCTGACCAAAGGCGCTGAGGTTGTCACTGGCAGCGACTGCTTCACGCTCATCAAGACGCCTTCGGGCTGGAAGATCATAAGCCTCGTCTTCTACAACGACTGATCCCGGCCCCGGCGCGCTTTTGCCCCCCCCCTCGCGCCTGCGGCCGCACAAACGTCATCCTGGTTTCGTCATTCTCTCTCTCCCATGTCACGCACCTCCTCCAAATCCCCCGCGCCGTCAGACCTTGGCGAAGACAGCTCCGCGCGCAAGATCCGCCTCTTCCTCGGCCTTGTGTGCTTCTTTGCAGGCGCGGCCGTCATGGTGATCGAGATCAGCGCCTTCCGCCTGCTGGCGCCTTATTTTGGCAACACCATCTACACCTCCACGGCGCTCATCGGCGTGGTCCTGGTGGCGTTCAGCATCGGCGGCTATCTGGGTGGACGGCTGGCGGACAAACACCCCGCGCTGGGCCTCATCGGCTGGCTGCTGGCAGGCGCGTCGGTTCTCACGTTTTTCATTCCCGCGCTGCACATGGCCTTCAGCCTTTCCATGAGCGCCATGGGGGTGATCAGCGGGCCGCTGGCCATCTCCCTTGTGTTGTTTGCCATCCCAGGCATCCTGCTGGGGGCGGTTTCCCCCGCCTCGGTGCGTTTTTACAGCCTCACGCAGAAGGACACGCATGTGGGCAGGGCGGCAGGCACCATCAGCATGCTTGGCTCCCTGGGCAGCTTTGTCGGCACCTTTGCCTCCGGCTTCTTCCTGCTCTCCACCTTTGGCGTGCGGAACATCTTCATCGGCGCGGGGGTGGTGCTCCTGCTGCTGGCGGCGGCCTCGTTCATCCTCGCCCGCAGCGCTTCGAAGCCGCTGGCACCCGTGCTCATCGCGGGCCTCATCGCGGGCGCGATTGGCTGGAACTCGCAGCCCGCCGCCCTCAAAGGCGTCATCTATGAGCGCGAGTCGGTGTATCATCACATCAGTGTGTTTGAGGAAGGTGTGGCCCCGCACCGTCAGCGGTCCCTGGCCCTGGACTCCACCCAGGAGGGCGGCATGAACCCGGACACCGGCGGCCTCATCCTGCCCTACCAGGAATACTGGAAGCTGGCCCTGCTGCGCGAGCCTGCGGAGGTGAAAAGCGCCCTCTTCATCGGTGCGGGCGCCTTTGGCATGCCGGAGAATGTCTCCCGTGATTTTCCCGGCGCCACCGTGGATGTGGTCGAGATCGACCCCGCCGTCATCGAAGTGGGCCGCAAGTACTTCAAGCTCGACGAGCACCCCCGCGTGGACGCCCATGCCGCCGATGCCCGCCGCTTTCTGCACCTCTCCGGCGGACGGAAGTGGGACATGATTTTTGGCGACGCCTACAACGGCCGACATGCGATCCCCTCCCACCTGGCCACGCGGGAGTTCTTCCAGCTTGTGGCGGACCACCTGGAGCCCAGGGGCGTGTACGTCATGAACATCATCGCCGCAGTCAACGGCCCCAAGGCTGACCTGACCTCCGGCATGGTGGCCACATTGAGGGAGGTGTTTCCTCATGTGGAGGCTTTCGGCGCTGGCTACCGCCGCGACCAGCCGCAGAACGTCATTCTGTTTTGCTCCAAGGAAAACCTCAAGCCTCTGATTGAAGGGCGCTACGTCACCGCAGGCTCCTGGCAGGAGAGGCTCCTGAAAACGCACCTCCCAGCCGGGGCAGTCCCGCGCTCGGAGCATGTCTTCACGGATGACTACAATCCGGTGGATGCCATCATCGCCCGTGGCTTGCTGGAGTAAGGCAGGCTTATTTGAGAGGCTTCGCGGCCGGGGCCAGACCGGGTGCCACAAAGGCGTCAAACACCAGCACGCCTTTGAGCGCATCCACGGCGCGTTCGAGCTGCTTGTCGCCCAGGTTCGCCAGTTCCAGCGCGGCGGCTTCCCCGGTGCCGTGGGAGGCACGCCATTTGGAGATGCTCATCTCCTCCTCTGAAGTCAGCGCGGAGACGATGTTGGGCTCCACGCCGTTTTCATGAATGGTGCGATGGCTGGGGGTGTAATATTTGGCTGTGGTCAGGCGCATGGCCGCGCCATTTTTCATGGGCAGGATGGTCTGCACGCTGCCTTTGCCAAAGCTGGTGGTGCCCACCACGATGGCGCGCTTCAGGTCCTGCAGCGCGCCCGCTGTCAGCTCGGACGCGCTGGCGCTGCCGTGGTTGATCAGCACGGCGATGGGGTATTTGCGCGGCTCCTTGCCATTGCGTGCCGGGGTGCGGTAGGGCGGGGGATTCTGGGATGCCACGCGGCCTTCCGTCGTCACCACGACGGTGCCCTCCGGCAGGAACTCGCCGCAGATGGACACCGCGCTGTCCACCAGACCGCCGGGATTGTTGCGCAGGTCCAGGACGAAGGCCTGCATGCCTTGTTTTTCGAGGGAGTCCAGGGCCTGGGCCAGCTCCCGCGCGGTCGGCTGGTTGAACTGGGACACGCGTGCGTAGCCGATTTTGTAGCTGCCCGCCATTTTTTCCGCCAGCAGCATGGGGTCATGCACGGAGGTCTCGGCCAGTGTCTCATGCTTGACCTTGAACTCCAGGAACTGCTTGGTCCCCGGGCGGCGAACGGTGAGGCGCACCTCGTCGCCCGCCTTGCCTTTGAGCAGTTGCATGGCCTCCACCACGCCCACCGAGTCCGTCAGCACGTCATTGATGCGCACAAGCTGGTCGCCGGTGAGGACGCCCTCCCGTGCCGCAGGGCCGTCCTCGCGCACGGTGATGATGGTGAGCTGGTTCATCCGCAGCGCGATGGTGATGCCGATGCCCTCCGAGGTGTCGCTCTGCTCCCGCTGCATGTCCTCAAAGAGGGAGCTGCCCATGTACTCGCAGTGCGGGTCCAGCCGCGCCAGCATGCCCTCCAGCGCGCCCTCCACCAGCTCGGCATACGTGATCTTGGACTCGTCCACGTAGTTCTGCCGCACCATCTCCATGGCCCGGGTGAGCATCTCCATCTGCACATACGCGTCCTCCGGCGGCGGCTTCACGGCGGGCGCGGGAGGCTTGGCGTCCGCCTTCGGCGCGGCCTTGGGCTCATCCGGTGTGGCGGCGGGCTTTGCGGCGGGCGGGGGCGTGGGTGCCGCCCCCGGCGCCGCAGCGGGTGCGGGTGCCGTGGGCGCGGCGGGAAGGCCCACGCTAAGGGCCAGGAGGGAAAAAAGTGCGGGGGCGCAACGCATGCGGGCACAGTGACCAAATTCCCGGTCTGCGACAGAGGAAAATTCAGGTCAGTGGCGCAAGGTCACTCCAGGCGCACTCCGCCCCAGTAGCCGAACTCCATGTTCCAGTCGTTGGCGTGGCCCTCCAGGCGCACGGTCACATCCTGTCCGGTGAACTTGGCCAGATCCACCTCGACGTCCTTCCACCGGGGCTTGTCATGGTCCACGGCTGTCTCTTTGAGGACCTGGCCGTTGACCACGACTTTGAGGACCCAGTCACCCCGGTCATCCGCCGCCACGCTGGCCTTGAGTTTCATTTTTCCGGGTCCGACCTTGAACTTGTGCTCCAGGCTGGAGGGCGTCTTCTTGTCCGGGAAGGGGTGCATCAGCAGCACGTTCTTTTTGCCGTGGTATTCCGCCAGCTTGACCGGCGTGCGTTCAAAGTCTGGCGCGCTGACCTTCCAGTCAGGATTCCACAGGCTCACGCTTTCCCAGTCGATGGCGCGCCAGTTTGTGCCCTTGGGCTTGGCGGGCTCGGCCTCTTCCACGCCTTTGATGAGCAGGTTCTTTTTCTCCTTGGTCAGCGGGCCTTCCTCCGGCGGGGCCAGGATGTACCAGATGAGGTCGCGGAAGGCGGCGTCTGGCAGACTGCCAAAACCCATCGGCATGAGGCTCTGCTTGCTGTTGGTGATCGTGGCCACCTGGTCCCTTGGCACCACCTGGGTGGCACCGCCGGCGCCCAGCAGCTTCACATGGCTGGGGGTGTCCTCCACCACGCGGCCGTTCAGCGTGCGGCCGTCCTTGGTGGAGACGGTGAAGTTCTCATAGCCGTTGCCGATGATCTGGTTCGGGTCGATCACGTTTGCCAGGAGGGCGTCCAGATTGCTGCGTCCGCTGCCAATGAGGTCTGGCCCCACCTTCTGGCCGCCGCCGTGAAACTCATGGCAGACCATGCAGGTGGCGGTGAAGACCATCTTGCCGTTGGCCATGTCGGGCTCGCCGGTGAGGCAGGCCTGCTTTTTCTGGGCGATGAGGGACTTCACATCCTCCGAGGTGTCCTGCCACGCGCCGAGCACCTTGAAGGCCAGATCACGGACAGGCTTTTCCTTGTGCGTGGCCAGCGCGCGGCGCACGGGGGCAGGGAAGCCGGCGGCGCTGACTTTTTCCTCCGCGATGGCTTTGAGCATGGCCATGGTCCAGGCCTGACGGCTGGCCAGGGCTTCGAGCGCGGCAATGCGCACATTGAAATCCTTCGAGGCTGCCTGGAGCAGCAGCGGCTGGATGTAGTCATCACTGCCGAGGTCCGCGGCCGCACGAATGGCGGCCACAGCAAGCGTGGTGGATGTCCCAGGCGTCAGCAGCGGCTGCAGGGCCTCCCTCACCGCGGGGGTCCGCACCTTGCGGAGGGATTGCAGAATGCTGATGCGGTCCTTCTCTGGCTTGGCGGCATCATGCAGCGCGGCGATCATTTCCTTCACCGCAGCCTCATCCCCCCACAGCACGGCCAGCGTCTGCCCATGCTTGCGCACATCGGCATTGGCGCTCGTCCGCCACTTCGCCAGACTGGCGGAGGCGTCCTTCATGGGTTTGATCACACCGCCCTCCTGACCTTTGACAAGGCCGTCCAGGGCGTGCGCCAGCAAGATGTCCTGGTCGCCGACGGCCTCGGTGAAGTCGAGAGCGAGGTCGAGGCTGGCAGGCTGGCGGGAGTCGCACAGGCGGCGCATGGCCTTGTGGGAGAAGGTGTGGGAGAGAGGCTGCAGGCCGGTCATGGTCTCCGCCATCCATTGGGTCCAGAACACCGGGTTGGCCGCCAGCGCGGGTTCAAAGCTCTGCCAGATGGCCAGCGCCAGGGGCGTGTCCGCATTTTGCGCGGAGCTTTTCATCAAGGTGGCAAACTTCTCCGGCCATGCGGGGCGGAAGCTGTCGCCTTTGCGCCCATCCACCGTCAGCCAGCGTGCGTTGCACTGGCGCAGGGAGATCGCCACGGCCAGCCGCACGGCCGGGTCCGGGTCTGCGGCCAGCTTGTCCATGTAGGCTGGAACACCGAACTGCATGCCGTCTTTGAAGGTGATGCCGGAGGCGATGTCGCCCACCTGCCGGGCGGCCCAGGCCCGCAGGGAGGGGAACTTGGACTTGGCCGCGTTTTCCACCGCCGCTGCGCTGCGCGCGCCCTGGTCGATCTGCAGCAGTGCCCACAGGGCCTCCAGGCGGCTGGCGGCGTTGTTGGCATTGAAGTTCGCCAGGGTGGCCACGGCGGAGATGGCGTCTTCCCGCCCGCTTTGCTCCACCAAAATGCGGCGTGCCATGCGGCGCATCCAGTTGTTGGAATGTTCCAGCAGGTCCACCAGCTCCTCCGTGGGCAGCTTTTTGAAATCCTGGTCCGTCTTTTCGCGGCTGCCCCCGGATTTGCCATCCTTCACGACCACGCGCCAGATGCGGCCACGGTCGCGGTCCACGCCTTCAGGGTTGGCCTTGGCATTCTGGTAGCAGGGGTATTTGTCGCACCAGTCCATGATCCACAGGAAGCCGTCCGGGCCGGTCTGCGTGCTCACCGGGCGGAACCAGCCGTCGTTGGCGCGGAGGAAGTCACGCCGCGGCTCACACTTGAAGGTGGCCCCCGCCGGAGTCAGCACCTCCTCATGGATGGCATTGTCGTGAATGTTGCCGATGAAGGCGTGTCCATGCGTGTCGGCGGGGTAGCGGCCGCCTTGATAAATCTGCACGCCAGCATAGGCGGCCCGGAAGTGGCGGTGCTTCACAATGCTGGGCAGCAGCTCATAGGCATGGGGATTTTCCGGCGCGCCGCCCTGCCGCACGTAGATGCCGCCGGGCGCCATGTGGAAAAAGTGGTCGATCACGCACGCGCTGATGAAAAAATTCCCCGCAGCGTCGAAGTCGCATCCCCAGGGGTTGCTGGTGCCGTCGGCAAACACCTCAAAATCCCACGCGGCCGCCCTGTCGCGGCCGGCTGGGCGGGCACGGCCGATGCCTGCGTCGAACTTGCGCCCCTCGCCCTCCGGCTGGCCTGGGCGGCGCACCTTGCTGTTGGTGAAAACACCATGGGTCATGTACAGCCAGCCGTCGGGCCCCCAGGTGAAGCTGTTGATCAGCTCATGCGTGTCCTCACGGCCAAAGCCTGTGAGAACGACACGCCATGCGTCCGGCTTGTCGTCCCCATTGTCATCCCGGAAGTGGATCAGGTGTGGCTGCTGGCCCACATAGACGCCATTGTCCCCGCAGATGATGGCGGAGGCCAGGTTGAGCCCCTCCACGAAGACCGTGCGCTTGTCGGCCTCGCCGTCATTGTTGGTGTCCTCCAGGATGATGACCCGGTCTCTGGGGATCTTGTCGCCATAGGCGGGGAGGGGGTGGTATTGATCGTCCGCCGCCTCCCCGCCGAACGGAGCAGGGTGGGGGGAACCCTCTGGATACTCATAGGCCTCCACCACCCACAGGCGGCCCCGGTGGTCCCAGGTCATCGCCACGGGGTTCTGCACCATGGGCTCATGCGCAAAACAACGGACTTCGTAGCCCTCCGGCACGCTCATTTTTGCCTGCGCCTCCGCCGGTGTGGGGCAGACAGTGGTGGCGGCCGCGCGCTCGCCGGTGATTTCCTTGCCTGCGGCATGAAGATCGGCGGCCAGGAGGCAAAATGGGAGAAAAAGGAACGCTCGCATGGTTGGGTGGGTCGGTTGTAGCAGGAATTACGCACTGGCGACAATACTGATGTCGGACAGGATTTGGGTGGAATCGGCCAGCTTTCGCGGCATTGGGTCCATACGGGGCCTCCGCAGGCCGCGAAAAATGCGCGCTTTCAGGCATGAAATTCCACTTGCCAAGCGGAGGCTTTGGGCCAGAATGCGCGCCCCTATGGCAAAAACATGCTGGCTCGAGCGCGACAAGCGCAAACGTAAAACTGTCGAAAAGTACGCAAAGCTCCGCGCTGAACTCAAGGAGAAGGGCGACTACGTCGGCCTGACCCTGCTTCCCCGTGACGCAAGCCCCACACGTCTGATCAACCGTTGCCGCGTCTCTGGCCGTCGTCGCGCTTTCATGCGCCGCTTCCAGATGTCCCGTCTGACCTTCCGCGAGCTCGCCTCCCAGGGCATGATTCCTGGCGTGACGAAGTCCAGCTGGTAATTCCCAGTGTCCGACTGGCGGCCCAGCCTGGACGCTGGCCGCCTTGGAGAGAGGCGCGCATAGACATTCTCATGCCTACCTACTCCTACATTGCCGAAGACTCTGAAAAAGGGTGTCCTGCCTGCCGTAGAGGTTTTGACCTGCGGCGTCCCATGAGCAGGCCCCCGCTGGAGGTCTGCCCGCTGTGCAAGCAGCCGGTGAAAAAGCTGGTGTCCACCTTCAGCACGCCCAAAATCACCAAACCCCTTTCTGTATCCGACGCCAAGGCCGCAGGTTTTACCATCCTCGAAAAACGATGTGATGGGAACTACGAGAAACTGTGAGTGGCTGACAGCGTCCCCGCATGACATTTTTCCTCGCCAGCGCCTCCGCCGAACTTGTTCGTGAATGGACTTTCACCCCGGCGGATCTCTTCTGGCAGGCGGTGATCGTGCTGGCCATCGTGCTGCTGAACGCCTTTTTCGTCGCGGCCGAGTTCGCCATCGTCAAGGTGCGCGACAGCCAGCTCACGGCGGCCATTGAGGAAGGGACAAGCGGGGCAAAATTTGCCCAGCACGTCACGCGCAATCTGGACGCGTACCTGTCCGCCGGCCAGCTTGGCATCACCCTCACCAGCATCGCGCTGGGCATCTTCGGCGAGCCCTATGTGGCCATGGTGGTGCAGCCCCTGCTGTTTAAAATTGGCGTGGTCAATGAAACCGTCATCCGCTGGACATCCATCGGCATCGCCTACGCCATTGTCACCTACCTGCATGTGGTGCTGGGGGAGCAGACGCCCAAGGTGCTGGCCATCCGCAAGTCTCTCTCGGTCACGCTTCTCATCGCGCGCCCGCTGCACCTTTTCTACGTTGTGCTGAAACCGGCCATCTGGCTGCTCAGCGCCAGCACCAATGTGATGCTGCGTTTCTTCAACATCACCTCGGTTTCGGAGCACGAGATCGCCCATTCCGAAGAGGAGCTTCGCCACATCGTGGCCGAGAGCCAGAAATCCAAGGAGGTGACAGAAACTGAAAAGGACATCCTGCTCAACGCCCTGGCCCTCAATGACCGCTGTGCGCGTGACGTGATGACCCCGCGCAACACGGTGATTTCCCTGGATGCGGATGACAGTTTCGAAGCCAGTCTGAAGCTCGCCATCGAATCGAAGCACACCCGTTATCCGCTTGTGGAAGGCCACCTTGATCACGCGATCGGCATGATCCACATCAAGGATTTGCTGGCGTTGGTGGGCACGCCCCAGCCTGACCTGCGCAAGATCAGGCGTGACCTGCACATGGTGCCGGAGATGCTGCCCATCGACAAGCTGCTGCGCTTCTTTCTCGACAAGCACGTTCACTTTGTGCTCGCTGTGGATGAGTTCGGCGGCGCTGTCGGCGTTGTCACCCTGGACAACGTGCTGGAGGAGATTGTGGGCGACATTCAGGATGAGTTTGACCAGGAGACCAGCGAGCTGCGCCGCATCAGCGACGACGAGTTTGTTGTCGAAGGCACGCTCAATCTCTATGAGCTGACCGACCAGACGGGGATCGAGCTGGAAAGTGACGAGGTGACCACCATCGGTGGCTATGTCACCCACTTGCTGGGCCACCTGCCCAAGGTGGGGGAGAAGGTGGTCATTGAAGACTACGAGGTGACCACAACCAAGGCCGACCTGCGCCGCGTGCAGCAGCTGAACTTCAAGCGCAAGGACGGCTCCAAGTCCCCGGATGACGACTCCGGGCAGGAGGATTGACCGGCGGCTTGCTCAGCCGCCGGCCTTGTCCTTGTCTCCATTCCAAAGGGGCCACCAGGCCTCAAACTCCGAGGGCCTTACCCGCATGCGGAGGATGTTGTTTTCGGTCAGCGAAAGCAGACGCTCCTCCACATACAGGGCGAATTTTGCCCGGTCGCTGGCGGTGATGTTCTTGTTCGTCCAGCGGCGCAGCATCTCTGCGGCCTCCAGTTTCGTCAGACGTTTCACCACCACGTCGCGGATGAAGTCTTTGATTTCATTGCGGTACCGCACAACGACCTCCTCAGGCTCGCCAATTTCCTGGCGGATGGCCGCGTAGCGTGCCGCAGACTCCTCATAGGCCTCCGCAAAGACCTGCCGGAGCAGCTCGACGCGGTTGAGCTCATACACACCCAGGATGCCGTCCGTGTAGTCCCGCACGGGAACCCCCACAAACGACAGCGGAGACATGTTGGCACGAATCAGGGGAATGTTGGCGGCCAGGCGCGAGGTGCGCTTGTTTCCATCCTCGAAGGGCTGCAGATAAGGCATCTGCACCATGAGGAAGAAACAGCACTCCAACGGATCGCTGATGGCTCCGGCCTTCTGCAAGATCAGGTCGAAGCATTCCTCGATCACGGCCGGCTGGTTCGTCGGGTGGTAAACACTGCCGCCGATGCCGACTGCTGAGGTGCGCAACGTCCCCTCGGCCTTCCCATTCTTGAGGAGTCCGTAGGTGAGCAGGCCGTGCAGGTTCAGGAAGGTGTAGCGGTTGAATCCCAAGTCGTCCGGCGACTCCACAAGAAACTCGATGGCCTCCTTGTGGTTGAGAATCATCTGCGCCTCCATGGCCCGCACGGGATCGTCGGTATGCCCCAGTGCCAGCAGGTGGTCGGTCTCCAGCAGCGAGAAGGTGTTGCCTTCGAGGCGGCTGGAGTTCCAGGACAGGTCAATGATGAGCCGGTCCAGCACCTGCCGGGCATAGGTGCCCGGTGGCATTTCTGCCATCTCCCGGGACTGCCCCTTGGACCGTAGATGCTCGCGCAGTTTCGGTGGCAGGTAGGCTGTCTCATTGGGGATGTAGCGTTCCAGGAAATCCCGTTGGTATTTGACCGGCTTGCGGAGTGAGTACGGGGTACGAAAGACGTCCCGTAGCTCGCGCAGAGTGGTGTCACCATCGGCCGGTGGATCTTCTCGCACGATGAGGGCTTCACGCTGCGGCATGGCCTCCACGTATGAATAGGAGGGGCTGGGCGCAGGGGCGGCAGACACCAGACGGTACTTTGTCGCTCGCGCTTTGCCAATGCGTTCCAGCTCGCCGAGCTGCACCATTTCATCGAGCCGGCGCTGCAGGGTGCGCTTGGACACCAAGTCGCCAAATTCGCGTACTAGCTCGTCGATTCCAATGCCGTGAGGGGCATTGGAAATGGCACGATTCAGTGCGTTATTCGGCTCTTGTGGCATGATTTGTCACAATTGGCACGATTTTGTCGCGATTCAACTTTAATTTGGCACGATTTAAACAAATTGTGCCGCGTCGGCCACAAAGGCATTCACATCGGCTTCAGTGGTGGCCCATGAGCACATGAGGCGGGAACCGCCGCCGATGAAGCTGTAGAACTGCCAGCCTTGCTGCTTGAGGCCATCTTTCATCCTGTCTGGCATCTTGGCGAAAACGGCGTTCGCATCCACCGGGTACAAGATCTGCACCCCTGGCAGATTGCCGAGGGCATCCGAGAGCCGCCGTGCCAGCGCATTGCCATTCTGCGCATGTCTGCGCCAGGTGGCATCGGTCAGCATTTGCAGCCACTGGGCGGAGATGAAGCGCATCTTGGAGCAGAGCTGCCCGGCCTGCTTGC
>CAZPSQ010000087.1:0-19588 GCA_964588755.1 uncultured Prosthecobacter sp. | reverse complement strand
CGATGGACTCGATGGCTTCGATGCCGTTGCTCGCGAGATCGGCGCGATAGCCCATCTGCTGCAGCATGCGCAGCGCGAGCTTCTGGTTCACGGCGTTGTCTTCGGCCAGCAGGATGCGCAAGGGGTGCCGCTGGCCAACCTGTTCGAAACCTTGCAGATCAACCTGGGCAGCCTCTATGTGAACGACTTCAACCGCTTCGGCCGCACCTACCAGGTCGTTGCGCAGGCGGAGCAGCAGTTCCGCGACGACGCCCAGGACATCACCCGTCTGAAGACCCGCAACGCCGCAGGGGAGATGATCCCTGTCGGCTCCCTGGTGAAGGTGAAGGAAAGCTTCGGCCCGGACCGCGTCACCCACTACAACGGCTACCTCGCCTCCGACTTCAATGGCGCGCCCCTGCCGCCGCTGAGCTCCGGTCAGGCGGAGGAGGTCATCGCCAAGCTGTCGAAGGAGGTGCTGCCTGCCGGGTTCGAGTTTGAGTGGACAGACCTGACCTACCAGAAGATCATTGCTGGCAACACGGCCGTGTACATCTACCCGCTGTGCATCCTGCTCGTCTTCATGGTGCTGGCCGCGCAGTATGAAAGCCTGCGCCTGCCGCTGGCCATCATCCTCATCGTGCCGTTGTGCCTCTTGTTCGCCCTGGGTGGCGTGGCTCTTCTTGGTGGCGACAACAACATGATGAGCCAGATCTTGAAAGAGGGCTTCCACACGGGGCTGCAGATCAAGGGCGACAACAACATATTCACCCAGATCGGCTTTATCGTGCTGATTGGTCTGGCCTGCAAAAATGCCATTTTGATCGTGGAGTTTGCCAAAGAGAAGAGCGACCACGGTCTCAGCCCGCTGGAGGCCGCCCTGGAGGCCTGCCGCCTGCGTCTGCGCCCCATCTTGATGACCTCCATCGCCTTCATTGCCGGTGTGTATCCCCTGGTTGTCTCCACGGGCGCTGGTGCTGAAATGCGTCAGGCCATGGGCATTGCGGTGTTCTGCGGCATGATCGGCGTGACTTTCTTCGGTCTGTTCCTGACCCCGGTCTTCTATGTGCTGGTGATGAAGCTGGGCCGCAAGAAGAAGCCTGCTGCCGGTGCCTCGCACGAAGAAGTTCCCGTTGCTGCTCTCCCCACCTCTCATTGATTCATTCCTGTCATGCGTCTGCTTCTACCACTCCTGCTGGCCGCTTCTTCCTCGGTCGCCATTGCCCAGATCGGGCCCAGTTATGAACGTCCTGAAACGGCGGCTCCGTCCAAGTTCAAGGGCGTCACCTGGCGCGAGCCCACCCCTTCCGCCCACCTTTCCAAAGGCACGTGGTGGACGGTGTTTCGTGACTCCCGGCTGAACAGCCTTGTCGCCATGGCCACGGCCAACAATCAGCAGCTTAAAGGTGCGATTGCCCGCTTCGACCAGGCGCGTGCCGCGGCCCGCATGTCGCGTGGGGATTTCTTTCCCACCATCGGCCTGCCGCTGACGGCGGAGACCCAGCGCACATCGGAGAACATGCCCTCGCCCTTTCCGCTGAACGGCATGCACTACCTCGGCCCTGCCTTCAACGCGCCGGTGGACTTTAGCTGGGAGCTGGACCTGTGGGGCAAGCTGCGCCGGACTGCCGAAGGCACCCGCGCCGATGCCGCCGCCGCCGCGGACGCCATGCACAATGTGCTGCTGGGCATCCAGGCCGAGGTGGCCGTCACCTACTTCCGCATCCGCACGCTCGACAATGAGATCCGCATTGTGCGGGAGGCCGTGGGCTTCCGTGATGAAGCCCGCAAGATCACGACCGCACGGGTGGATGCCGGTGCCGGCAGCGACCTGGAAGTGGCGCAGGCCGAGACCGAAGTGGCCTCCGCCGAGGCTGAAATCTCCGCGCTCAAGGCCCAGCGGGATCAGCTGGAAAACTCCCTGGCCATTTTGCTGGGCACCAGCGCCTCCACCTTCCGGGTGCCGGTGCATGGTGGCGGTCTCGCGTCGCCGCCTGTGGTGCCTGCCGGTGTGCCGAGCGACCTGCTGGAGCGCCGTCCGGACATCTCCCAGGCCGAGCGCACGCTGCACGCCGCCACTGCCCGCATTGGCGTGGCCAAGGCCCAGTTCTTCCCCAGTGTGAAACTGCTGGGCCGGGGCGGCTTCCAAAGCGGGGACATCGACGTGTTGTTTGAGCCGTCCTCCCTCATGTGGAGCCTTGGGCCCAGCATCAATGTGCCGCTGTTTTCCGGAAACAAGAATCGCTGGAATCTCACCAAATCCAAGGCCGCCCATGATGAGGCGCTGGCAGGCTACCGTCAGGCCTTCATCGCTGCTTTGGCGGATGTGGAAACCAGCCTTTCCTCCCTGCGCAATCTGAGCACCCAGGCCGCCACCCAGGGGCGCGCCCGCGCCAGTGCGGAGAAGGCCGCGCAACTGGCCAAGACCCGCTTCCAGGCCGGCACCAGCCTCTACATCGACGTCATCGACGCCAACCGCACCACCCTGTCCATGCAGCGTTCCAGTGTGCAGATCGCCGGGCAGCGGCTGGTGGCCACAGTGGGGCTCATCAAAGCTCTCGGTGGTGGCTGGGATCAGCGCCTGCCTAACGCGGTGCCGGTGACGACGCCAGATCCAGCCGCCCGCAATCTGAACCAGGACAAGCCGGGCATCTTCGGCACAGTCAAAGGCTGGTTCACCCGCAAGTAAGGACCCACACCACGCTTTGCGGCCTGGATGCACAGTTTTCCTGATTCAGCCGTGAATGAGTCAGGAAAACGGCAGCATCCGGGCCGCTTGCCTTTTTGATCCAGGCTTGCGGCTGCAATGAATCGTGCCACCATTCCCCGTGTATGAGCCATATCCCTGGCAGCATCCGGGCCGCCCGCCTGAAACAGCCGCGTCTGACCTCCGAGCAATTTTGGAGGCAGGTGGAGCAGCACCTTGGAATATCTTTCAGCAACTCCGTGCACTCCGAGAGTGGGGAGAGCGCGAAGGAGTCGTTGTTGAGAGAGACGCCCTCGCCTTACCAGGCCAGCGGCCAGGAATGGAACACGAAGTGATTTTTGATCATCAGAGGCAGGTGGTTCTCAAAGTGACCCTGCCTGGCATGCATGGAAACACCCTGCGCTTCCGCGGCGGAACCGTCGGACTTGGGCCAGCAACACCTCTGGAATACCTGGATCGCTGGGCGCTTTCCAACGAGTTATTCGAGGATGAGGCGTCCGTGCTTGGGCTTGTCCAAAACAAGGCCGGAGTGCGCCTTGCTGTCGCCCAGCCGCTGGTGGTTGGGCAGCGGCCGGAGCGGGAGGAGATCAGCGGCTTCATGAATAAGCTTGGATTTGCGCGTGTGCGCGACACCAACCTGTTCTTTGACTTCAATCGTGACTTGCTGGTGGGCGATGCCCATCCGGGAAACTTCCTGCGCAATGAAGACGGGCAGATCTTTGCGATCGATGTTCTGCCGGTGAAAGCCACCGGCAGCTTGTTGTCCTATGCGCTTGGTTTTTAACCGGCGGCCAGCTTTCGATACAGCTTCTCCACCGCCTCCGGGCTTCGGCATGCGATGACCGCCTGCGCCAGAATGCTGGCCACATCCAGGCGGGAAATTTTGATGCCGCGTTGCACCTCCTCCCAGGAGGCCCTGCGCATTTTCGCCACCGTTTGAATCCCCAACAGCAGGGGCAGGGCGGTGGCATAGCGCAACTTGCCGTGGGCCACGTGCTGCACATAGCGCAGGCCCTGTTCCAGATGCTCTGAGCACCTCTCCAGCCACTTGTTCCACTCCGGCCGTACCTCGGCAGGCTCGCAGGGCAGGTAGCAGCGGCCGTCACGCGTGTCTTCGCCGATGTCGCGCAGGATGTTGATGAGTTGCAGCCCTTTGCCCATCCGCGCACCCCACTCCTGCATCTGCGACGTCGTCACCGTGTGATCCAGGGAGGATGGCAGTTCCACCGCGCAGAGCTGGGTCCAGAACTCTCCCACACTGCCAGCCACCAGCCAGGTGTACTGGTCGAGTTCCTCAGCCGTCTCCAGACGCCGAAGCTGTCCGTCAGAGGGAAAGCGGCGGATGTCCAGCGTCTGGCCGTCGATGATGTGCTCCAGCACGTTTTGGATCGCCTCCAGCGGGCGGGGCCGCATGGTGCCCAGCCAAGCGATGCCATCAGCGAATTTTTCCATGAGGCGACGCTCGGCATCATCTTCCTGCCGGGGACAAAACTGCTCCCGCAGCGTGGCTGCCAGCGGCTCTCCAGCGCCCGCGCCGCGCACCAGGGCACGGTAGCGCTCCAGGCACTCCAGCCGCACCTCAGCGCTGACGCTGGCTGTGTCGGCAATGGTGTCTGCCGTGCGGGCCAGCAGGTAGGCCAGGGAAATCGGCTCCCTCAGTTCCTTGGGCAGGGCTTTCAGCGTGAGGTAAAACGAGCGCGAGACCGCCGCCAGGAGCTGGCCGCCGAGCTCGCGCTCATGGTGGGATTCGTCAGACATGCGGTGAAGGTTGATTGTGCATGCTTTAGCGTGATTTGGCGGCCTGGCACGCGTAACCTGCCGCTTGCACCACCTTTACGTTCACATCCCGTTCTGCCACCGCATCTGCCCGTACTGCAGCTTTCACAAGCACACACCGGGCGGCACGGACATGACGGCGTTTGTGGACGCGGTGCTGAAGGAAACGGAAGGGAAGGGGTGGCAGCCACGCACCATCTTCTTTGGCGGCGGCACACCCACCATGCTGAGCGACACCCACCTGGAGCGCCTGCTGCGTGGCTTGCGCGGGCGGGTGGACTTCTCCCAGGTCGTTGAGTTCACCCTGGAGGCCAATCCACGCACGGTGACGCCGTCGAAGGCCGCCATCATGCGCGGGCTGGGGGTGACGCGTGTCAGCCTGGGCATCCAGTCCTGGGATACCGCCACGCTGAAGATCCTGGGGCGTGATCACGCACCGGCCGAGGCGGAGGAAACTTGGCAGGTGCTGCGGGAGGCCAAGTTCCCGAGCCTGAACCTGGATCTGATGTTTTCGATCCCAGGCCAGAGCATCGACACATGGCGCGGCACCTTGGAGCATTCGCTTTCACTCAAGCCGGATCACATCTCCGCCTACAACCTCAATTATGAGGAGGACACGGACTTTTTCCGCAGGCTGAAGACCGGGGAGTTTCGCATGGACGAGGGGAAGGATGCCGACTTCTTCAATCTCGGCATCGACATGCTGGAAGGCGGTGGCTTTGAGCACTATGAGATCTCAAACTATGCGCGTCCGGGGCATCGCAGCATTCACAATGAAGCCTATTGGATGGGGGCGGACTACATTGGCATCGGCCCGGGTGCGTTCTCCACCGCAGGTGGCAGACGGTGGAAGAATGTGGCTGACACCGACCGCTACATTGCCATGACTTTGGCAGGTGAAAGCACGGAAACGGATGTGGAGATGCTGACGGAGGATGAACGGCGGACTGAGCGCTTTGGCCTGGAGCTGCGCACGGCGCGCGGTCTGCCGGTGGATCTTGTGAGCGCTGAGTCGCGCCGCATGCTGGAGACCTTGCGCGAGCAGGGGCTGCTCAACGTGGAGGATCAGTTTGTGCGCCTCACCCGCAGCGGAAAGCCGCTGGTGGATCCCATCGCGGTGGCGTTGATGGGCTGAGGCAGGGCCTCACGCACTGCTCTGCTAGCGGGTGATCTTCACGTCATAAGTCACCGCGCCTGGATTCTTGGTGTCGGTGCTGTTGTCATTGATGCGCAGGACGGCTGCTGCCAGGTCGGCGGGAAAGGTGAATGAGAAGGGGGCGCGCACCGTCTCCGGTGTCACCATGGCCAGGACCTTGCCTGGAACTCCGTTCACGGGAGCTTCTGCGATGACGAGACGGCTTTTGTCCCCGTATTCGAGGTTGAAGGCGTCAGGATTCTCTGATGCCACACGGCCATCGCTCTTCCACATGCCTTTGACATATTTGAGCGTGATGGTGTCACCCTGCTTCACAGTGCCCAGGCTGAAACCTGCGGGGGACGTGGGATGAATGAGGGCCTGAGCCTCCAGCACCACGCTTTGGGCTGTGGCTGGCAGGGAAAGCTCAGCAACCTGCCTGGTGATGCGCTGGATCTCCAGGTCAATCTTGGCGGCTTCGTCCGCGCTGGCAGCCGTCTTGAGCTTGACCAATTCGGCCAGGTAGGTCTCTGCCAGGGATTTTTGTGACCGCTTCACCGCGTTCTCATAGGACTGCCGCAGGGAAGGGAGGTCGGCCGCATGAGTTGCAGCAGACAAAATGGCGGCCAGGACAATGAGGGAGAGCGGCTTGGACATCGGGCGTCAGGACTTGGTTTTCTTAACCAATCGTACGCCTTCGATGCGCATCTTCTTGTCCGCCGCCTTGCACATGTCGTAGATGGTCAGCGCGGCCACAGAGACTGCTGTGAGGGCCTCCATCTCCACGCCGGTCTGGGCCACGGTGATGGCGGTGGCGGTGATGTGGACGGCTTTCGGGAGGACCTCGAAATCCACCTGCACCTTGCTCAGGGGAATCTGGTGGCACAGGGGAATGAGGTGCTGCGTCTGCTTGGCCGCCTGGATGCCGGCGATGCGGGCGATGCTGAGCACGTCGCCCTTCTTGATCTGGTTTTTCTGAATCAGCTCCAGCGTGGCCGGGGCCAGCACGATGCGGCCCTGCGCGACGGCCTCACGGCGCTGGGGGGGCTTGGCGGAGACATCCACCATGGCGGCTTCTCCTTTGGAGTTGATGTGCGTGAGCTTGCTCATGGAAGGTGATGACTAGCCGCCGATGGCAATCATCCGGCGATTGGGCTGGTAGTTGTGGCGGAAGTCGTGCTCCTTCGGCTTGCGTGCCACCACGTTCTGGAAAAAGGCGGCGAGCTCCGCGTCGCTGCAGCCGGAGCGGAGCACGCCGCGAAGGTCGAATTCCAAGTAGCTGCCCAGGCAGGGGCGCAGCTTGCCGTCGCAGGTCAGGCGCAGTTTGTTGCAGCTCTCGCAGAAATGCAGGTTCGTCATCGCGCCGATGAAGCCGACGCGTTGCCCGGTGGCTGGAATCAGATGGTACAAAGCGGGGCCGTTGGTGCTGAAATCTGGCTGCGGAATCAGCGGGCCATGTGTTTGTTCGATGAGCTTCTTTGCGGTGGCGATTGGCAGGAAGTTGTCCTCGCTCAGCACGTCCTGGGTGCTCACCGGCATGAGCTCGATGAAGCGCAGCAGCACGTTTTTGCGGGCGGCAAAGTTGATCAGCGCGGGCAGCTCACGCTCTGTTTGGTTTTTCATCAGCACGCAGTTGAGCTTGATGGCCTCAAAACCGGCGGCGATGGCCGCATCGATGCCTTCCAGCAGCTTTGGCAGCAGGTCGCGGCTGGTGGTGCGCTGATAGGTGGCGCGGTCCAGGGAGTCGAGGGAGATGTTGGCGGTGCGTACTCCTGCTTTCACCAGCCTTTCCGCCATGGGTACGCCGTTTTCCACCCTGGCCAGGAGGGTGCCGTTGGTGGAGATGCCGATGTCCTCAATGCCGGGGATCTGAGCCAGTTCTGCGCAGAAATCCGCCACGCCGGGGCGGACCAGGGGCTCGCCGCCCGTGACACGGACTTTCTTGATGCCGAGTGTTGCGCCCACACGGACGATGCGCAGGAGTTCCTCGTAGCTCAACGTGTCCTCTTTGGCGAACCAGATTTGCTCCTCCTCGGGCATGCAGTACCGGCAGCGTTCGTTGCACCGGTCGGTGATCGAAACGCGCAGGTAGGAGATGTGATGGCCGAAAGAGTCTTCCACAAGGGGTTGGGAACCGTTTCCCAGCCTGGGTTACGTCAGCGGGGGCAGGAATGGAGCACTTAGCACGTCCTGCCGGGCGCTCAAGCGTCCGCATCATGCGCCGCCGAAACGGGCACCCGCATCATGAAGGTGGTCTCCACCCCCGGCGTGCTGGTCAGCTCGATGGACCCGCCGTGGGCCTCCACGGCCCGTTTCACGATGGAGAGGCCCAGCCCGGTGCCCTTCACCTGGGAGCCGGAGGAGTGGTGCTTGTGTCCGCGGTAGAAGCGCTTGAAGACAAAAGGCAGGTCGTGCGCGGGGATGCCGATGCCGTTGTCCGTGACCTTGAGGGTGCAGTGGCCGTCCTGCCACAGCCCGGAGACGCGCACCACCAGTCCGGGCCGCTGGTTCTCCTTGATCGAGTTCTCGATGAGGTTGGTGAAAATCTGGTCCCAGTAGAAGCGGTCTCCGCTGAGGCGGCCGCCGTCCTTGGGGAAGTCGAGCTCAACGCGCACGTGACGTCCCTCGATCATCGGTGCCAGGTGGTCGGCGGCGTCCTGCACGCAGGCCTTCACGTTGAAGGGCTCGCAGTTGAGCGGTGTGCTGGTGTCCTCCAGGCGGGAGATGGCCAGCATGTCCTCGATGATGCGGGCGATGCGCTTGGTGTGCTTTTCCATCACATCCAGGCTGCGCTTCATCGTTGCGGGGGCCATGAGGTCGCCATCCTGCATCATCTCAATGTAGCCGTTGATGATGGTCAGCGGTGTGCGCAGCTCATGGGAGGCATTGGCCACGAAGTCCTTGCGGATCTGCTCGGTCATGGCCGCCTCGGTCACGTCCTGGATCATCAGCCACGCGCCGCCACCCACGTCAGCGCCCAGCGGGGCGGCCTCAATGAGGAAGTGCCTGCCGCCGAGGTTGGTGCCCGCGCCCACGTCGGATGGCAGCATCTGGATGCTGCGCGTGACGTGCTGCTTCTTCGTCATGGCCTGCTGCACCAGGTCGGTGATCTGGTGGTCGCGCACTTCCTCGATCAATGCCCGGCCTGGGCGGATCTCGGCGCGGTGCAGAAGTTTTTTGAGCGTGCTGTTGGCGTAGCGGACGTGCATGTCCGCCTCCACCAGGACGAGTCCCTGGGTGATTTCATCCAGCAGGGACTCAAAGACACGCCGCTGCTCTGATTGGGCGCGGGTGGCCTGGAGATCCTTCCAGACTTTCTCTCCCTGCTCTGGCAGCTGGTCGGCATCCCGGGACCGCATGCCGATGGATTTGGCCGCGCCTTCCCAGCGTTTCCGCCAGTGCTTCTCACGCCGCATCCAGGCGGCAACGCAGGCCGTCAGCAGGATGAGAAGGACGAGGCTGAAGGACGTCATGCCGCGATGGCCTCCGCAGGCGCTTCCGTCAGGAACTGGAAACCGGTGCCACGAATGGTCACGATGTGGTTGCCGGCAGGGCCGAGCTTTTCGCGCAGCCGCTTGATGTGGGTGTCCAGGGTGCGGGTGGCGACGTCGGTGTTGTAGCCCCACACCTCGCGCAGCAGGTCGGCGCGGGTGTGGACGGTGGCATCGTTTTCCATGAGGGTGGTCAGCAGTTTGAACTCCGTCGTGGTCAGGTCAAGCGGGGAGCCGTCGAGAAACAGCTTCATGTTCTTGCGGTCAAGGAGGAAGCGGCCGCGCTGGATCTCGGAGACATGCGTCACTTTCTTCACCCGGCGCAGGATGGCGCTGATGCGCAGGTAAAGCTCCCGGGGGCTGAAGGGCTTGGTCAGGTAGTCGTCAGCCCCCAGCTCCAGCCCGGCGATCTTGTCCGTCACCTGCGCCTTGGCCGTCAGAATGATCACGGGAATGTGGGTGGTGCGGGTGTCGGCGCGCAGACGTTTGAAGATCTGCATGCCGTCCAGCCCCGGCAGCATGAGGTCCAGCACAATGAGGTCAGGCTGCTGTTCGACTGCGGCTGGCAGGGCCTGCAGGCCGTTGGCCACGCAGATGTGCTCGTGGCCTTCACGGGAGAGGTGCAGGGCGATCAGCTCAGCAATGTCCGACTCATCCTCGACGATCAATATCTTGCTCATGGTATGTACCCCCTGTTTTGCAATGTGACGGAACGCTGGGCAAAAGAATGATGGTGACGAACGTGTCACATGGCAACAAGCTTGCTTTCGCCAAACAGGCCGTTCCGTGTCGATTTCGTCACGTTTGCCGGGTTGGATGCGACGTTTGGCTGCATTATCCGCCATTCACTTCCTTTTTCACCGCTTATGCGTGTGCTCATCGTCACCGACACGTTCCCCCCGGACATCAACGGGGTTGCGCGGACCCTCAACACCCTGGGTGAGGGACTGCGGCATCGAGGCCACACCGTCAAAGTCGTCACCACTGCGGAGGCGGCAGAAACGGGCGGTCTGCCGCGCGAGGTCATGCACTCCCTGCCCCTGCCGGGTTATCCGGGGCTGCGCCTCGGCTTTGCCTCGGCCCGCCAGATTCTGGAAATTTTCGACGAGTTTCGGCCGGACGTTCTTTATGTGGCCACCGAAACTCTCATGGGCGTGGCGGCCATCCGTGCGGCGGGGAAGCGGGGAATCCCGGTGGTTTCGGGTTTTCACACCAATTTCCAGACCTACCTGGAGGACTATAACCTCCCTGGCATGGAGGCGGTGGCGCAGGGGGTGCTGCGTAGCATTCACAACCACACCGCACGCACCCTTACTCCCTCGGCGGACACGGCGGGCATGCTGGAAAAGTGGGGCATCCAAAACGTGGGCGTCATGGGACGGGGAGTGGACACGGATCTTTTCAATCCTGCCCGCCGCTGCGCGGAGCTGCGCCAAAGCTGGGACGCGGATGATGCCACGCCGGTGGCCATCTATGTGGGGCGGATTGCGGCGGAGAAGAACCTCGACCTGGCCGTTCGGGCATTTGAGGTGTTTTCCACTGTGCAGCCTGCGGCCCGGATGGTGTTCGTGGGCGACGGCCCCCGGCTGGATGCGCTGAAGGCGCAGTGCCCGCAGTTCCACTATGCTGGTGCCCGCACGGGGGCGGACCTGGCCGCCCACTATGCCTCCGCAGATGTGTTTCTTTTCCCCAGCGTCACCGAGACGTTCGGCAACGTCGTGCTGGAGGCCATGTCTTCCGGCCTGGGTGTCGTGGCGTTTGACTACGCCGCCCCGCGTCTGCTGGTCCGGACGGGAGAAAACGGCTGGCTGGCACCTTTTGGCGACGAGGCCGCCTATTTGGGGCAATGCCGGGTGGCGGCCGCTGGCTGGAACGACCACGTCCTGCGGAATGCCGCGCGGCAGGCCGCGTTTGACCTTGGCTGGGAGCGCGTCATCGCGCAGTTTGAGCAGGAGCTCGCCGCTGTGATTCCTTCCCCGACGCCTTGAATTGCAAAATGCATGAGTGAAATCGCACAAACTGAACCCGGACCTACCGGGAAGACCAAGCTCCGCTTCAAGACGGTGTTCATCTCCGACGTCCACCTGGGAATGCCGGACTGCAAGGCCGCGCAGGCCTCCCACTTCATCCGCAACTGCCTCTGCGAAAAGCTTGTGCTCAATGGAGACATCATTGACGCCTGGCACCTGCGCCGTCTGGGGGGCTGGAACAAGGCGCACACCGGCTTTCTCCGTACCGTGCTGCGCAAGATGGAGAAGGAAAACACCTCCATCATCTATCTGCGCGGAAATCACGATGATGTGCTGGACCGCTTCATCCCTATCCAGCTTGAGAACTTCCTCATCACGGACGAGCACATCCACAAAACCGCGCAGGGCGACTACCTGGTGGTGCATGGAGATGGATTCGACGCGGTGACGACCAACCACGCCTGGCTGGCCAAGCTGGGTGGTCTGGGATACAACGCGCTGCTGCGCATCAACCGCATTTACAACGGCTACCGCCGCCTGCGGGGAAAGGAGAGCTTCTCCCTCAGCGCATGGGTGAAGCACAAGGTGAAGTCGGCGGTGAGCTTTGTCGGCAAGTACGAGGAGCAGCTGCAGAACCTCGCCCGTCAGCGAAAATGCAAGGGCATCATCTGCGGCCACATCCACAAACCGGCGAACAAACTGGTGGGGGACACGCATTATCTCAATTCGGGCGACTGGGTGGAGTCGCTCACCGCCATTGTGGAAAACCTCGACGGCACCTTCGAGGTCATCAACTACGACACCTTCTGCAAGCGCACCAACCGCGAGCCCAAAGGCTCCGTGCCGTCCGCGGAGGTCGCCAATGAGGCTGCTTTTCCGCCCGAAACTTCAGTGAATCCGATGTAGCGGAAATGTGACCAGAGGACATTTTAAACCATGCACGAACATATCCTGTCCACCTTCAATCATTCGCTCGACCGCCTGCGTCAGGACGTGCTGGCCATGGCCAGCATGGCCCGCAAAAACCTGGCCTGTGCCATGCGGGGCCTGCTGGAGCGTGACACCGACCTTTGCAACAGCGCCATCGCCGCCGACCAGGACGTCAACGAGCTGGAAAAGTCCGTGGACAAGCTGGGCATGCAGATTCTGGTGAAATTCCAGCCCACCGCGCATGATCTGCGTCAGGTGATGGGGACCATCCGCGTGGCCAACAACCTGGAGCGCATTTCTGACCAGGCCTCCAGCATCGCCAAGCGCGCCCGTTTGATCAACAACCTGCCGGAGTTTGCCGAGGTGAAGCTCATTGAGCCAGTCTATGCCTTGTGTGACCGCAATCTCGGCGCCAGCCTGCAGGCCTTCCTCAATGCGAACCCGGAGGACGCTGCCGCCGCGCGGCTGGCGGACAAGGAGCTGGACGCTGCGGAGAAGACCCTTGACCGCGATCTCATTGTGGTGATGGAGTCCCACCATTCCGCGCTGGAAGGCTACATCCATCTGCTTTTCATCGCCCGTTTCCTGGAGCGCGTGGGTGACCACGCCAAGAACATCTGCGAGGACACCATTTTCATCGAGCGCGCCGAAGACGTCCGTTTCACCAAGGACAAGCGCGCGGAAGTCGCCGCCGCGACGGCCACGATGTGATGCGGGTCCATCCGTCCCCCCGTCTGTCATGCGCACTTTGCTAGGCTGCATTGCCGCCCTGGGGGTGTGCTGGCTGGTGGTGGACCTGCTGCGGGGCAGGGGGGCTGATGTGGTGGCAGAGGTGGAGGGGGTGGCAATCAGCAAGCAGGAGCTGCAAGAGGCATTGCGTGCGCACTTCTGGGCGCGGGGCCAGTCGTGGCAGGATTTGGAGGCGGAAGCACGCCGCCGGGCGCGGCTGGATGTGCTGGAAAGCCTCATCAACGACCGCCTTGTCCGTGTCTGGCGTCTGCGGGAGGGCGGGCAAGGGGATGCCGGGGGGAGCTCACGCGAGGAACTGGCCATGCTGCGACGCCAGTTCACCGATGCGGGGGAGTATGAGCGCCGCCTTGCCAGCCAGCAGCATGACCAGAAGTCACTCGGCGAAACGGTCCACAACGCCCAGCTCGATGAGGCTTGGATCAGGGATCAAATGCGTGGGCCGGACCCGGACGAGGCCCGCCTTTGGTATGACCAGCACAAGGAAACCCTGCGCATTCCACAGGCCCACCATGCCTTCCAAATCTTCCTGACGCGGCACGATGCCGCCAAGCCCGATCGTGAGGCCGAGATCCGCAGGATCCACCACAGACTGGCGGCCAGGGAAGGCACCTTTGCCGCGCTCGCGAAAAAGCATTCCGAAGACGACCGCACCAAGAACCTCGGCGGGGATCTCGGCTGGTTCACCCGTGAGCGCATGCCGACGGACTTTGTGGCAGCCGTCGAAAAACTGCGGGTCGGAGAAGTGGGCGCGCCCGTTCAGACGGCCCTCGGCTGGCACCTCATCTGGCTTTTGGAGCGCCAGCCTTCCCGTTTGCCCACCTTTGAGGAGTGCCGGCATGAGATCGCCGCTGCGCTGGATGCCAGGAGGCGTGAGCGAGCGCTTGGGACCCTCCTGGCGGATCTGCGTCAGCGTTCCAGCCCGCGCATTGCTTATCATCAGGCCGTCATTGACGGGGTGGAGCCTGCTCCATGACCGGCTGCCGTTGTTGTAGGGTGTTCGGGGTTCTTTTTGACTGATTCGTAATTTTTGCCTTTTCCAGGGCGTATGATTGGTTGGCTCCCCCCCAAAAGCATCATGTCCTCTCTTCGTCATTTGATCCTCGGCAGTGCCACGCTCATGTGTGCCACCAGCTTGTTTGCTGCCTATCCGACCTTCACCATCACCAAGCCCAATGGCGGCCAGCGTGGGACGGATGTGAAGCTCATCGTCAGCGGGGAGCGGTTGGCGGATTTTGAGAGCCTGATCTTCTTTTCCCCGGGGTTCACCCAGAAGAGCGTGGAAAAGGTGGAAAAGAACAAGGTGGAGCTGACCATCAACATCGCGGCGGATGTGCCGCCGGGGAATCACCTGATGCGCATCCGCACCAAGTCTGGCGTCTCGCACGCACGCCAGTTCTTCGTGGGCATTTTCCCCAACGTGGAGGAAAAGGAGCCGAACAGCGACTTTGACACCCCGCAGGTCATCCAGATGAACCAGACGGTGGAGGGGCTGATCACCAATGAGGATGTGGACTATTACAAGGTCAGCCTCAAAAAAGGGCAGCGCCTCTCCCTGGAGGTGGATGGGCTGCGCCTTGGCTACACCGTCTTTGACCCCTTCCTGGCCATCATCGACAAAAACCGTTTCGAAAAAGTGATCTCCGACGACACCATCCTGCACCGTCAGGATGGCTACTGCTCCTACGTGGCCGAGGAAGATGGCGACTACACGGTCATGATCCGCGAGTCGTCTTACCGTGGCGGCAGCAACTCCTTCTACCGCCTGCACGTCGGCAGCTACCGCCGCCCGGATGTCGTTTATCCTGCCGGCGGCAGGATCGGCACCGCCGCCAAGGTGCGCTTCATCGAACGTGACAGTTCTTTTGAGGAGGAAGTCCAGCTCCCGGCCGAGACGGATCCTGGTTTCATGCTCTTTTCCAAGTCGCAGGAGCCTGCACCCTCCGGCAATCCTTTCCGGCTGGTGAATTTCGACAACGCGCTGGAAGCCGAGCCCAACGATGAAATAGCGAAGGCCACCGTGGTTCCCGGTGCTCCGATTGCGATCAATGGCATCATTGAAAAGCCGGGCGATGTGGACTTCTTCAAAGTGCCGCTTAAAAAGGGAATGACGCTTGAGGTGCAGGCCTTTGCCCAGAGCCTGGGCTCCCCGCTGGACAGCGTGGTGAACATCTCCAATGCCAAGGGGGCCAATCTGATCGGCAATGATGATGGTGGCGGCCGCCGCCGTCTGGACAGCAAGTTCAAGCTGAACATCCCTGCCGATGGCGACTATTTCGTCCGCGTCACAGACCATCTGGAGCGTGGCGGCCCCAACTTTGTCTATCGCCTGGAACTTGTGGCCGCTGAGCCGGAGGTGTACTTTGCCTCCCCTCAGTTCACGGTGAATGACACCCACTACCGCCAGTTCATCGCCATTCCCAAGGGCGGTCGTTATGCCACCCTCGTCAACATCTCCCGCAACAACGTGGGCGGAGACTTCAAGTTTGAGGCCGGCAACCTGCCGCAGGGCGTCAAGCTGCTGACCGAGACGGCCCCCAAGGATCTTGGCAGCATGCCCCTGTTGTTCGAGGCCGCCGCGGATGCCCCCCTGGGACATCAGACCTCCCCGGTCAAGCTGCTGCCCACCGACCCCAACACGAAGGTGACTGGCAAGCTCCGCCAGGAATTTGACATCGTGCGCAACGGCAACGTGGTGTACTACACCGAGATTGTGGACAAGCTGCCGGTGGCCGTCGTGGAGGAGGCCCCGTACTCCTTGGAAATCCTGAAACCCGCCGTGCCCCTGGTGAACAACGGTGTTCTGGAGCTCAAGGTCGTGGCGAAGCGCAAGGAGGGCTTCAAGGCCCCGATTCGCGTGTTCATGATCTGGAAGCCCAACGGCGTCAGCGCCCTGGGAGAGCAGACCATTCCTGAAGGCCAGAATGAGTGCACCTTCCAGCTCGACGCCAACGCGGCCGCTCCTGCGGGGAACTGGAATCTCACCGTGATGGGCGAGGCCGATGCAGGCAACGGCCGCTACTACAACGCTTCCCCCTTCACGGAGATCGTCACGGCTCCGGCCTCCCTTACCGCTCCGGCCATCCCGCTGGTGGCAGTGGAGCAGGGCAAGGAAGCCGTCATGGTGGCCAAGCTCGAAATGCTGCAACCTTTTGAGGGCGAGGCGACCGCCCAAGTACTGGGCGTGCCGGAGACCATCCCGATCGAGTCCGCCAAGATCACCAAGGACACGAAGGAAGTGGCCTTCAAGGTGAAGACAGACGCGAAGTCCCCCGTCGGCAAGCAGGGCAACCTGTTTGTGCGCGTTGATGTGCCGGTCAAGGGCGCCAACGCCACCACGATTCACCGCATTGCCCTGGGTTCCGTTCTGCGCATTGACGCGCCCCGCAAGGCACCGCCCGCCACCCAGGTCGTCGCAGAAGCCAAGCCCAAGGAAAAGGAGGCCGCCAAGCCTGCCGCCCCGAAGCCTCTGTCCCGCCTGGAGCAGCTCCGCATGGAAGCTGCTGGTGGCAAGAAGGAGTAGCAATGGTCGGGCGCCGAACGCCCCTGCCTCTTACGAGTGTGCTTCCACCCAATGGGAGAACACCCCGGAGGTCATTCTCGGTGATCTGCCCCCCCAAAAGTTGAGCCAAGTGCTATGGGGAAGTCTGAGGAGGGCGAAGCGCGGCCCTCAGATGAGATGAAACGCAAAAGACACAGCCGCGGAGAGATCAGCTGCAAGCTGCGTGATGCAGGAGGCCTCATCGCAGGAGACAAAAAACTGGAGAGGCTGTGGGATGCGCCGGAAATCGGTATGAAAAATCGCCATGGACCAAACGCGGCACCCAATTTCGACGGGGACAGGCGGCGTGGTTTCTTCCTCTCCAACCGCAAAGAAGGGCAAAGGGTTCAGCCCTTTGCCCTGCTTTTTTCAGTCAATCAGCGTGAGATCGCTTACTTCACGTTGCCAGGGGTTGAGTCACCTTCGGTGAGTTTCAGGGCCCACTGGATGCCGGTGAGGATCATGTCCTGATAGGTCTGGGCGATTTCGGGGCTGTTCTTGCGGTCCTTGGTGCCGGCCTTCCAGGTGGGGTCCCACACGTCTTCACGGTGGCCCAGGGAATTGTAGTAAACCCGGCCCGCGCCGAACTCCTTGCACCAGGCCACGGGATAGTAGCGCTTCAATTCAGCTTCCTTCTTCTGCTCTTCCTCGGAGAGCTGGGCGAGGTTTGGATGGGTGTCGAGGCCAAGGAGGCCATGCACCTTGGACTTTTCAAAGCTCTTGATGATGTAGATCTCATCAAAGACCCTCCAGCCTTCGGGGACCGACTTGGTGATGGGATGTCCTTTGTCATGCACGATGGGCTGAATTTCGACCTGTGCCTTGTGTGTCTCGAATTCGCCACCCAGCATGTCCACGTAGCCCCGGAAAGGGTGGTAGGTGTCAGAGCCGGAGTGCATGGCAATGAAGGCCTTGCCGCTTTTGATCAGCCCGATGAAGCCGTCGCGGTCAGGGAGCTGCAGGTCGCCTGTGGTGTTGGCAAACACGAAGCCGTCGTAGCTGCTGATCTTGTCCAGGGCCATCTTGTCGGCCATGTAGGCTTTGACCTTGTCATTCCAGATCTTGTTGTCCTCGTTGAACCGGGCATTGGCCACGCTGTAGGCCTCGGCCTTGGCCTTGAAGGACTCGTCGGTGTCCTTGGCATCACGTACGGGCGCCCTGCCAGGGCTCTTGGGCTGGCCCTCGGGCTGGTGAACGTAGTCCACTGTGAAAGCTCCGGATTTCGCGCCGAGCTCGGCCAGGACTTTTTCCGCCGTTTCGATGGAGGAGTGGCGGAAGCCTGTGGTGACGGTGACGACGAGAAGCTTCTTCGGCTGTGCAAAGGCGGGAGAAACCGAGAGCACTGCGGCAAACAGGAGGGTGAGGCGTTTGATCATGATAGGCAAGGGAAGGCCAACGTGGCGTGAGGAAACACTTTTGCAGCCTGAAAAACACCGGGGTTGGCGCGTTTGTTCTGGATGAAAGCGTCCCTGCTCCTGCTTGTTGTTTTTCTTCCGGCCATCCTGCATGCCCAGCCACCTGCCCCGGTGAGCATTGATGCCGGAAAGCATCCCAACCTCCAGGCCGCGCTGGACGCGGTGCCGGAGAGCGGCGGGCTGGTGACCATACCGCCCGGCAACTACGAGATCACCGAACCGCTGCGGGTGAGGACGGCGGAGACGCGCATCTCCGGCAGCGGAGCGGCCACGCACATCATCAACAAAAACACGGAAGGGAAGGCGGCCTTCATCCTGCGCCCGCCGACCTTGGACACGGACAAGAAGGCCCGCCTCTGGCGCATCCAGATGGCGGACATGCGCATCAGCGGCAACGAGAGGAGCGGCGACGGCGTGTATGCCGAGTACATTCAGGAGATCTATTTCGAGGGCATGTCGATCGACCACCACGGCGGCAACGGCATCCAGTTGAAAAGCTGCTTTGAGGACCCGCGAATCGCCGACTGCATCATCACCTACAACAAGAAGCGCGGCGTGGAGATCATCGACTGCCACGACATCGTGGTGAATGCGAACCACTTTGAGGAAAACCAGGACGCGCTCTATTGCGGCGATTCCTTCAATCTCTGCATGAACGGCAACAACATCGACGACCACCTGGGCAACGGCATCATCATCGAAAACACCTACGGCTCCGTGGTGAGTGGCAACATGATCGAGGAGTGCAACGGCACCGCGCTGATTCTGGACCGCGACTGCTACGGCATCACGCTAAGCGCAAACGTCATAGCCCATCATCTGGAGGGCGGGATCGACCTGCGGGATGCCTGCGGCTGCACCCTCAGTGCGAACACCTTCACCATCGCGCACAAGTTTTCCGTGCGGGTGGGGAAGGACTCCGAGCGCAACACCATCAGCGCCAACACCTTCTGCAACACCCACATCGGGGGAGGCAAGGACAAGCGCCCCGCCGTGGACAAGACGCCCATGGGCATCGATGAAGGAACGGGTGTGCTGGTGGAGGCTGGGGTTAATGGACTGGTGATCAATGGCAACACCTTCGGCGGTCTTTCCTCTGCGGCGGCATGGAGCACCGGGCTGGTGAAAAATGTGCTGGTCACAAGCAATCTCTGCATGGACTGTGGGCGGAAACTTGCTAAGGACAGTCCTTGGTTGTCCCTTGAGGGCGGTGCCGATGTCCTTTTAAAGGACAACCTCACCCCGCAGACCACCACCCACTGACCCACAACCATGCTGAATGTCCAACGCTATCGCGGTGATGCGCACCTGGAGCATGAGATCCAGTACACGCGAAAGTGGATGTGGCTGCACATGGTGCTGGGCGTGGTCATCGCGGCGCTGTTCCTGTTTCATGAGATGTTTGTCTGGTCCCTGGGGACGGCGGTGTGGTATGCCGCGTCCCTGCTGGTCATGTATGGCTTCATGATCGAGCACCAGATCTGCCGTGTGCTGCTGGCTGTGCTTTTTCTCTGCGGGGCCGCCACGGGGGTGTTTTTCATCAACCGCATTTACCCGCTGACCGAGCCGCCCCGCGTGACCTTGCTGCCGCATTCCTTTCTGCCCATCTGGCTCGGTCTCGGCTGCATGACCTACGTCGTGACGGCCTTCGTCCTGCTGTTCAACACCCGCATCCGCCGGGCCGGGGAAGTGGGGTTTGCCTTGTGGTGAGAATGCGCTGAGCCCCACCGTGCATGAAAAAACACCGGCAGCCTGGGCCGCCGGTGTTTGGTGGGGGAATGCTGAAGAGGGCGCTCAGGGGCTTACTTCTTCCGGTCCCGCAGAGCGCCCGTCTTGAGGCGGAGGCCGTTGAGGCGGATGAAGCCGGTGGCGTCGTCCTGGTTGTAGGCCTTCGTGG
>CAZPSQ010000086.1:4325-19641 GCA_964588755.1 uncultured Prosthecobacter sp. | reverse complement strand
TGAAGTATTCTTTGTCTTTCTTGTCAGCAGCGCTGGTTTGGATGTCGGCCATGGTCAGATCAGGTCGGGGGTGGGGTTCGGGTTAAAAAAGGGCTGTGATAGTGGCGTGGCATCGCCCGGGCGCAAGCACATTGCCTGCGCTTGCAAAGCGGCCGGTCCTGTGGTTTCTAAACGGCTCCACCCATGTCAGCTAACCTCCTCATCTATCTCGACGGCAAACTGGTCCCCGAATCCGAGGCGAAGATCTCCGTCTTCGACCACGGCCTGCTTTACGGGGACGGGGTGTTTGAGGGGATCCGCATCTACAGCGGCCGCATTTTCCGCCTGACGGAGCATCTGCACCGCCTTTACGACTGCGCCAAGGCCATCTGCCTGACCATCCCGCTTTCGTTTGAGGAAATGGAAAAGGCCGCCCTGGAAACCGTGGCGGCGAACAACCTGCGCGACGGCTACATCCGCCTCGTCATCACCCGTGGCGTGGGTTCCCTGGGCCTGAACCCCTACCAGTGCCCGAAGGCCGGCGTCATCATCATTGCCAGCACCATCTCCCTGTATCCGCAGGAGCGCTATGAGCAGGGCCTGAACCTCATCACCTGCGGCACCCGCCGGCCAAACTCCGCCGCGCTCAGCCCCCAGGTGAAGAGCCTGAACTACCTGAACAACATCATGGCCAAGATCGAGTGTCTCCAGGCCGGGTGCGACGAGGGCATCATGCTCAACGACCAGGGCTTCGTGGCCGAGTGCACGGGCGACAACGTCTTCATCGTGAAAAACGGCAAGGTCAGCACGCCGCCGATCTCCTCCGGCGGGCTGGATGGCATCACCCGCCGGGCGGTCATCGACATCCTGGGCGAGATGGGCGTGCCGTGTGCCGAGGCCGTCATGACCCGCTATGACGTTTACACTGCGGACGAATGCTTCCTCACCGGCACTGCCGCCGAGGTCATCGCCGCTGTGCAGTATGACCGCCGCCCCATCGGCGATGGCAAGCCTGGAAAGCTGACGAACGAGCTCATCAAGCGCTTCAAAGTGCTCGCCAACAGCACCGGCACGCCCGTGCCTTATGCATGACGTCTCCGGGCGTTTTGCAATTCGGAGGCTTCTCCTTGACCAGCGGAGTTCTCCCGCTTCCCTACGTACGCCGCCTTCGAACCACTCTGGCATAAACTCTGCACGCGACCCCGCATGCCTGCTCCCCTGCGCTACCTCGCCATCGCCCTCAGCGTCATCACGGCCGCCTCCATGACCAGTTGCTCCTCCACGCCGGAGGTGCAGGACGCGCCCCCTGTGGACAATCGGTCCTGGTGGGCGGGAGACGGGGTCGAGGGGGCGCGCAAGATCGTGATCGACCTCAGCGCCCAGCGCCTGCGCTATTACAAGGGCGGGCAGCTTGTGGGTGTGTCCCCCATTTCGTCCGGAACCGAAGGGCGGTCCACCCTCAATGGAAACTTCCGGGTGCTGGACAAGGACATTGACCACCGTTCATCGCTCTACGGGGCGTTTGTGGACAGCGAGGGCAGCATCGTCGAATCGGACGTGGATTCCCGAAAGGACCGCGCGCCCTCCGGCTCCAAGTTCATGGGGGCCAGCATGCGCTACTTCATGCGTTTTGTGGGCGGCATCGGCATGCATGAGGGCTATCTGCCCGGCTACCCCGCCTCGCACGGCTGCATCCGCCTGCCCACCAGGATGGCCGAGATTTTCTACCACGAAACGCCATTGGGCACTCCGGTGCAGGTCGTCGGGCACGGCAGGCTGGCATCCGCCGAAGAGGCGATCCCTGTCGGCCATGGCCATGTGGCTGGCCGGGAGCCGTCCGCCGATGAGGTGGATGGCGACGATGATGAGGCGCGCCCCGTCCGCAGGACGCCGGAAACCATCCGCCGTGCCGTGGTGGCCGAAGCTGGCGGCGAGCGGAGGGCCAGCCGCTTCCAGCCCTCGCGTGAGCTGCGCAAAAAGTACAACAAGCACGGCACCATGTATCTGGAGTAGCTGACCTGGCCGACCACGCCCGGTCAGGAACGCGGGGCTTGCCTTCGGGCGCGCGTTTCGCCATCATCCGGCGCATGACCCGGACCATCCTTGCCATCGGCGCCCACTATGACGACTGTCCCTTTGGCATTCCCGGCACGCTTCTGCGCGCGGTGAAAAAACACCAGCGCGTGGTCATTCTCAGCCTCATTGGCGACTATTCCAACTGGCCGCCGGTGAAGGGCAGGGAGCAGGCCTTGCTGGACCTCTCACGCCAGCTCGCCACAGAGCACGGCATGGAGATGCGCTTTCTCAACTGGAAGAGCATGGGCTTTGAGCCAACGCTGGAGGCCAAGCGCGCCGTGGCGGAAGTCGTGGCCGACGTGAAGCCGGACACGGCCTTCATGCTCTGGCCGCGCGACCGCCATGCCGACCATGAGGCAGCCAGCACCATCTGCCATGCCGCGCTTAGCCAGCCGGCGCGGCTGCTGGGCAGGGACGACGTCCGCGTGCCCTCCCGCATTTTTTGGTATGACAACGGGCCGGGGCACACCATCGGCTTTGAGCCGGACACCTATGTGGATGTCTCTGCCGAATGGGAAACGTCCCGGGCATGGCTGGGCCGGCTGATGGCCTTCGTGCGCAAAGAGGAGTTTGACCCTTCCAAAAACGACCCGGCCATGGATACCAAGGCCGTGCTCTCCCGCTACCGGGGGCTGGCCTGCGGGGCACGGTATGCCGAGGCTTTCAAGAGCGTTCGTCCGGTGCCCCGGGAGGATCTTTGACAGGGAGGGGGCATTTTACAGGCTTGCCCGTTTTTTCCCGGTCCGATAGTCTGGCGGGGTTAATTCAACCAACCATCCTCCCACCAGCCATGTCCGCCGTGCTCGCTGAACTGATCGGAACCATGATCTTGATCCTCCTGGGCGACGGTGTCGTCGCCAACGTGGTGCTCAACAAGACCAAAGGAAACAACGGGGGCTGGATCGTCATCACCGCAGGCTGGGCCTTCGCCGTCACCGTGGGGGTCTACTGCACCACAGCGATCAGCGGCGCGCATTTGAACCCGGCGGTGACGCTGGGCATGGCGGCGATTGGGAAATTCGACTGGGCGCTGGTGCCGGGATACATCGCGGCGCAGATGGTGGGCGCGTTTCTCGGCGCAGTTCTGGTCTATCTGGCCTACCTGCCGCATTGGAAGGTGACGAATGACCAGGGCGGCAAGCTGGCCGTCTTCTGCACCGGTCCGGCCATCCGCCACACTCCGGGGAATCTGATCTGCGAGATCATCGGCACCGCGCTGCTGGTGCTCGGTGTGCTGGCCATCCTTTCGCCCGTGAACCTGCTTCCTGGCTCTGGCTTCGACAAAGGCTTCGCCCCCGCGCTGGTCGGCGTCCTCGTCTGGGCCATCGGCCTGTCCCTCGGCGGCCCCACCGGCTACGCCATCAATCCCGCGCGCGACCTCGGCCCCCGCATCGCCCACGCTGTTCTGCCCATTCCGGGCAAAGGCGGCTGCGACTGGGGCTATGCCTGGATTCCCGTGGTGGGTCCGATCATTGGCGGGGTGGTGGGCGCCTTGCTCTACAAGGCGCTGTGGCCGGCGGTGGTGGGTTGAGGTGAAGGCGCTTCTCCCAACAAAAGAGGCCGCATCACTTCGGCGTGTGCGGCACCAGCACATCTGGCGACTCATTGGCCTGCCGCGCGCGCCTGGCTGTCTCCTTGGCGAACTGCTCCTGCGAGCGCACCGCCTTTGCCGCAGTCACATGCGGCGCATGCCAGGTGCCGTCGGACTTCAGCGTCCGGCCGCGCGCGGTGTCGGCAAAGTGGACCTCCAGAATGTGCTGGAGGCGCTTGCGTGACTCGCGGTCCTCCACGGGCGTGAGCAGCTCGACGCGCTTGGAGAGGTTGCGGTTCATGAAGTCCGCGCTGGCGATGAAGACGGCGGGCTTGCCACCCTGGCGGAACCAGAAGATGCGCGCGTGCTCCAGGTAACGGTCGATGATGCTGACGACGCTGATGTTTTCGCTGATGCCCTTGATGCCTGGGCGCAGGCAGCAGATGCCACGGATGTTGAGGCGGATCTTCACGCCTGCCTGGGAGGCGTCGTAGAGGGCCTCGATCATCTTGCGGTCCTCCAGGGCATTCATCTTGAGCATGATCTCCGCGGCCTCGCCCTGGCGGGCGCGCTCAGCCTCGCTGTGAATGAGGGTCAGCAGGCGCTCCCGCAGGCCATAGGGCGCCATGCTCAGCTTCTGGAAGCGCACAAAGCGCGAGCGCCCCGTCACGGTGTTGAAGAAGGAGGAGGCGTCCGCGCCGAAGTCCGCGCGGCAGGTCAGCACACTGATGTCTGTGTACAGCCTGGAGGTGGCCTCGTTGTAGTTGCCCGTGCCGAAGTGCATGTAGCGCGTCATGTGGCCGGACTCGCGGCGCATGACGAGGCAGACCTTGGCGTGTGTCTTGAGGCCCGCCACACCGTAGATGATCTGCGCGCCCGCATTGATGAGGTCGGCAGACCGTTCCAGGTTGCGTGCCTCGTCGAAGCGGGCCTTCAGCTCCACCAGCACGGTGACGTGCTTGCCCGCCTGCGCGGCGCGGATCAGCGCGGAGATGATGCGGCTGTTCCTGGCCGTGCGGTAGAGGATCTGCTTGATGGCGATGACGTTGGGGTCGGCCGCAGCCTCCTCCAGCAGCGCCAGGACGGGGTCGAAGCTCTCATAGGGATGGTGCAGCAGGATGTCGCCACGCTTGATGGCGTCGAAAATGCTCTCCCCGGGCGTGATGGCGGTGGAGAGGTGGCTCTCCCAGGTGTCCACCTTCAGCTCATCAAAGCCGGAGATGGCGGCGATCTGGAAAAAGGCGCGCAGGTCGAGCTCCCCAGGAACGTCATAGACCTGTGCGGTCCGCGCGCCGCAGAGGTCGCGGATGATGCGGGTGTGCTCGCGCGAGGCGCCGGCCTCGATCTCGATGCGGATGGCGGGGCTTTTCAGGCGTGCCTCCAGCACTTCCTCCATTTCCGTGGCCAGGTCGAAGGCGCTTTCATCATCCACGGTGATGTCCGTGTTCCGGCTGACGCGGAAGCGGGCGGGGGAGGACACTTTTTCAGCCGGGAAAAACTCACCGATGAAGAGTGTGACCACATCCTCCAGGTTCACATAGAGATGCTGGCCGCCTTCCGCGTCGGGCACGGTGACGTGGCGCGTCAGGTTGGCGGGCAGCGGCAGCAGCACGTGGCGTTTCTCAGCGTTTCCAGCGTCCTCGCTGCTGACGGTGCAGAGCAGGATGATCTGCAGGGCGGGGATGGCCGCGCGCGCGCCCGCGTCATCCACCGCCACAGGGGAGAGCACGGGGTAGATGTGCTCGGCAAAGTATTCCCGCAGATGCGTGCGCTGGGCCGGTGTGAGGTCTGCCACAGGCAGGCGGCGGATGCCCTTTTCCTGCAGGAGGGGGACAAGCTGCTGCTGCAGGATGTCATACTGCCGTGCCATGAAGGCGGAGGCCTGCAGGTGGATCTGCTCCCACTGCTGGGAGGGGGTGAGCCCGGAGCTGTCCTTGGCGCGCACGCCCTTCTCCCGCAGGAGCTGCAGTCCGCCCACGCGGACCATGAAGAACTCGTCCAGGTTTGACGCCGTGATGGCCAGGAACTTCACCCTCTCCAGCACGGGCAGCGTGGTGCGCGTGGCCTCGTCGAGCACGCGGTTGTTGAAGGCCAGCCAGCTTAGCTCGCGGTTGATGAAATGCTCCTCGGTCAGCCGCAGCTTGGGCGGGGTGGGATGTGGGTCAGGATTTGGCGAGCGTGATGTCATAGCCGTAAATTTCGCGGAAAAGGTCGCACTTGGAGTCAATGGCGATCTGCTCCACGGTGGTGTCGTCCACGCCGGAGGTCAGCACATTGAGGCGTGGTCCCTCGGGGCGGAGCTGGATGGATTTGATGCGTTGCGCGTGGCTGCGGTCCAGGGCGTCCGCCAGGCGCAGCAGCGCGGCGAGTTTCAGCACGATCATGCGCTCCTCGCGGGAAAGGTCGGAGAAGTGCGGGTGGTTCGGCTCCGGATTGTAGCGGCGGTGGTAGCGCGCCAGCAGGGCCACCATCTCACGGTCGTGCGTGCTGAGGCCGAAGATTTCCGTGTTCAGCAGAATGTAGAGGCTGTGCTTGTGGTGCTCCCGGGGGCTGATGAACATGCCCACCTCATGCAGCGTGGCGGCCACGCGCAGCACCAGCTCATACTTGGGGTCCAGGCTGTGCATGTGCTGCAGCTCACGGAAGAGCTGCCGGGCAAAGCCTGCCACATGGTCGGCATGCTTGCGGTCCGTCTTGTAGCGCACGCCGATCTCTGACGCGGCCTGCATGACTTCCTCCTGGAAGACGGAGGTGCGCGAGCCGGAGGTCATCAGGTCCAGCATGAGCTCGAGCTGGAAATCCCCTTCGGGGACCCACAGGGAGTCGTCGCCAAAACGACGTGCCAGCGCCAGGTTTGTCTGTAGTGCAGGCACAATGCCCTCCGCCCCGGTGTAGTGGACGTGGAGCTCACGCACCAGCTCATCCGGACTCAGGCGGGAAAGCCGGTCGGTGAGGGTGGAGAGGCCTGCCTCGGCAATGTGATGCGCCCCATGGCGCGCCTTCCCCAGGCGCGGCGCCACGCTCTGGATCTCCGCGCCGATGGCCACGTGGTGGTCGATCTTCACGTGGGAATAGTCCTGCGCCAGGTGGTCCACCACGCCGCGGATGTGCTCCTCCAGGTGCATGAGCTGGTGCTGCGACTCCTCATCCGGCGTGGCCACGGCCTCCCGTGCGCGGAAGATGCCCAGGCGGTAGTTGCTGTAGGCCGCCAGCCGCCCCTGCTGGAAGTAGATGGCGCGGGTGTTCCCAGGGCCGATGTGGGACACAAAGGTGTTGCCGTTGGCCAGGGTCGGGTTCCGCTTCAGCAGCCGCTGGGCGATCTGATAGACCAGCCGGGTCATGTTCCCGTCATCAATGAGGCTGGGCGCCACGCCGCTGTGGACCTGCAGGCGGTTGAGGAAAATCTCATGGTTGGCCGCCTCCGCCAGGATGTTGGAGGTGAAGAGCCGGAGCTGGGAGGAGGGAATGCCGTACTCCCGCATTGTCTGCAGGTAGTCGCGCAGGATCGCGGCGGCTTGGTCCACCGTGGTCCGTGTGATGCTGCTGGCGCGGAAGATGTCGCGGGCGACGGGCAGCGGGCGGTCGAGGCTTTCGACACGGATGAACTGCCCGCTGGCATCCTGGCTGCCGATGACGAGGGACACCGAGGCCGCGCCCACGTAGATGACGGCGTGCTCGGGCGGCGTGGCGGCTGCGGTTGCTGCCGGGGGCGTGGCGGGGGCTGGGGTGGGGTCGCTCATTCCGGTGCTTATTTCTTTTCGTTGCGCATCCAGGCCACCGTGCCCACGGCCACGGCCTGGCCGCCCAGTTTTGCCAGGGTGTAGCGCACGCCCTTGGCCAGCTCTGGCATGGCATAGCGGTCCACCTCCTCCTTCAGCAGGTTGAGGTAGAGATTGGGCAGTTCCTCCACCAGTCCGCCGCCCAGCGTCACCCGGTCCGGCGCCAGCAGGTTCACCACGTAGGCCACCCCCATGCCCAGGTAGCGGATGGAGTTGCGAAACATCACCATGGCTGCCTCCTCCCCGGTCTGGAAGGCTGCGGAGAGCGCCTTGCTGCGGATGCTGCGAAGAGCGCCGCCCGTCTTCTTGTCCAGCTCAGGAAGCTGCCCGCGGTAGCAGGCCAGACCTGCCTGGGAGGCCAGCGCCAGACGGCTGGTCAGGTCCTCCAGCATCACCGTGCCAAACACCGGGCTGCCAATGTGGGTGCCCGGCAGCGGCAGATTTCCCAGCTCCATCGCGGAGATGGCGCGGCCCATGACAATCTGCCCGTTGTACACAAATCCCGCGCCCACGCCCGTGCCGGGGAACACGCCCAGCAGCGATCGCGCGCCCTTGCCCGCGCCCAGGGCGTACTCTCCGTAGGTGCCGGCGTCCACGTCATTCAGCACGGCCACAGGGCATTTGAACTCCGCCTGCAGCGTCCTGCGCAGCGCCATGTTTGTCCAGCCAATGTTGGGCGCATGGATCAGGATGCCGCGTTCGGGATTCACCAGCCCGGGGCAGCCGATGCCAATGCCCTGGATGCCTTTCGGGTCCACCCCTGCCTCGGCGATGGCCTCATGGATCGCCTTGGATATTTTGATCCGCCCCTTCGCCGCGCCTTCGGAGCCATGGGTGGATTTGCGTGCCGAGCCCAGCACGTTGTAGTTCGCATCCAGGACCGAGGCCATCATCTTTGTGCCGCCCAGGTCAAAGCCGATCCAGAAAGGCACGTTTTTGAGCTTCGGCGTCGCTTTGGCGGTCTTGGGCTTGCCAGCGGGTTTGGAGGCTTTTCGCGTCGACATAGGTGGCCGCTAAGACACATGGGCTTCGTGGAATCGGCAAGTGACATTGTGCCGGAAGCCCGCCATCCTTCCCAATCTCATGTTTCCCCTGACGTCTGGTCCGCCAGGGGCGCGCGATCTCCTTAAAATGAAACTCCCTCACATCTCCTTCGGCACTGCGGCCCTCGCCGCCATCTTTTTGCTGGGCGCATGCTCCGCGCCCAGGGTCGATCCCAATGTGGGCGTGCCCACCGGCATCCTGCACGTCATCGCCCGCTATGGTGACGGCGGGGAAAGCCTCCAGCTGGCCGCCCGGGTGCGGGGCATTGCCGCCCAATACCCGCGCCGCCCGGCCTTTGAGACTGCGGTCATGCAGCAGATACGCACCGGCGACCTCAGGGCCAGCAAGCTGGAGGTGGCCTACGTGGACGGCACCGCCAGGGTGTTCAAATAGGGGCGCTCACAGCTTCCAGTGCCGTTTGGCAAAGGCAAGGTACTGCGTCCAGTCGTAGTCCGTCACGTCGTGCTTGCCCGTGCGGTTGTGGTAGCCCACAAAATCCCCCGCCGGGGTGTCGATGCCAGGCTGCTCATCCACCACGACCCCCTTTTTGCCAAACAGGGAATAGACCGGGCCGGCGGCCTTGCCGGAAAGGAACTCCCCCTTCTGGTCCGCCCAGTGGTCCTCCGCCGCGCTGGCGATGTAGATGGGCCGGGGCGCCGCCAGCGCGATGAGCATGTGCGCGTCCGTGGGGCTGGCCGCAGCATTGCCCGCATAGCTGGCGTACTTGGGGGTGAACCAATGCGGAAACGCTTTGGTGATGATCGCCGTCGTCTCGCCAAAATCACGCCGCATCAGCGCCGCGCCGCCTTCGCCCGAGTTGTTGGAGATGACAATGCCGAAGCGCTCATCCTGCGCCCCCGCCCACAGGGAGGTCTTGCCCAGACGTGAATGGCCGATCACCGCCAGATGCCTGCTGTCCACGCTCTTGTCGGACTCCAGATAGTCTGCCACCCGGCTCAGGCCCCACGCCCATGCGCCGATCGCCCCCCACTCGCCGTCCTTCCACACGGTGTTCGCGCCTTCCGCGCTCACCGCCGCGCGCAGGCCCGTCTTCCAGCCGTCGGCGTGGTCTGGCTCCACATCGCCGTAGTAGTAGGTGGCCACGCCGAAGCCCGCCTTCAGGACCATCTCCAGCGGCCAGCGGCTGCTCTCCGTGCCACGTGTCGCCTCGGTGGCCCGATGGTCCACGATGTGCTTCTCCTTGCTCTCGCGCATCCAGCGTGTGGAAAGGGGGATGTCCCTCTCCGCGCTCACCGCATGGTTCCCGCCAAAGCTCGGCCCCACAAAGCACGGCACCGGCTTGGTGGCCGCGTTTGGCGTGTAGAGCATCACATCCATGCCCTCCCACGCGGGCCGGTTCGGCAGGGAGATGTGGATGAGCTTCCGCGTCGCCAGCCCGCCCAGTGCGTCCGTCTTCGTGGCCGTCACCTCGAACTTCGGCGTGCCAATGTCTGCGGGCGTCTTGCCGAACACATGCTCCTGAAACAGCTTCAAGATCTCTGGCCGCCGCGTCTTCGTCCACTCCTCCGCCGTGGTCAGTTTCAGGTCCGGCAGGGGCAGGTTGCCCGCCTTGGCCTCATCATAGTTCACGCCAGGGCGTGGCTTTGGCGCGGCGGGGGCCGGGGTCTGGGCATGGATGCCGGTGGAAATCAAAAGCAGCAGGGAAAGGGAAAGCTTCATGGCGGGTGATTGGAAAAGATGAAAACAAAGAACGCCGCCCGTGATCCGCTATTGCGTGTCATCGCGTCGTGTTTGAACCGGGGGGCGATCTGCGGAGTGGTCAGGCGCTGCGCTGTGCTTCTTCGCGCTGGACCGTCATCCCCATGCCGAAGTACCTGCGGCTTGGCCCTCCAAAGGCAAAGCGGTAGAAGAGGTAGGCCAGCCCAAATGTCGCCAGCATTTCAGCCGCGCGCTCGCCCATGTGGACCGTCGCAAAAGCATTCAGAGTGGTCCATCTCGGCAGCATCCGGATCACCGCCCGGCATGACAGCCAGCCCAGCAGCAATGCCACAAGGCCAAAGGAAACTTTGTCCCGGCGTCTGAGCACACAAAGGACGAACCCGACCGGAATGAGCCAGACTGGATCTGAGAGCAAACGCGTGTTCCAAACCGACGCCTCACCGTAGAGGGGGGGCGCTCATCCAGTAAAGATACGACACGGCCGCCGTCATCAGGCCCAAAACAAAAGTGGCCCATTTGACCGAAGGTGGGCGGCGTGGAGGCCCCTGGGGCACACCTGCATCCGCCCTGGGGGCTGCGCAGGGATTGAATTCCTCCTCCATGGTGGTCGCGTCGGCTGCTTGAAGCCTCAGCATGGGTGATTGCACCGCCCAATGACAAGAAGAAATGGCGGCGGTTTTGGATTCCCGGCCACCATGGATGATGTCAGGGCTTTCCGGCCGCCTTTTGCAGATCGATGGCAATGTCCCGTGCAAGAAAGCGTGCCGCCCGTGCAAAATGGTCCCGCAAAAGCTGCGGACTGTCCGCGTAGGACGCCAGTGGTGCGCTGGGTGGCAGGATGCTATCCGGCTTCATGAACGGATTGATCACATTGGAGTACGTTTTGCGGCGAATGGATTTGTTGTTCAGCACCACGTCCACATCGACGAAAAGAGTCGGTGCATACTGGGTGTCATCCAGGCTGCTGAGCCGGTAGCTTTTGATCGTGACATCGATGCGTGCCGGGGCGGCGGCCTGGGGGGAAAGGCGGGGGGCGAAGAATGCTGTCGCACGCAGCTCCTGCCGCAGGCTGGCGGAGAGGAGCCCGTCAAGATCACGTGGCACATGGTGGGCGATGGCGGCGGTGAATGCCTTGTTATTGTCGGCATCCCGCGCCCGGTCTGCTGCCATGATGCCTTCGGACACCAGACCTCCGACCAGCCCAAATCCCAGCACGGCGCTGGTGGCATTGGCGCCGGCGGCATCCTTGGCGCTGGTGAAGTTGGGCTCCGTGTAGGAGTTCGGCAGGATGCGCGCCTGTGGCACATGCACAGCGGTCATCTGCTCCTTTTGGGCGGTCGTGAAATGACCGGCGCAGGACGACAGAAGGAGCTGGCTGGCAAGGGCGAGAAGGAGCGGGCGGGCTATGGTCATGAAGCGCCCGGCTTTAGCAAGGCATCCTGGGGCAGGCAATTCATGCCTGGGTGTCAATTTTGACCCATAAGGGGGAGGCCGGTGGGCTGCGCCGGAGAACATGCGGCATCAAGGACTGCCGGCCGGGTCTTGCTGGCAAAATGGGACCCCGGGCATCTTTTGGGCGCCTTTTTTGGCTTCAGGGGAGAGGCAAGGCGTATCAGCCAATACTCCCATGAAAGCTGTTCCCATCTCCCCCGACGTCCGCATTGGCCACGTGCACCTCAAAGTTGCCGATCTGGAGCGTGCGCTCGGCTTCTGGCATGGCGTGCTGGGTTTGGACATCACGCAGCGCATGGGCACGCAGGCCGCGTTTCTCTCCGCAGGTGGTTATCATCACCACATCGCCCTGAACACCTGGGAAAGCGCGGGCGGCAGACCGCCGCCACCACGCAGCACCGGCCTGTATCATGTGGCGCTCCTTTACCCCAGCCGTGCCGCATTGGCAGATGCGCTGCGCCGCCTTGTCGATGCTGGCATCCAGCTCGAAGGCGCCGCCGATCATGGCGTCAGCGAGGCGCTCTATCTCCGTGATCCCGATGACAACGGCGTCGAGCTTTACTGGGACCGTCCGCGCGGGCAATGGCCGCGCGATGCGGACGGTGGGCTGGAGATGTATTCGCGCGCGCTGGATTTGAAGGCATTGCTGGCTGAGTCAGCAGGGTCTTCTCAATAATGCAGAGACTACCAGGAGATCCTCAGAGCGTATTCATCCGCGTCATTGGGAATGTCACGGATTTCGATGACCAGCGTCCATTGGTTGGCCGCAGAGGGTTGCTCATTGATTTTGACGATGCTGCGTCCACGCAAGACATCGACCTTCGCCGTGCTGTTTTGCAGGGATTTCAGGGGCTTTCTGAAGTCCGCAAACAACTCCGTCTTGTTGCCGTTCCACACAGGCTCCCATTTGCGGCCCATGATCGAAATTTTTGTGGGCTTCTCGAAAGGTCCATTTTCCAGCCACATCTTGCCATCCTGAATCCGGATCGTGGTGGCATCCACTGTCGCTTTGAAGTTGATGGTGTCAGTCACTTCCTTGTCTGCGGCTGGTGTGGTGGATGCCAGACCAAGCATGATCAAAGCAAAGGCCGCGAGAACTGATTTTTTGAGTGTCAGCATGAGGTTGTGGTGTGAATGATTTAGATCAAGGCTGGGATTGATCTAAGCGGCCGGATGATTTGTTGTCAATATCCTCAGTTCAAGCACCGCCGGAAGAAGTCCACCGTCATCCCCAGCGCCTGCCGCGCCACCTCCGCATCATAGCGCAGGCCCTCATCTCGCAGAAAGGCGTGCGCCGCATTGAACTCATGCCAGGTGAACTTCACCCCTGCCTCGGTCAGTGTCTGGTAGATCATGGCGCGGCCCTCCGCAGGCACATGCGGATCCTGGCGGCCAAACACCATCATCAGCTCTCCTTTGATGTCCGCCGCCCGGGCGAGCGAGTCATCATTCATCCCCGCGCCCAGGCTGCGCTTGTGCAGGTCCGTCGGGTAAAAGCACGCTGCGGCGGAAACATCCGGCTGCAAGGCCGCGCGGTAGGTCAGATGCCCGCCAATGCAGGGGCCGAACGATCCCACCTTGCCATTGCCCGCCGGGTGGCTCTTCAGAAAGTCCAGCACCGCGCGATTGTCGGAATCATAGGCCGCCACCGGCTTTTCAATCTTGAGCTTGTTGCCCACATCCGACCCCGCCTGATCATACGCCAGCACCGTGCCCGCTGGCAGATACTCATGATAAATCTCCGGCAGCGCCACAATGAAGCCATGCCCTGCCAGAAACGCCGCCGTGCGGCAGATCGGGCCCGTGTTCTGAAAAATCTCCGAATGAAACAGCAGGCCGGGAAATCTGCCTTCGCCCGCCGGTCGCAGCACCAGCGTACGCATGGGGCCGGTGGGCGTGGAAAGTTCGACAGTTTCAGGCTCGCGGAGGGTCATGCCCACAGATGGCCGTGATGCCGGGTGGACTCAAGCGACTCATGCCGGAAACAAAACCCTGCTGGCGTTTTCCTTCTTCCTCATCCTGTATGCGGGCTGCCCATGTCCCTCCTCGAACGCCTCTTTTCCAGCCCCCGGGTCCGCAAAGCCATCTGGGGCCTGTGGTATCCTTTTCTCACCCGGCGTCTGCGCGGGCAGGAAGTGCTGTTTCTCAACTACGCCTTCGAGACCTCCCCGCCCGTCGGCATCGCGCTCGATCCTGCGGACGAACCTCATCGCGCCTGCATCCAGCTCTACCATCACGTGGCCACCCAGGCCCAGGTGGGGTGGCAGGGGAAAAATGTGATCGAGGTGAGCTGCGGCCACGGCGGCGGCGCCTCCTGGCTCACGCGCAATCTGGCGCCCGCCAGCTACACCGGCCTCGACCTCAATCCCGCCGGCATCGCCTTCTGCAAAAAGCGCCATCAGGTGCCAGGCCTCACCTTCCGCCAGGGCGACGCGCAGAAGCTGCCCTTTGACGACAACTCCCTCGACATCGTCATCAATGTCGAGGCCTCCCACTGCTACCCCGACTTTCCCGGCTTCCTCAAAGAGGTGGCCCGCGTGCTCAAGCCCGGCGGCCACTTCCTCTATGCCGACTTCCGTTTCAGCGACCAGTTCATCGCCTGGGACATCGCCATCGCCACGGCCCCGCTGCGCATCGTGCAAACGCGCAGCATTCGCGAGGAAGTCCTGCGCGGAATGGAGATCAATGCCCCCCGCAGTGAAAAGCTCATCTGCCAGCGCCTCCCCAAATTCCTCCACCGCCTCGGCCGCGACTTCGCCGGCATCCCCGGCTCCCGCGTGTACGAGGCGCTGAAGGCGCGGGAGCTGTCGTATCGCTCCTGGTGCTTCCAGAAGGTTTGACGGCGCGCGGGCCTCCGAGCCCGCAGCACTTCCGCCGCGTTATGGGCCGTTGTCGCTGCCGCCTGTCCTTCGCTCCACCCCTGACAGGCTGCTTGCGGTGATGGGCAGACGTTCGGGAGCTTTCTGCGAGGACCACCCGCTGCGGACTCGGAGGTCCGCGCGCCAAGTTGGGCTTGCATCCCGCGGTTTGATTTTGTTCCCTTGTGGGATGAGCGAAACGCCATTGCCTCGCCGTCAAGCAGGACCATTGAGCTCGAAGGTGAGAGAAGTTGTTGAACGACAACGAAAGGTTTCGCAAAATCCAACGAAGGATGAGCAGATTGCAGGTTTTCGTGGGTGGAACGAGCGTGGCTACATGCCGCATCGCGATGAGCCTGGGTTGACTCAGTTTGTGACATTTCGCCTTGCCGACAGTTTCCCAGAAGAGTTGCGGGATGAGTGGTCCAAATTGCTGAGCATTGAGGACGACCGCGAACGCCGCATCCAGTTGGAAGCGTGGCTGGATCTGGGCCATGGCGTGTGTCACCTGCGGGATGTCAATCTCGCGCAGATGGTGGCAGAATCGCTGCGGAAGTTTGATGCGGTTCGATATCGGCTCATCGCCTTCACGGTCATGCCCAACCACGTGCATGTGCTGTTCACGGTCTCTGCGGTGCCAATGGCGAACATTGTGCAAAGCTGGAAGCAATTCACCGCCAATCGAGCCAACAAGCTGCTCGGGCGTTCCGGCTCCTTCTGGCAGGCCGACTACTGGGATACCTACATGCGCGATGTGGAGCACGAGGAGCGCACCCTCCGCTACATTCGAAACAATCCCGTCAAAGCCGGTCTGGCGACCGACTGGCAGCAGTGGCCCTGGACCTACGTGAGCCCAAACGTCTGACGGCGCGCGGGCCTCCGAGCCCGCAGCACTTCCGCCGCGTTATGGGCCGTTG
>CAZPSQ010000086.1:0-4225 GCA_964588755.1 uncultured Prosthecobacter sp. | reverse complement strand
TCGCTGCCGCTTGTCCTTCGCCCCACCCCAGACAGACTGCTTGCGGTGATGGTCAGACGTTCGTGAGCTTTCTGCGAGGACCACCTGCTGCGGACTCGGAGGTCCGCGCGCCGTCAAGCTTTGTGCCTCAGCCTATCACCAATTGCTAAACGGCAACGCTGAGAGCCGCGAGTTCGTATACCGCAGATCGTGCGACACCTCCTCGCCCACCCACTCCGGCAGCGCGTAGGGCGTGTCCTCCGTCGGCAGCTCGATCTCCGCCACCACCAGCCCCTCATTGGCACCGTGGAAGACATCCACCTCCCACACCATGCCCTCATGCAGCACCTCATGCCGGGTCTTGTCGATCAGCGGCTGAAAGCAGAGCAGCAGCAGATCCCGCGCATGCTCCAGTGTGATGGGAAACTCAATCTCCGTCCGCGAGATCCCCGTCCTCCGGCTCTTCACCGTCATAAAAGCTTCCTCACCGACAATGCGCACGCGCACGGTGCGGTCGGGATCGCGGGAGAGATAACCCTGGGCCATGCGGCGGCCCGGGCCGGCGTGCTGCCAGAGGCCGGGCTTGAGGAGGTATTTGCGTTCGATCTCGGTGGCCATGGTTTGCTGGGTTTGTGCTGATTCCATTGTGCACGGAGCAGTCGGACTCACAAGACCGTTCGATTCTCAGAAGCAAAGGCGAGCTGGGTCAATCAGGCTGAAATTCACTTCTTGGCATTGTGGGAACAAATCCATTACCATTCAAGATCATGGCCACCCAAGAAATCTTTGCGCAAGTCGCTCGTCTTCCGGCAGAGGAGCGGCACTTCCTGGCAGAAATCATCTGGGAAACGGTGGATGCGGATTTGCCTGCGCAATGGGAAAATGACGGCACCCTTTCCGCCGAAGTCGAACGACGCTTCGAGGCTTTCAAGGCCGGGCGTGAGCGAGGATTGAACCACGACGAGGTATTTGCTGCTGCCAAGGTGCTTGTGGCATGAAGGTAGGTCTACTCGGAGCAGTTCCAGGCTGAACTGTGTTACATCACGGGACGCTACAGCGCCGAGGACAAGGAGCTTGGCCGTCGTTTCGTGCAGACGGTCGAAAACGCCGTCCTGGACATTCAGTCGGACCCGATGCGCTGGCGTGTGTTCGATGGCCGTGTGCGCCGTTGCCTTGTCTCCCGCTTTCCCTACATCATCTACTATCTGGTGGAGGACGAATGGCTTTACTTTGGAGCCTTGCTGCACAGCGCGCGTCACCCTAAAGCTTATCGCGCATCATTTGCAGATCTGTAGCCTGCGGGTCTTCAGATCATCCGCTGGTGATATTTTCATTGCTCCTGCTTCAACGGCACGAAAACCGCAGACTCCCGCAGCCAGCGCTGGCCGTGCTTCTTCCACACATGCACCTCCGTTCGTGATTGCTGCTGCTGAATGGCAGCCAGGGTTTTTAGGGCCTCTGCCTGCGTGGCGTATTGGGACACCAGCAGCGCGTTCTGCTCCTTCTTCAGCGTCCAGACGCGGGTGGACACGCGGATCTCGCCCTGATGTTCCACCATGGAGACCGGCTCGATCACCTGCGCTTCTTCCTTGAGGAGAGCGTGGTCCCAACGGACAAATTTCGGGTCCATCTCATGGAAGGACCTGCGCACCCGCTGGGTCATCAGCATCACTATCCCCAGACGACCTGAGGGCGTCTCGTCCTCTCCAGCTTTCCGCTTCAGCGCCAGGTTCACCAGCGCACGCTCCTCAGCCGTGCTGAAGCAGGAGACGAAATTCGTGTCAGCATAGAACCGGGCAATAGACTGCGGCATACCGGCTAAAGCTGGTGCTGGGGCGGGTTCGGCAGCACGCGTCAAAAGACAGGTGGAGAGAAACAGCGTGAGGATAAGGCGCTGTGCATTCATGGTGGTCTAGATGGTATCTGACCACAACGAGCCGTGTCAATCCTTTGCGAGGTCAGCGGGCTGTCCGCGCGCAAGACGGAACGCGGGCCTCCGCGCCCTCAGCACTTCCGCCACAAAATTGGGATGGTCGCCACCTTAACCCTTCACCGCGCCCCAGACAGCATGTTTGCGGTGACATGGGACGTTCGAGTGCTTTCCACCCGGACCACCTGCTGCGGATTGGTGCCTCGGTCTTCCCCGGGGAGAAGGCTGCGCTCAAGTAGATGATTTGACAATAATTAAATATTATGGTAATTACACTCAATGGATAAAAATGCTTCACCGACTCCCAAGTTTGGCGCAAGAATCTTCGCCGTGTCTGATTCCAAAGCCTTAATCAAGCAGACCCTTTCTCGTGAAGGTTCCACAGAATACGTCATTGATCGGACCCAGGGCGGACATCGGGAAAAGTTCGTTTCCCTCAATGATGATGCTGCTGTGGCACAGGCAGTGAGAGAAGCGCTGGTTGGCAACTTGTAGTTCCGGGAGTTTACGATGTAGACGTTCCTTTTGATCGAAGGCCAGAAGCATGGGCCGTATGAGATGCCAGAGGTCATCCGGTTCTGCGAACTCGGACAGCTCGGTGGTGGTGATCTTTGCTGGACCGAACGGCTCACGGGGTGGACCCCGCTTTCAAAGGTTCCTGAGTTCGCAGCCTTTCTGGCCCCAAAGGTTCCGGAACTGCCGCCGATGATTCCTTCTCAAGGAAACGGCACATACGCCCAGGCGGATGTGGACAAACGTCAGGTACGCAAGCAAGGCAGGCTGATCTGCGCCAGCCTTCTGGCCGGAATGATTTTGGGCGGCCAGGGAGGCTGGCTGGCCCATGAGGCGTATTCGCCACAGGCAGCCATCGCTGTTCAGAGCACGACCATGCCGACATCTGAGAGTTTCGCCGAATCCAGCCAGCAAGAACCGGCGGCTCTCGACAAGCAGGACGAAGCCTATGTCGTCGAGCCCGAGCCTGCTCCTGCGCCCGAACTTCTTCCGCCGAAAGACACCATTGCGGCGGGGGCCAAAGTCCTCAACAGAGCGCTGGACACGACCGACTACCGCCGCGGCAATGTCCTTGTCTCCCAGGGCATGAGAGGGCTTGTGAGCGGAACCTTGGTTTACCCCATACGACTGAAGCAGGGTGACCTGCCCATGACCCTCTACTATGCCAAAGACACTTTTGGTGAATGGGTTGTTTTTGTTGAAGGCATGAAGCCTGTCCTCTGTCACCCCAATGGGTGATGGCTCTTGTTTGAATCTGGCAGCAGTCTATTGGAAATCAAAGGAGGCACTCCGCATCCCTTCAGCGGTTTCAGTTTGCTTTTTACCTGTGCATTCAAAGCAGATCAGTTCACCGCCTCCACACAGCGCCCGCACAGCGTCGGGTGCTCAGCATTCGCCCCCACATCCGGCAGCAGGCGCCAGCAGCGTTCGCACTTCGGATTGCCGCACACCTCCACCGTGGCGCCGAGTTCGGTGCCGCGGGTGATGTGGAGGTCGGAGAGGATGAAGAACTCCTGCAGCGTGGGCTTGTCGTTGAAGACGGCGTCGGTGAAGCCGGTTTCGGGGAGGGTGAGGCGGACGGTGGCTTCGAGGTTGGAGCCGATCTTCTTTTCCTGGCGGGCCTTTTCGATGGCCTGCTGGATGATGGCGCGGGCCTTCAGCAGGTCTTCCACGGCGGCGGTGGCGGTGCGTTCGGCAAAGGCGGCGTCGGGCTGCGGGAAGGACTGCAAATGCACGCTGTCCGTGTGGCCCAGGAATTCCCAGGTCTCGTCAGCGGTGAAGGCCAGGATCGGGGCCAGGAGCTGGCACAGCGTCTCGGTGATGGTGCGGATGGCGGCCTGGGTGGCGCGGCGGCGCGGGCTGTTTGCCGCGTCGCAGTACATCCTGTCTTTGGTGATGTCGATGTAGAGGGCGCTGAGCTCCGTGGCCAGGAAGGTGTTCACCACGGTGAAGACCTTGCGGAAGTCGTAGGCGGCGTAGGCGTCCACGCACTCGGTCACGACGGCGTTCAGGCGTTCCAGGATCCAGCGGTCCACCAGGGTGTTGGCGGGGGCGGCCTTGTCCTTTGGCTCATCGTGGAGATTGCCCAGCAGCACGCGGAAGGTGTTGCGGATGCGGCGGTAGGACTCGCCATTCTGCTTGAACAGATCTTCGGAGAAGGGGACTTCGTTTTGATAGTCCACACTGGCCACCCACAGGCGCACCATGTCGGCCCCGTAGGTGTTGTAGTAGTGGTCGGCGGTCATGGGCTTGGAGCTCTTGCCCCCGGCCCCCTGGTCGCTCTTGCTGATCTTCTTGCCGCTG
>CAZPSQ010000085.1:0-19826 GCA_964588755.1 uncultured Prosthecobacter sp. | reverse complement strand
AGCACCCGCAGCAGGAGTACATCCAGGTGAACACGGAGAACATCCTCTTCATCTGCGGCGGTGCCTTTGTCGGGCTGGACAAAATCACCGAGCGCCGCCGTGGCCGCAAAACCATGGGCTTCACCACCTCGCGGGATGAGCCGGCGGAGGGCGGCAAAGGCCGTTCTCTGGTGGAGCCGGAGGACTTGCTCGCCTTCGGTCTGATCCCGGAGTTCATCGGTCGTCTGCCCGTGGTCTGCTCGCTGGAGGCACTGACGGAGCAGGAGCTGATACGTGTGCTCACCGAGCCGAAAAACGCCCTCATCAAGCAGTTCTCCAAGCTGCTGCACATGGACGGCGTGGAGCTCTCCATCACGCGGGATGCCATGCTCGCCATGGCGAAGGAGGCCGTGGCCCGCGGCACTGGCGCGCGGGGCCTGCGCAGCATCTTCGAGCGCATCATGCTCGACGTCATGTATGACGTCCCCAGCCGCATGGACGTCCGTGGCGTCACCATCAATGAAGGCGTCGTCAAGGGCGAGCGCGCCGCGCTCATGCGCAAGCGCATCGAGCGCAAGGCCGCGTAGGCGGGTGCGGACTTTCAACCGCAGATAGGGCGGATGGGGCTTGTTCCGTGGCCGGCACATGCCCTGAGCCTGCTGAACCCCCACATTGTTCGGCTTGAATTGCATCTGCGGGCATCCGTGCAATCTGCGGTCCCAAACTGCGGACGTCGGGTTCTCATTGTTACAAGCCGCTCTGAAAATTCTTCTGGAGCAATGCGGGAAGCACACGCCATAATGCGGCAGTTCCATGAGCACCCGCCTTTCTTCCCGCCGCCACTTTCTCCAACTCGCCGGCGCTGCTGTCGCCGCCGCCGCCGGTTCCCGCCCCGCCCTTGCCGCCAAGGAGGAACCGTTCAAGATTTCGCTCGCCGAATGGTCCTTGAACAAAGGCATCTTTGGCAAGGGCAATGCGGAAAAGCTTGAGCACCTCGACTTTGCCAAGATCGCCCGCAGCCTCGGGATTGATGGCGTGGAGTACGTGAACCAGATGTTCTTCGACAAGGCCACGGACGCCGCCTACCTGGGGGAGATGAAGAAGCGCCAGGAAGGGGAGGGCGTGAAAGGCCTCCTCATCATGTGCGACCGCGAGGGCAACCTTGGCGACCCGGATGACGCCAAGCGTGCCAAGACCGTGGAGAACCATCTCAAGTGGCTGGACGCCGCCGCCACCCTTGGCTGCCACAGCATTCGGGTGAATGCCGCCAGCGACCCCAAGCTGACCTGGGATGAGCAGATGAAGCTCGCCGCCGACGGCCTGCACCGCCTCTGCGTGGAGGGCGACAAGCGCGGCCTCTTCGTGGTGGTGGAAAATCACGGCGGCCTCTCCAGCCACGGCCTCTGGCTCACCGGCGTCATGAAGGCCGCCGATCACAGCCGGGTGGGCATTCTGCCAGACTTTGGCAACTTCTACACCGACCGCGCCAAGGGAGAGCTCTACAACCCCTACAAGGGGCTTCGCGAGTTCATGCCATGGGTGAAGCAGGGCATGAGCGCCAAGGCTTATGACTGGGACACTGGCGCAGGCAAGTTCTACACCGAGGACCGGCGTGAAGGCCGGGAGATGACCCTCGACTTCCAGCGCCTCATCGACATCGTGGTGAAGGCAGGCTACAAAGGCTACATCGGCATCGAGTACGAAGGTGACAAGCACACCGAGATCGAGGGCATCAAGCGCACGAAGCAGGCGCTCGATGAGATCAAGTCCATGCTTTGATTTTCCCACCGTCCGTCCAACGAAACCCCCCGCCCCCGCTCCGCATCATGTCCCCTGAGAATCTCCCCACCGGTTCGGCCGTCACCGAAACCACACTCTGGACGGGTCACACCTCCCAGTGGGTGCATTTCTGGTATTACTTCTTCTGCCTGCTGCTGGCAGCCGGCATTGGGGTGGGGGCCACCTTGGCAGCCTTGCCGACCGGGGTGGGGGCGCTGGCCTACCTGGCCTTGATCATCCCGTTTTTGATGTGGGTCATCCGTTGGTGGGCCACCAAATGCACCTACTACGAGCTGACCACGCAGCGGCTGCGGATGAGGACTGGCATCCTCAACAAGCGGGTGGATGAGCTGGAGCTTTTCCGGGTGAAGGACTACAGCATGGAGCAGCCCTTCCTCCTGCGCCTCATGAGGCTTGGGAATCTGACCCTCGTCACCTCGGACGCCACCACGCCCACGGTCGCCATGCGTGCCATCCCGGGCGTCGAAGGCGTCCGTGAAAAACTGCGCACTGCCGTGCAGCATGAGCGGGATCGCAAGCGCGTCCGTCAAATGGACGTGGACAGCCTGGACGACGGCGGGTCTCTTTTGAGCTAAAAAGCGGACGCTCCTGTGCCGAAACGAACGGGCGGCTTAACCAGCGCAGCCTGAAATGGCCCACCGCCGGGTGGGGAAAGGACTTTTGTGTGGCCTGATCGTTGCGGCAGGAATAGGTAAACGTATCTGATTATCAATGATGTGAATGGCTGTTGGCTGCCTTGCCTGAGTGTTTTTTGGGGCCAAAGCTGTATTTAGACCCCCTAAGGCTTCCCTGATAGGAATCTAAGGGTGGCTATTCTGGAATTTATTGCTGCTACGGGAAAAGTTCCCGTCATGCAAGATGCCCTATCTCAACGAGTTCAAGGTTGGACCCCCTTTTTCGTGGTCGTGGACAGCTTGGCAGTCACCCTCAGTTTTTGGGCTGCTTCCATCATCTCCCAGGCATTGCCTCCGGAAGCAGGTGTTCCGACTCTGTTTCCCTCCGCCAAGGAAGGTGTGCTGCTGGGCCTGGGCCTGTGCGGCCTCCTTCTGCATTCCATGATCTGGCTGAGGGAAGGCTACATCTACAAGCTCATCAGCGGGCATTCCGTCCGCGTCTGCGCCTCCCAGGTGCTGTTCATGGCGGTGGGCCTGTTTGTTTACCTTGGCCTGTGGCGTGACTACATGGTGTCCCGCAAGCTGCTGCTGGTGAACCTCATGCTCCTGGGGCCCGCGCTCTGGTTCGGCAAGATGGCTTTCATGGCCCTGCTCAAGGCCCTGGGCACCCGCATCCAGCCCCGTCTGCGCATTCTGGCCGTTTGCGATGAGACCTCCGAAAAGTCCACCAAACAGTGGTTCTCCAACAAGCAGATGCTCGGCATCCATCTCTGCGATGTGCTGTCCATGGAGCGCGGCGGGCATCACGACAGCTTCATCGACAAAAAGCTGGATGAGGCTGTCGGCCGTGACCGCCCCAATCTCCTGATCTGGCGCCTGCCGACCGATGCCCCGCGCACGGAGCGCATCCGCCAGATTGCCGAGTCCCACGGCGCCCATCTGGCCGTGGACATGCAGCCCATCGTCGGGGACAAGGCCTACCTGCACCTTACCGACTATGCGCAGATGAAGCTCATCAGCCTGCACAACCACCCTCTGGTCAGCCCGGCGCATCGTTTCCTGAAGCGTGTGGTGGATGTGGCCATCAGCCTCCCTGTGGTGATGTTCGTGCTGCCCTTCCTGGCCGCCGGCGTCTGGCTGGTCCACCGCCGTTATTCCCCCGGCCCGTTGTTCTTCAAGCAGAACCGCTCCGGTGCCGACGGCAAGGGCTTCCAGATCTACAAATTCCGCACCATGACCGTGAATCATGGCAAGGAGGCCGTGCAGGCACGCGCCAATGACGTCCGCGTTTTCAAAGGCGGCGCCCTGATGCGCAAGCTCAGCATTGATGAGATGCCCCAGTTCCTGAACGTGTTGAAAGGCGACATGTCCGTGGTCGGCCCCCGCCCGCACATGACGGAGCACGACGCCCTGTTTGCGCTGGAGTGCAGCGAGTACGCGCTGCGGCACAACGTGAAGCCCGGAGTCACAGGCTTGGCCCAGGTGCGTGGTCATCGTGGTCCCGTGGACGACGCTCAGGAGATCAAAGACCGGGTCACTTCTGACATCGAATACTGCCAAAACTGGTCGTTTGGCCTCGATCTCCAGATCATCGCGCGCACCTTCCTGCACGTGTTCTCCTTCCACGCCAAGTCGTGCTGAAAAAGAGCGGGTTGTAATGCATTTTGCAATATGGCAGAATGCATGATGCATGACGCACGGCTTCTAAAAGGAGACTTCATGCGGCATTCATGATCGTAACTGGCTGACGATGAGTCGGTTGGTATTGAGGCAGAGGGATGGCACCCTGGCTGCACTTAGGAACAGTGAAAATAAACCACTGTTCCGCCATGACTGGCAGCAATCCTCCCTCCCCATACACGCTTGTGCGTGTCATCTGCTTCGCCATCGCGGCAATCGCGCTGGCCATGGCGGTCACGGGGGTGGTGTCGCAGGCTTCGGTTCTGGCATGGGCGGTGGCAGCGATGGCTCTGACTACGTTTGGAGCCACCTACTGTCTGAAAAACTAACCCCCGCCCCCATGACCACAATTCCTCACACCCAGGAAGCACTCCAGCACGCCGCCGACGACCTGCGCCGCCTTGGCCAGGCTGCCAAAGCGGACATCCAGCGCCTTCAGCAGGACACCCAGGAGTTCGCCCGTGCCCGGGTCATCGAGCCAGGAACCCAGATGGTGAAAGACGCCTCCCAGCGGTTGGAGGAGCAGGCTCGCCGCTCTGCCGCCGTGGCCAGGGAGAAGATGGACGAGGCATGCGGCTATGTGTCTGAGAACCCCGGGCGCGCGCTGCTGGGGGCTGCCATTGGCGGTCTGGTGCTCGGCCTTCTGTTCCGCCGTTGATGCTCCGTCTTTTTAGCTTGTCACCCAGCCAGTCACACCTGCTGTCATGAGCACTCCATCGTCTCCCGCCCCCGGACCAGCCATTCAGGATGAAGTCGTCGCACGTCGCGTCGGCTGGTTTGCCCTTGTGTTTGGTCTTGTGATCCTCACGCTTTCTTCCCTGAGCTCCTGCAACACGACACGCGGTTTTGGCCGTGATGTGCAGCAGGTCGGCAGCAAAATTGAGCGCGCCGCCACTGGCTATTAAGCACCCGCTTCTCCTCCTCCTCCCGACATGAACAAGCATCTGACACCCCTCGTCTCCATCATCGCAGGCATCTGCGTCCTGATCTTTCCGGCATTGCTGAACTACGTGGTCGCCATCTACCTGATCCTGACGGGGGTGCTCGCCTATCAAAAGCGCTAGTTCCGGCGTCAGCTGTCCGGCATCCCCGCACTGGAGGTAGAAAATTGCCTGCCAGAATTCCGGGTTCGTCCTAAGCTGTTGTGTGAGATCTTCCCTTATGTTCCGCTCCTGGCACGGCTTGTTTCTGCTTTTCGCCTCCACCATGATGCTCTTGGTCATGGCCAGCATGGCGTACAGCGGCAAAATCGCCCGGGAAAATGCGGAGGCGGTCAAGCACACCAATGTGGTCATTGGCACCTTTTTGGAGCTGCAGTCAGTCATGTCAGAGGCGGAGTCGGCCACAACATCGTTTGCGCTGACAGGTGGGGAGTCCCTCCCCGTCATCTTGAATGACGTGCACAGCGAGTCCGCCAGGCTGCTGGACACCCTGCAAAAACTCACGCGGGACAGCGCCGCCCAGCAAAAACGCCTGAAGGAGCTGACCCCGGTGGTGGTGGAGCGCCTGAAGGCGCTGCAAGGACTGGCGGATGCCAGAAAAAGCAATGCGACCGTGGCGGAGATGGGGGGCAACGTGCTGCGTGGCAACAAGGTCATGGCGGAGGTGCTGCGCGTGATCGACGAGGGTGTGCGGCATGAGCGGGACCTTGACGCGCGGCGGGAACGGGAGCTGAGCGAGGAGTTTCAAAAGCTGACCTTCACCGGCATTGGCGGCGCGGTGCTGACCGTGGCCACGGGCATCGCCAGCATGCTGCTGCTGCAGCGCAGCCACCTGTCCGCCGTACGTGGCATGGACATGGAGCAGGCGGCCGAAAAGGCGAGGGAGGCTGATGTGCAGAAATCGCGCTTCCTGGCCAACATGAGCCATGAGATCCGCACCCCGATGAACGCCATCCTGGGGTTCACAGACCTTCTCGGCGGCATGATCACCGAGCCGCGTGCCCGCGCCTACCTTGCCTCCATTCAAAGCAGCGGACGCTCCCTGCTGGAGTTGATCAACGAGATCCTGGACCTTTCCCGGGTGGAGGCAGGAAAGCTGGAGCTGAGGACAGAGCCAACGAACGTGCGGGAGGTGGTGGAGGCGGTGGCCGTGATGCTCAAGAAGCCGGCCATGGACAAGGGAATCTCCCTGGACACAAAAATCATCGGTGCCGCCCCGCCCTTGCTGGAGGTGGACGCGCTGCGGCTGCGCCAGGTGCTGCTGAACCTGGTCACCAACGCGGTCAAGTTCACCCACCGTGGCGGCGTCAAGGTCATGCTCAGCTCCACGCCAGTGTCAGATTCCACATGGGATCTGCGCCTCAGCGTTTCAGACACGGGGGTCGGCATCGCGGTGGAGGACCAGGCACGTGTTTTCGCCCCCTTTGAGCAGGCTTCCACGCCCAACAGCGGCGCCACGCATGGCAGCGGTCTTGGCCTCAGCATCGTGCGCAAGCTGGTGGCCTTGATGGGGGGGGAGGTGACCCTGCGCAGCGAGGCGGGCAAAGGCTCCGAGTTCTCCGTCACGCTGCCCGGCGTGCCGGTCAGCCGGAAGGAGGCGGACCCGCCCAGCAGCCGCAACGCCAACTTTGACGAGCTGCGCCCGGCCAGCATCCTCATTGTTGATGACAATGCCACCAACCGTGAGCTCATCGCGGGTTTCTTCAACAGCAGCCATCACGAGCTGCTGTTTGCCGAGGATGGCATGGAGGCGCTGGAGCTGGCCCGTCACGCCAAGCCGGACGTCATCCTGATGGACATCCGCATGCCGCGCATGGACGGCAAATGGGCGCGGCAGATCCTCCACCAGGATGAGCGCACGCGCACCATCCCGGTCATCGCCCAGACCGCATCATCCCTGCCGGAAGATTCCGAGCATCTCCGCAACATTTTCAATGGGTACCTGCGCAAGCCGTTCAGCGCCCGACAGCTTTACAAGGAGCTGGAGCCGCTGCTGGGGCATGCCACATTGCGGCACGTCTCCCCGGCGCCGGTGAAGCAGGTGAGCCCCAGCATGCCGGTCTCGGTGACGGAGTCACTGGACGCCCACACCTCCGCCTCCTGGCCCGGGCTCGCCAAGCATCTCACCGAAATGGTGCGTGGCGATATTCTGCGGCTTCGCGACACCCTGCCCATGCGGGAAATCGCCGCGTTCGGCAGCAACCTGCAAGTGCTGGCCGCCCGCCACGACTGCCCGCCTCTGGGCCGCTATGCCAGCGCCCTGGTGACGGCGTCGGAGGCCTTCGATTTGGAGCAGGTGGAGCGGTTGTTGGGCGAGTTCACCATCATCGCCGAGCGCATCACCGGAGTGGCCATGCAGGAGGAGACCTGACCTGCCGCGCTCCCCCCTGTCCCGTTTTTTCTCTCCCCGATCATGACCGACCCCAGCACCATTCCCACGACAGCTTTTGCCACCACCGTGTCCTCCCGCGGCGTGGTGCTGGTGGTGGACGACCAGACCATCAACATCCAGGTCGTGGGCACCATGCTCACACGGGAGGGGTATGAGGTCATCCCCGCCACCAGCGGCGCGCAGGCGTTGCAGCGCATGGCGGCACGCCAGCCTGACCTGGTGCTGCTGGATGTCATGATGCCGGACATGGACGGCTTTGAGGTCTGCCGGAAGCTGCGCGAGCACCCGGACACCTCCGCGCTGCCGGTCATCTTTGTGTCCGCCGCCAATGACTCGGAGGCGATGATGCGCGGCCTGGAGGCTGGCGGGGTGGACTACATCACCAAGCCCTTCAACAAGGCGGAGCTGCTGGTGCGCGTGCGCAATCAGGTGGACCTCCAGCGTGCCCGGGAAACGGCGGCGCGGGTGCTGCGGGAGCGCGAGAACATCATCAGCATGGTGGCGCATGACTTGAAGAACCCGCTGGGCGCCATCCGGTTCAGCGCGCAGACCCTGGCGGAGCTCAAGCCGGGGCAGGAAAGCACGGGCAGCGAGCTGATCCAGCACATTGTGGCCACCTGCGACCAGGTGGTGGGTTTTGTGAACCGCTTCCTGGACCGCCGCGCGCAGGAGGCGGAGATGGCGCGCATCACGCCGGTGCGCATCAGCACCGCCCAGATCCAGGACATGCTGGAAGGCTGGCGGCGCACCGCGCGCCGGAAGAACATCACCTTCTCGCTGCACGCCCCGGGCCAGGCGGTGAATGTGCGCGGGGACCTCCTGACCCTGGGGCAGATTTTGGACAACCTCATGAGCAACGCGGTCAAATTCACGCCCCTGGGCAGCCATGTGGCCGCCGACATGTGCGTGGAGGGCGGACGCCTTGTCATCAGCATTGATGACGAAGGCCCCGGTTTCAGCGACAGCGACCACGCCCGCATGTTCCAGGACTACATGCGCCTGTCAGCGCGGCCCACCGGCGACGAATCCTCCACCGGCCTCGGCCTTGCCATCGCCAAACGTGGCGCGGACCGCATGGGCGCGGAACTCATCCTGCAGAATCGCGCCACTGGCACCGGGGCCAGTGCGCGTCTGGCCCTGCCCCTGTGGGTGGAGGACTAGAACTTACCAAGCAAGCAACCAACCAGCCAACCAACTTTTCATTCTTCTGATCTCATGGATATTCTAATCGTGGATGACGAGGCCAGCATTCGCCGCGCCACCAGTCTGGCGCTTGAGGCGGCCGGCCACTATGTGGAAACCGCCGAAAGCAGCGCCGTGGCCCTGCGGAGCCTCAAGGAGTCCGCCTTTGACCTGGTGCTGCTGGACCTCTACCTCGGGGAGGAAAACGGGCTGCAGACGCTCGAAACCATCCGCAGAGATCATCCGGGCGTGCATGTGGTCATGTTCACCGCCAATGCCACCATCCCAAACGCGGTGGAGGCCACCCGCCTGGGCGCCGTGGACTTTTTGGAAAAGCCCTTCAGCCCGGACCAGCTTCGGCAGGCGCTGAAGCGCATTGCCACCCTGCGGTCTTTGGAGCGCAAGGTCGAGGAGCTGACCGTGGAGGTGCGCCGCCAGTCCCCCCCGCCGGAGGTCGTCTCCCACAACCCAGCGTTGCAGCGCAGCCTGGATGTCTTCTTCCGCGCCGCAGACACCCAGGCCTCCATCCTCATCCTGGGGGAAAGCGGCACGGGGAAGACCATGATCGCCCGCGCCATCCATGAGCGCAGCGCCGTGCGGGACAAGCCTTTCGTCACGGTGAGCTGCCCCAGCCTCTCCCGCGAGCTGCTGGAGAGCGACCTCTTCGGCCATGTGAAGGGTTCTTTCACCGGGGCGCTGAAGGACACCTGGGGCAAGGTCAAGGCGGCGGAAGGCGGCACGCTCTTCCTGGATGAAATCGGCGAGCTGCCGCTGGAGATCCAGCCGAAGCTGCTGCGCCTGCTGCAGGAGCGTGAATACGAGCGCCTAGGCGAGAACACCCCCCGCAAAGCCGACGTGCGCGTCATTGCCGCCACCAATCGTGACCTCAAACAGTGGGTGGCCGAAGGCCGTTTCCGTGAGGATCTGTTTTACCGGCTCAATGTCATCTCCGCCGAGATGCCCCCCCTGCGCGAGCGGCCAGAGGACCTGCAGCCCTACGCGGACAAGTTTCTCAAATTCTTTGCCAGCCAGTTCGGGCGGAAGGTGCGGGGCTTCACGCCGGAGGCTGCCCATGCGCTGCGTGCCCACTCCTGGCCGGGGAACATCCGTGAGCTGCGCAACGCCATCGAGCGTGCCGTCATCCTGGCGGAGGGTGACCAGATCAGTCCCCGTGAGCTGCCTGAGCCGTCACATCATGGCAGTTTGAATGGCAGCGAGCCGGGCGCGCAAGTGGGGCAGCGGGTCAGCATCGAGACGCTGGAGTGCGAGCACATCCGCCGCATCATGGCCAGCACAAGCTCTCTTGACGAGGCCGCCAAAGTCTTGGGCATAGATGCCGCCACGCTCTACCGCAAACGCAAGCGGCACCAGCTCGACGCCCGGTGATCTCCCCACTGGAGAAGCGGATAGGGGCGGCCCAAAGCCATCATGAACAGACTTTAATATCTATTTAGTGATTTGATGGTTGAGGTAAATCATTGCCTTATGATATGATAAATATCATAAATTTAGCATTCAATAGAAACGCGCGCTTCCATATCCGCCCTAGCGGAACAGTCGTCAGTCCTTCGGCATCACCAGGGGCACCTGACTCTGTGGATCGGACTCGTTTGGCTGTTGATGGTAAGCGCGGGTTTAGGCTGGATGTGGCACTATTCAGGGACGGCAGGAATCCAGAATGCAGCGCCTGAAGTTTGGCCTGCAAAATGCACGGTTGTGCCGGCTGCTGGACAGACCACCCTGGTTGTCTTCATCCACCCGCGCTGCCCCTGCAGCCGCGCCACGGTGGGGGAGATAGGGTGGATCATGGCCAAGGCCAAAGGGCTGGTGCAGGCGCAAGTATGGTTTTACCGGCCTGACGGCGAGCCTGAGGCATGGGCCCATACTGACCTGTGGCGCAGCGCTGGGCAGATTCCCGGTGTCTCTGTGGCGGGCGACGAAGGTGGCGTGGAGGCTGTGCGGTTCAACGCCAGCGTCTCCGGACAAACCCTGCTTTACGACCGCGACGGACGCTGTGTTTTCAACGGCGGCATCACCAGCGCCCGTGGTCACTCAGGAGATAACGCAGGGCGTTCCGCCGTGCTGACCCTGCTGCACGGCGCAAATCTTCAAAAAGTTGAAACCCCGGTGTTTGGCTGCGCCTTGTCTGGTGCCGGCTCGACCTCTGCTCCCACCCCTGGCCTCCGTCCTCAATCATGAAGTTTCTTCTCTCATCCGCAGGCCGGGTCTGGCCGCAAGGTCATGATGCATCAATGCTGCATGGGCGGAGCGCCTCAGAACCGGCGGTGAACGTCATGTCCACAAGGGATGGGAGGCAACGCGCCGAGGAGTTGTTCCGCCAGCACCAGCATGAGATCTGGGTCCGCACGGACCGGATGTTCGCCGGACTGATGGGCCTGCAATGGCTGGCAGGGATCGCTTTTGCAATCATCCTTTCACCCGAGACCTGGGCAGGTGCCCAGAGCCAGGTCAACCCACACGTGTGGGCTGCGGTGTTTCTGGGAGGCATCATTGCCAGTGTGCCCATTTTTCTGGCCTTGAACCGGCCGGGCTCGGTGCTGACGCGGCATGCCATCGCGGTGGGGCAGATGCTGACGTCCGCCCTGTTCATCCACTTGCTGGGCGGCCGGATCGAGGGGCACTTCCACGTCTTTGGCTCGCTGGCATTCCTGGCCTGCTACAGGGATGTCAAAGTGCTGGCCACCGCCACGGTGGTGACGGCGCTGGACCATCTGCTGCGCGGCATGTTCGCGCCGGAGACGGTCTATGGCATCGAGGTGGCCAGCCACTGGCGGTGGCTGGAGCACGCCGCCTGGGTGATCTTTGAGGACATCTTCCTCATCCTTTCCATCCGCGAAAGCCTGCCGGAGATGTTTGCCAATGCGGAGCGGCAGGCCCGGCTGGAGCTGACGAACGCAGACCTGGACCAGCGTGTGACGGAGCGCACACGGGATCTGGAGGCCGCCAGCCAGACCGCGCTGCGAATGATGGAGGAGGCCGTGGAGGCCCGGGAAAAAATGGAGGCTGTCAACAAGGAGCTGGAGCGCCAGATCACGCAGCGGCAACGGGTGGAGGAGTCCCACGCCAGGCTGGCCATGGCGGTGGAGCAGTGTCTGGAGGCGGTGGTTATCACTGATCCGCAGGCCAGGATCGTGTATGTGAATCCCGCCTTCGAGCGCTGCACGGGCTACAGCCGGGAGGAGGCGACCGGACAGAATGCGCGTTTCCTGAAAAGCGGAAAGCACGACGCCGCCTTCTACGCGGACATGTGGGCCACGCTTTCCCGTGGGGACGCGTGGGAGGGGCGCTTCATCAATCGCAAAAAGGATGGCTCCACCTACGAGGAGGAAGCCCACATCTCCACCATCCGCGACGCCGGCGGCCGGATCGTCAACTATGTGGCTGTGAAGCGTGACATCACCGAGCGCCTGAAGAATGAGCGCCTGGCCCTGCGCTCCCAGCGCATGGAGAGCATCGGCACGCTGGCAGGGGGCATCGCCCATGATTTGAACAACGTGCTGGCCCCGATCATGATGTCGATCGAGCTGTTGAAGATCAAGGAGACTGATCCTAAACGCCTCAGCATGCTGGCAACCATAGGCACCAGCGCCAAACGCGGCGCGGCCATGGTGCGGCAGGTGCTGTCCTTTGCGCGTGGCGTGGAGGGGGAGCAGGCGGAGGTGCACATGACACGGCTGCTGGCGGAGATCGAAAAAATCAGCAACGAGACCTTTTTGAAATCCGTCCGCGTTCAGGCCGACATCCAGGAGGACTTGTGGACGGTGCAGGGGGATGCCACGCAGCTGCATCAGGTGCTGCTCAATCTCTGCGTCAACGCGCGTGACGCGATGCCCGAGGGAGGCACCCTGACGCTAACCGCCTCCAACGTGGTGCTGGACAGGCACTATGCCGGCATGAACTCCGAGGCGAAGCAGGGGCCCTACATCGTCATCCAGGTGGAGGACACCGGCACTGGCATGCCGCCCGAGGTGATCGACCGCATCTTTGAGCCCTTCTTCACCACCAAGGAGCTGGGCAAAGGCACGGGGCTGGGCCTTTCCACCAGCATGGCCATCATCAAAAGCCACGGCGGCTTTGTGCGCGTCTACAGCGAGGTGGGCGTGGGCACAAAGTTCCGCATTCATCTTCCCGCGCTCGAAGGCGCACGGTCCGCCGAAAGCACATCCATCATTGAGGAGAACGAGCTGCCACGCGGATGCGGGGAGCTCATCCTCGTCATTGATGACGAGTCCGCCATCCGCCAGATCGCCCAGCACACGCTGGAGGCCTTCGGCTATCGGGTGCTGCTGGCCTGTGACGGGGCCGAGGCCGTCGCGCTCTATGCCTCGCACAAACATGAGGTCGGCGCTGTGATCACCGACATGATGATGCCCATCGTGGACGGCCCCTCCACCATCCAGGTGCTGATGCGCATGAACCCGCAGGTCCGCATCGTGGCCGCCAGCGGCTTGAACGCCAACAGCATGGTGGCCAGGGCTGCGAGCGTCGGGGTGAAGCACTTCATCTCCAAGCCTTATTCGGCTGAGACGCTGCTGAAAACGATGAGGGACCTGCTGAAGGAGCCGGTGACACCGCCGTCCGCCGAGGTGAAGCGGTCAGTCTTCACCTCGCCACAGCAGCCGGCGCCAGCCAACCCGTTTGCGCCAGCGGCGTCTCTTTTCAGATGATGCCTGCCACCGCCACCCTGCGGCTTCAGCCGCCGAAAAGATTCGACGCGTGCGCAGGTCGCATGAAGGATGCCGCATGAAGACATTCCTCCTGGTGCTCCTGACTGGTTTGTGCGGCTGCGTTCAGCGTCCGCACGACAGCAGCGCCTGGTCCCCCAATCCAGCCCATCGTGGCAAAGCCCTCTTTGAGGGAGCCCGGGTCGGCTGGCATGCGTCGGCGCTGGATGACGGCTCATGAGATGGCGGCGATGCCGGGCGGGCTGGGAGGCAGGCACCGGGAGCGTGGCGTTCAATGGCCTGCCGGGCTGCCGCGCAGAGACATGTTCTTAAACTCAATGTCTGTGTCGAACCCGCCCCAGATTTCCCAGCCCGCCAGCATGCAGGCCAGCCAGTAGTCCTCCGCACGGTATTCCCGGGCCTTCTTTTGGGCAATGCTTTGTCGCGTCGCTGCAGCCAGACCTTCGCGGATGAGCTGCTTGACATCAATGTCGTAAGGCACCCACTCGCCGGCCTTCAGCGTTGGATGCGCCCCTGAGAAGTACACACCGTCACCAAACTGGTCCAGCCCGAGCCAAGGTGCGGAGCCTGGGACGTGCTTCTCGCCCCCCTCGGAATAGATGGCTGGAACGAGCATGTAGAACTTGCCCCCCTCCGCGAGCCGCGAGGCGCTGCGCGGCATCACGACAAAGGCGATGTAGAAGATGGCATGATTCGAGGCTCCGTATTCCTTCTGATGATCCCATGCGCTGCTTTTCCGCAGGCGGTTCAAACGAATGTCGATCCCAAACCGAAGCCGAGGGTGGCGATCGATCCCCAGCTTTGCTTCTTCTGAGAGAACCGTGCGGGGGGCATTGTCCTTGGCAAAATGCTGTCCGATGAGGAAATGCGGCCACACAGTGTTAGGATCGCCATATTTCGGCTTCCGCCCCTCCTTGTCCGGCAGGTTCAGGCTGCCGCCTTCGCGCCATTCTTTCGCAGTGTCGAACTTCATGCGGACCACACCATCTTCGATTTGAAACTGCTTGGCCGAATTGGCCGTGGTCCAACTGAAGCAACCCGGCCGGGGCAGAGCCGGACTCTCGGCGTTGTGGGCAAAGTACAACTGCTCGCTGATTTCCCAGAAAGCCCATTGCGCATTCGTGATGCCCTTCTTCGTCCAGCGCGAGAGGCAGTCGGCCCGCTCCGCAGGGGGGAGGTGGTTGGCATAGCCCTGGGTCACACCTTGCGTGAGGCCAGGATCACGCAGGATTTCGACTCCCGCTGCGGCTTCTTCCGGCCGCGTCTGGTCATCCTGCGCGCAAGTGTCTGCCACTGCGAGGAGAAGCATGGCGGAAGCGGTGAGCGTCTTTTGAAACATTACTTTCGGGCGGTGCATTTTTTAATGGGTGATTCCGTGGGCTAAGTGCCCATGCAAACAAGAGTGGCGGGATGAAGGCGGAGGGCCCCTCTCAGGTGCGTCAGTCTGGAATGTGGGCGCACAGTGTCGCGGATTTGACGATCAAAGAATGACGCTTTTTATCAAGCATCGGACGCCGTTCAAAGCTCCGGCTGCTGGCTTCACGGCATTCCCCAGGGAAACTGAGGCATGGGAGAGGCACAATGCGCTTGATGTGCGGATTTTTTCCGTCCACGGGTTTCTGCGATGATCCAGCCCCGCCGATTTTTTTCTTTGTTTGCCGCCCTGGTTTTTTCTCCTGGCGTTGTCGTTTCTGGGCAGGACGCGGCCGCTGGCGCGGACCTCAACGTCATCATCAACGCGCATCCCCAGCCTGAATACGGCCCGGCTATTCCTTTTCGTAAAATTCCGGGAACCAGTGGCAGCCTCGCCCTGGAGATCGTGGGCGACCGGCTCTACGCGCTCGAAAGCAACGGCCTCTCCATCTACAGCATCGAAGACCCCAGGAACCCGAAAAAGCTCGGCCATGTCGGCGGCATGGGGAATGTGCGTCAGCTTTGTGTCCGTGGCAGGACCGCCTTCCTGACCTCGCGCCAATGCGGCCTTTGGGCGGTGGATGTCTCTGACGAAACCAGCCCGAAAATCATCTCCAACTTCGACGCCGTGGAGATGGCCACAGGCCTCGACGTCGCCGGTGATGTGGCCTTCATCGGAAACCGCGTCTATGGCGTTCAATGCGTGGATGTCTCCGATCCGGCGAAGATGAAACATCTCTCCACTCTTCGCACGGATGAGTCCCAGTCCACCTGCTACGGCAAAGGCCTGCTGTTCAGTGGAGACTGGTCGAGCGGTGAGGTGACGGTGATCAATGTCTCCAATCTGCTCGACCCGAAACCGATCTCGGTCATCCAGCTCGACGGTTATGGCGATGGCATGACCATCCGCGGCAACATCCTCTTCGCCTCCACCGGGCAGCATAAAAAAAGCGGCCCCGAGGAGGGGAAACACGGCGCGGGGCACGGGCTCGACATCTTTGACATTTCCGATCCGGCCAAGCCGGTCAAGCTTTCCAAAATCGCTTTTCCCACGTACTACCTCGCCCCTTGCGACTACTGGACGCCGCGCATCTCCGGCAACCACTGTTTTGCCTCGGACACCACCAACGGCCTCTTTGTTCTGGACATCGCAGACCTGAAAAAACCCAGGATCATCGGCAACCTCGTCCTGCCCAAATCCGATCCTGAAAACCCCGCTGTTCATGTCCCCTTCAAACAAATCATGGACCCAGCCATCCCCCAGGGCGACCCCATTTCCTCCATCGCCGTTGGGGACGGGGTGCTCTACATGTCTGGCAACTACACCGGCATCTACCTGGCGGAGTTTCCCGGCATCGCCAAGCCCGAGCCGCGGGACTTTGGCCCGCCGCCACAGCTCCCCGCAACACCTTATCCGGGCCGTGAAGACGGTTTTATCTCCTCCGGCTCCGAACTCAGCAATTCCACCCGTGGAGTGGCCCTGCATGGCGATTTCGCCTACACCGCAAATGTCTGGGACGGGGTGAAAATCTATCAGCTCAGCGACGACGCAATCACCCAGATCGGCCGCATTGAGATTCCTTACGCTGCCGACATCAAGCGTTCTGGCGACCGCCTCTACGTCGCGGAGGGCGCCAATGGCATCGGCGTTTATCAGATCCAGTCACCCACCCAAATCGAGGAAATCAGCCGCCTTCGAAAACTGCCGGGGGACAGCTACACCTTTGTCCAATACCTCTGGGCCTTTGAAGGCAAGGAAGTGATTGCGGCCTCTTCAGCCGGCACCCGTATGGACTTCGTGGACTTCTCCGACCTCGCCAACCCGGAGGTGGTCTTCAGCAAGTCCGGCGGGCAGCTTCTTTATGGCAGCTACGCCGCGCAAAAACTCGCCAAAGGCCGCTACTTCGGCCTCTCCCGGCATGTCGGTGGACTCATGGTTTTCGATCTCGGCGAGAAAAAGCCCAAAGACATCTGGTATGACACCTTTCCGCTCTGCTCCCAAACCGGAGGCGTCGCCGCCGTTGGCGATGAGATCTTCGTCAACCGCGCCAGCGGCTATGCCTTCTTCAACCCCGAAAAACCCACTGCCACCCGGGAGCTGAAGATCTCCAAATTTCCGAGCCAAAAGGAACTCGACCCCGACGTCCCTGACGACACGCCTCTCAGCCGTTCGCTTTTCCCAAAAAACGAATGGGAAGGCCTGCCGGACTATGATGCCGCAACCGGGAAGCTCGCTGTCTTAAACCGCATCTTCAGAAACATCCGCATCTACGACTTTTCCGACAGATCCAATCCCAGGCTGCTGAAGCGCATCGACCTCAACAGCAGCCCCTACGCGCCCACCTTCTGGAAGGGCCGGGTGGTGCTGCCGGGCGGTTACTCAGGCTTGTTGCTGGAGAAGCGAGGTTCCTAATCGCTCTCATCGCCACCCCAGTAAAAGCGGCTTTGAGGGCCTGGGTGGAGCGGGTGATGGGAATCGAACCCACGTATCAAGCTTGGGAAGCTCGTGTTCTACCATTGAACTACACCCGCATGCGGTGCACAGCCGGACAAAGGCAAGTCTGGCGCAAATGTCAAAGGCGGCGTGAAAAAGAAGGTTGGCAGCCACTTACTTCAACGTCTGTAGCCACGCGACAAGGTCGGCCAGGCCCTGTGCGCCGATGGTGGCGGCCAGGCCTGGAGGCATGAGGGACAGCTTCATCTCCTCCTTCTTGGTGATGCTGGCCTTCTTCACGGGCTGGGAGGCTCCGCCCGCGATGCGGAGGGTCAGTTCCTCGTCGGTCTCGCTGATGGCGTAGCCGAGCAGCGTCAGCCCTTCCTTGGTGGTGATCTGCTGGCCGATGAAGCTGTGCTCGATGGCGGCGCTGGGATACAGCACGGCGGTGAAAAGCCCCTCGGCAGACAGCTTGCCGCCGATCTGGCTGAGGTCGGGGCCGAAGTCCACATACTGCCCCTTCACGCGGTGGCAGGCCACGCATCCGGCCTGCATGAACATCTGCGTGCCTTTGGTGGCGTCGCCCTTCAGCCGCAGCAGTTCGGGCAGCGTTGGGAAATTGGCGAGTCCCTGCGCTGCGGGCAGCGGCAGTTCCTTGCTGGCCTGGTCGCGGATGCCTCCATCCGTGCTGCGGCTGAGGGCCAGGGCGGCCTGATCTCTCACCTCGACGGGCAGCTTGCCCTCGCTGTTCCAGCGCAGGATGACGCGGCTGCCCTCACCACTGAGAGCCAGGGAGTCGATCAGCACCTGCCGCACGTCCTCGCGCTTCTCATTCCAGAAATGCTGGCTCATGACGGCCACGGAAGGGCGGTCGCTCACGCGGCCCAGGGCGGCGATGAGAGCCTTGGCAGAGGCGGCATCCGCATTCTTGAGGAAACGCTGCGCCCCGCTCACATCTGCCGCGATGAGGCGCGCGGCGTTCACGGACTCTGGAGCGCCCGGGTTTGCCGTGATATAGTCCAGCAGCTCCTTCTCAAAGCCCGTGAGATTCAGCTTCTCCACCAGCGTGATGAACTCCGGCTTGCCAACAACGGGCTTCAGCAGCGCATCCAGGCGAGCCTTCGCTTCAGCGTTAGATGTGATTGAATGACGGTCTAGCAATGCAGTAGAAGCCAGGGCGGTTTCGTTGTCGGCTTTGAGAAAGATGGCGAGGGCCGCGTCTGCCACTTCCTTGGGGTGCTTGGACTGGAGGATTTGGAGAGCGCGTAAGAAGGCGATCTGATGCTGCGCCACCCAGGCCGAGGCGGCGGCGTCCAACTCAACGTCCTCGGAATGAATGAGAATGTCGGTGATGTTTTGAATGCCGGAGACATGCCGGCCTCTGAGCAAGAACTGCGCGATGGCGAGCTGGCTACGGGGTTCCAGATGGGGTGTGGCCACGATTTGCAGCCGGGATTCCCAGTGCAGGTCAGCACCGATGCCAAGGGCTTCAAACATCAATTTGTCATCGGGAGACAAGGTCACATACAAGCTTGCCCACAGCAGGCTGGCCTCCTCGCTTCCGTCAAATCGCAGCGCGATGGCCAGTTCACGGCGCACGGCGGCGTCGGCATTGTTTTTGGCAAAGCCGGGGTCTGACTCTTTGCTTTCGAGCAGCCGGGTGATCATCTCGCGCAGCTTTTCCGGTTGTTTTTGCTGCCAGAGCTGGCGCGCGGCGCGGATGGCAGTGACGCGGATGTTGGCGTCGTCGTCTTTCAGGCCGGCGGCGATGGCTTCCTCCGGAGCTTCCCGCGACCACAGCCACAAAGCGCGTGCCCGATGCTGGGGTTCTGCCTTTTTATCTTCAAACAGCGCCTTCTCTGCGTCGATGGCCTTCGCGCCCATGCTGATCAATGCCCGCGTGGCCAAGAAACGAGCCTCTTCATTTGGTGACTTTAGCGCAGCAATGGCGCCCTCGGCCGTGTCCAGCTTGAAACTCGGAACGTGAAACTTTAAACCCGCCTTCGTGGTCACACGGAACAAACGCCCGTGTGTCACATCCCCCATGCCGTGGCCGCCCACGCCTGGGTCGTACCAGTCTGCCACGATCAAGGAGCCATCCGGAGCCACGGCCACGTCGCTGGGGCGGAACCAGCGGTTGCGGGCACCCTCCAGGATGTTGACGATCTCCGCCTTGTAGCCAGCGCCATCCGGCTGCGTCACGTAGGCGCGCACCACATTCGGCCCGGCATCGCAGTGGATGGGCTGGCCGTGGAAGATGCTCGGGAGAAGGTTTCCTTCATACACCTGCATGCCGGTGGGGCTGCCTGCGCCAGTGATGAGCATGTTCGGCACCACGCCGGGGTCGTTCTGGTGCCAGTGGCGTTGTGGGATCTCCGCTTCCAGGTTGAGGCGCGGTGTCTGCCAGCCTGCGCCGGTCATCTCGTCGGCATAGCCGTAGTTGCCGAACTCCATCACGTAGTTGATGCGCACGCCCTTGTTGCCGTCGTCATCATTGTCGGACTGCCAGAGTGTGCCGTGGCTGTCCACGGCCACTTCCCAGTTGTTGCGGAAGTTCCAGGCCAGCACTTCGACATTGGAGCCATCCAGCTCGCAGCGGAAGATCATGCCCTGCTGGTAGGGGCGGTTGTTCTGGTTGGTGCACTTCACCCCAGGGATGTCGGTGATGAGGTTGCCGTCCTTGTC
>CAZPSQ010000084.1:0-19835 GCA_964588755.1 uncultured Prosthecobacter sp. | reverse complement strand
GGCAGTCGAGCGGGTGGTTGATGAGGAGGAACTCCATCACGCCCTTGCGGCATTCCTGAGTGAGGATGGAGTCCGTGCGGATGCCCATGCCCTCGGCCACGGTATTGGCGCAGGCGATGACGGGGCGGGGCATCCAGCCGATCTTTGGCATGCCGTGCTCGTCCTTCTCCGGCTCGGTGCCGGGGACGGGGCGCGGGGGCATGCCCATCTCCACCAGGCACATGCGGCAGTTGCCGGGGGAGGAGAGCTTGGTGTGGTAGCAGTAGTGGGGGACTTCCTTCTTGGCCTGCTTGCACGCCTCGATCATGCGGGTGCCTTTGGGGAACTTGTGCCAGACGCCGTCAATCTGCACATTCACCAGATCGGCAGGCGGTGGTGCGGCGGGCGTGGCGGCAGGAGCTTCAGCAGGGGCGGGCATGAGCGGAAAAAAGGGGGGCTAAAGATGATTATCGGGGCCGTGTGGAGAGGGGCAACCCGAATTTGTGAAAAGTTTCACAAGCGCCACCGATGACGCTTTGCGAACACGTCGCAACGTGGCATGAATGCGGCCCCCAATCCCATGCCCATTCCGGTCATTCTGAATCCTGCGGCGCGCAGCACCAAGGCAGCCGCGCTCGAAAACGCGCTGCGCCAGCTCTCCCCTGCCCCGGAGCTGCACCTGACGACAGGTCCCGGCGATGCGGCGGTGATCGCGAAACGGCTGGCGGAGGAAGGGCATGAACTGGTGGTGGCCGCAGGCGGGGACGGCACGATGAACGAGATCCTGCAAGGGATCTGCCGGTCCAATGCGCGCCGCGCCCCGGGGACACCACACACCGCGCTGGGCGTGCTGCCGCTGGGGACGATGAATGTTTTCTCCGTGGAGCTGAAGCTGCCGGGCAAGGACATCGTGGAATGCTGGCGGCGCGTCACGGCCGGGAGCCGGAGTGAGATCGACCTGTGGATGGCCAATGACCGCTACTTTGTGCAGCTGGGCGGGGTGGGGCTGGACGCTCAAATCGTGCAGGAAACCTCCTGGGAGCAGAAGAAAAAGTACGGTCCACTAAGCTATGTGATGAGCGCGGTGAACGTGCTGCTGCGGCCACCGCCGACGCTGAGCGTGCAGATCGCAGGCAAGGCGCCGATGCTGGGAACCGTGGTGCTGATCGGCAGCGGCAAGCACTATGGGGGGCCGTTTCCCCTCTTCCGCGACGCGTCAAACACGGACGGGCTGCTGGACCTGATCATCTTCCGCGGGCTGGGGGGCATGGAATTTCTGCAACTGCTGCGCGGCATGCTGCTGGACGGCTACACGGAGTGCGAGGACCTGGACTACCTCCAGGCCAGGGAATTTACCGTGAGCGCGGACCCCGAGGGCCCCGGCGTCCCTCCGGTGGAGCTGGACGGCGAGCTGGCTTCGAGCCTGAGCGGCCCGGTGATCTTCCGCCCTGCTCCGTTTCGCCTGAGCGTGGCCGCTTGAAGGCGCGCTTGGCGGCAGGTTTGCCGGAACTGGAAGGGCCTGCGGCACGCTTGGCGGCGGCGGTCTTGCGGGCGCGCCGGCCTGGGGCACGCTCGCTGGACTGCGCGCGGGGTGCTTCTTCGCCATCGTCCCAGGAGTCATCTTGAGCCTCGCGGACAGGCGCGTAGCGGTTGGGACGCTTCACGGCATCCTTGGGCATCTTGGGCGGTGGCTCACGGCCTTTTTGGGCCTCGGCCTTGAAGAAACGCTCCACCTCGGTGGGGGTGAGCTCCTTCCAGCCGCCTTTGGACAGGCCGCGAAGCTGCAGCCAGCCGATGCGGATGCGGGTGAGGCGCACAACCTCGTAGCCGAGGTGGTAAAACATGAGGCGGATCTGGCGCTTCAGGCCCTGCTTCAGCACGACATGGGCTTTATATGCGCCGTCCAGCCAGGCACGCTCCGCACGGGCGTAGCCCTCCTCGGTCAGCATGCCTTTGGCCATTTTTGCCATCGTGTCGATGGTCATCGCCTGATCCACGACCACCTCGTATTCCTTTTCCGCCCCCTGGCTGGGATGGATGATGCGGTGGGAGAGGTCGCCGCGATTGGTGAGGAGGATCAAGCCCTCGCTGTCTTTGTCGAGGCGGCCGACGTGGTGCAGGTTTTGAAACTTGAGCGGCAGCAGGTCGTAGATCGTCATCCGCTCATGCGTGTCGCCACGGGAGCAGATGTAGCCTTTGGGCTTGTTGAGAACGATGACGACCGGCAGCTCGGCACGGACGGGGGAGCCATCCACGACCACCTTGTCCTCCGGCTGCACCTGGGTGGCCAGCTCGGTGATGACGTGTCCATTGATGGACACACGCCCGCCGAGGATGATCTCCTCCGCGCCACGGCGTGAGGCCACGCCGCACTGGCTCAAATATCGGTTAAGACGCACTGGAAGAAAAAGACAGCCTTATTCCGGCTTGGTCTTTGGCAGGTTGGTCGGAAGACGGCCTTCCTTCCACAGGCCACGGGCCTTGAGAAGCTTGATGCGTTCGCCGCGCTTCAGAACACTGCGCTTGGTGCCGACAGAACCGGAAGACTTGAGGCTGCTATGCTGAGACATGATACTGGAAGGGGCTGGGGTGGTCTGAAAAAGGGCGCGGAGAATAGCCGACCCTGGGGGAGGTGCAAGGGGTTTGTGGGGGCTTGTCTCGCGGCGGCGAAACCGCTAGCCTGTCTGGCGGCGGTAATTTCCATGTCTTTCGCACGCACCATGACCCTCCACCTCCTGCTCGCGTGGGCGGCGGCAGGAGCGGCATTTTCCTGTCCCTGGTGCCGGATTGAAAACCATTTTCATACCGCCGTGCCTTCGGCAGAGCACATCGCTGTGGTCAAGGTGCTCGAAAAAAGCAGCGAGCGACAATGGCGGGCCACAGTCCAGGAGGTCATCAATGGAAAGGTCGGCGTGGGTCAGACGAGGGAATACGAGGACCGCTTTCAGGTCGGCCGGCCGGGTGAGGTCATGCTGGCCATTGGCATATCTATGTCAGGCGAAGCCGCGTCCAATGACCTGCTGTCTTTGGATCTGCTTCCGGAGATCCAGCGCCTGCTCCAGCCAGACTCCCAGCCAGCCAACGCGGACGAGGCCGCCGAATACCTCACCAGTGTCTCCTTCGTGCTGCATTCTGCTGGAGCCAGCTATTACAAGGCCCGCCCTGCCGAGGTGCAGGAGGCTCTCGTCCGCCGCATTCGCCACCTGGAGGCAAAGGCAGCCTTGCCGACATCTCCGTATTACGTGGGCCAGCAGGTGCGCTGCGGCCTGATGGCGCTGCTTCGCATCCGCACGCCTTTGTCTGACGAGCAGGTCGTCCGGGAAATCGAGGCGTTCAGGCAGGTGTCCTCTCAGCCCTACTACCCTGAAAAGATTCCCCCGGCCATGGAGCGGCTGGAGACGGTGTTTTCGGTGCTCGCAGAAAACCCGCGTGATGACCGGCGGAACCTTGCCATCGCCCTTCTTGCATCCGCCCAAGGCAAAGAGCTTTCGCGTGTCTCCCAGTGCCTTATCATCTCAAAACTGCTGAGTCCTGAGGCGATCATGCACAATCGGTCCGACGACACCGGCATCGCGTGGGTCAGGGATGGCATTGTCCAGGCTGGCATCCGTCATCTCAATTCATGGGACTCGGAAACGGCTGCAAAACTCGCCCAAACCGCCCGGGAGATTCCTGATGGCAGGAGCAGTGGCGATTCTGAACTGACCAGCCTGAGGAATGCGTTGGAGAAGAAGGAGCATCACATTCCCTCCTCAGGCACGCGGCCCAGAGAAACACCCGATGACGCAGGATGGTACAGCTGGTCCCCCGTGTTCGACAAAGCCTCATGGGAGAAGCTGCCCGTCCGCGCGCCTGCCGAGAGTTTCATGAGCCTGGAGATCATCATCCTCGGCGTGGCTGCTGCCTTCCTTTTGCTCCTCTTTGCGGGGCTGCTTCGAAAGTTTAGGGCCGCAGAGCATGGATGACTCTTGTCTGCCCGCCTAAAAATCCAGATCCACAGGACTGGGTGGCCCCTCATGTTTAAAGGTCAGCTTGCCGCCATCCGGCATGACGAGGTCGAGCTTCCGATCTCCACCCTGGCCATGCAGAGTTGCCTGGCCCACACCCGTGGAATCATTCATGAGCGGCTCATCGCCTGAAAGATCGTAAAACCGCAGCCTCCACGAACCCGCATCTGTCATGTTCCACTTTCCGAAGAAGAAGGTGTGCATGATGTCGAGCTGGAAGGCACCCGATTCGGCCGCGTCGAAATGAATGCCTCCTGGAGGAGATTCCCAGTGTCCCACAATGGCGGAGGTCTTGTCCACATCCTCTCGCTGGCAGGTCCACCACAACCCGATGCCCCCAAAGACAACGGTGCAAACAATGGGGATCAGTGAACGGCTCATAGGCGGAAGCATGCGGGTTTCTTCACCGCCGTGAAGCACCTAACCGAGCACTTTCTTCCGCACAATCTCCGTCACCATCTTCGGGTTGGCCTTGCCCTGGCTGGCTTTCATGGCCTGGCCGGTGAACCAGTTCATGGCCTTTTCGTTGCCGCCTTTGACCTCGGCGACTTTGTCGGGGTTGGCGGCGAGGATCTGCTCGACGATGGCCTCGAGGGCGCCGGTGTCGCTGACCTGCTCGAAGCCTTTGGCCTTGATGATTTCGGCGGCGGATTTGCCGGACTCGAACATTTCGGCGAAGACTTCCTTGGCTTGGTTGTTGGAGATCTTGCCGGCCTCCACGGTGGCGACCAGGGCGCTGAGGGCGGCTGGCTTCACAGGGCATTCGGTGATGGTGAGTGAGCGGTCGTTGAGGACGCCGAGGAGGTCGTTGATGACCCAGTTGGCGACCTTTTTGGCGGGCACACTGGTGTCTGCGGCGACGGCGGCCTCATACCAGGCGGCGAGCTCCTTCTCGCTGGAGAGCACGCCGGCGTCGTAGGCGCTGCAGCCGTAGTCTTTCTCAAAGCGGGCGCGCTTTTCGTGCGGCAGCTCAGGGACGAGCGGGCGCATCTTGGCCACAAGATCGGCGGTGCGGACGGGGAGGAGGTCGGGATCGGGGAAATAGCGGTAGTCGTGCGCGTCTTCCTTGGTACGCATGAGCGTGGTCTCGCCCAGGTCGTCGTCCCAGCGGCGGGTGCTTTGAATAAGCTTCTCGGTGCCGCAGCGGCCTTCCAAGACGTCGATCTGACGCTCGGTCTCGGCCTTGATGGCGCGGCGCACGGCGCTCATGGAGTTGATGTTCTTGAGCTCGATCTTCACGCCAAGCTCCTTCTGGCCTTCGGGGCGGACGGAGATGTTCACGTCGCAGCGCATGTTGCCCTTCTCCATGTCGGCGTCGCTGACGCCGCCGTAGATGAGGATCTGGCGCAGGCTGGTGATGTAGGCGAAGGCCTCCTCGGCGCTGTCGATGTCCGGCTCGCTGACGATCTCCATAAGGGGGGTGCCGGCGCGGTTGAAGTCGATGGCGGTGAACTTGTCGTGGTGGGTGGACTTGCCGACGTCCTCCTCGAGGTGGATGCGGGTGAGCTTCACCACTTTGCCGGGATTGGCGATGCTCTTCTGCGCGTCCTTGGGATAGGCCAGATCATAGAGCGGCACGCCGCCGCCCAGGCAGAGCGGGAAGGGCATCTGCGTGAGCTGGTAGTTCTTCGGCATGTCCGGGTAGAAGTAGTTTTTGCGGTCCCAGCTCACCACGGGCGGGGTCTCGCAGCCGAGCATCATGCCAGTGAGGATGGTCTTCTCGATGGCGGCCTGGTTCAGCACGGGCAGCGCACCCGGCAGGCCCAGGCAGGTGGGGCAGGTGTGGGTGTTCGGCTCCGCGCCGTACTCCACCGGGCAGCCGCAGAACATCTTGCTGCGCGTGGTGAGCTGGGCGTGGACCTCAAGGCCGATGGTGACAATGTATTTGGGCATGCGGAAAGGAATGACGAAATCAGAATGGCGAATGACGAATGACCAGGGAAGCTAACGTCAGGCGGTCTGTTAGGAAAGCGAGAGGTGGGGCGGGGGCAACGCGGGGTTGGAGGTTTTTTACGTGCTTTTTACCAAACAGAGAATGCTTCATGGTAAAACAACCGCATGAAATCGAGCTCCCTTCTTTCCGCGCTCTGTCTGGCCGTCGGCATCGCCTTGGGCGGCTATTTTGTCGGCCAGGGCATTCTGGGGCATAACAAGACCAGCAAAATCGCGGTGAAAGGCCTCGCGGAGCGGGAGGTGCCTGCCAGCATTGCCATCTGGACCTTGAGCTACTCTGCCACGGACGACCAGCTGGCGGAGGTGGACCGAAAACTGGCTGACGGGGCGGCCCTGGTGCAGGCCTTTCTCAAGGAAGCAGGCTTTGATGAGGCAGACGTCGCGCTGCAGCCGCCCACGCTCCGTGACCACAGCATGGAGACGCGGGACAAGGACGCGCAGGCACCGGCGGCACGCTTCAGCGCCTCGCAGTCCGTGCTGCTGCGCACGCAGAAAGTGCAGGCCGTGAAACCGGCCGTCTCCGCCACCAGCACCCTGATGCGCAAAGGGCTGATGCTGGGGCAAGTGAGCGATCCGCGTTTTTTCTTTGAGGATCTGAACAGCGTCAAACCGGGCATGATCGAGGAGGCCACCAAGAACGCGCGGGTGGCAGGGGAGCAGTTTGCCCGTGATTCCAACACCAGACTCGGCAGGCTGCTCAACGCCTCCCAAGGCTGGTTTCAGGTCGTCGATCGAGACGAGGCCACACCGGAGCGCAAGATCGTGCGGGTGATCGTGGAGGTGGAATACGAGATCGATTGAGGCAGCGGCCTGGCTTTTTTGCCCTTCTCTTTCGTCAATGCTGTTGATGCAGCCTCACCGGCTGCGGGCGCTGGTAGACGACGGAGTCCATGGCCTGCTCCAGGGCGAGGCCGCCGAGGATGGGCTGAAGGTCGGGGTGGTTGGCCACGTTTTCGATCTTCTTCATCTGCATGAGCCCGGCGAAGTCCCTGTGCTCAATGGCCCTGCGGACATCCTTGTCGTAGCCGAGATCGACAATGAGGGGGTGGTTTAGCGCATTGGCGGTGGCAGGGCTTTCCGCAGCCAGACGCTGCCACATGGTGCCTTCGGGCCACAGGATCAGCAGGCGGGCGAGATTGGCCGTGGGCTTGATGTCGTAGGGGTCCAGCTTCTTGGCGATGCCGCCGATGAGGCTGTTGTCGATGCGCTGGCTGAGGCTGTAGAGGAGGGACTTGCCCTGGCTCTCAATCTCTCCGCCTTTTTTGACGATCTCGGCGGCGTTCTCCATGCCATAGAGGCTGCCGGCAACACGCAGAACCATGCTGCCGAGCCACAACAGCACTCCGGAGGGGACAAAGCTGACGACGAGGCCTTTCCAGCCGGTCAGACCACCCAGCAGTTTCAAGACGCCAAAGGTGGCCAGTAGATAAGTGCCGATGCGGCAGAAAAAGTAGGCCAGCACACCGGCGGCGGCGGAGAGGACCATGAGCCGGTTGGTGGTCATGGTCATGCCGGTGGCACCGAAAATCTGCACCCGGTGCATGAACACATACCAGGCCGCCCACACGGAAACCGCGAGCGATGCGACACCAACGATCTGCCTCACCACGCCCTTGGCAAAAGCCAGGCCTGCGGCGAAGGCGATGAAGCCGACAATAACGCCCGTGGCCCACATGCTGGAGGGCACCTTTTGGGCGTATTGAAGCACTTCTCTTGGGTCGGGCATGAGCGGGAGAAAAACGGCGCGCGGCGCCCCATTGTAACATCTCCCCGGGGGCTGTCTCGCAGGAATTTAAGACATCTTAAGCAAACACCCCCTCACAGCCTGCTATACGAGGTCCTGCATGGCGCGCAGTTTGGCATGGGCGGCACCACGGTTCAGCAGATCTTCCGCCAAAGCTTTGCCTGCGGGCAGGTCTGCCACCGTGCCTGTGATGACAAAGCCGGCGGCGGCATTGAGCACGGCGATGTCGCGCTTCGGTCCCTTGATGGCGCCGGAGAGCACGCCTTCGAGAATGGCCGCGTTTTCGGCGGCGTCGCCGCCGACGAGGTCCTGCAGCGCAGCCTTGCCAAAGCCAAGGGTTTTGGGATCGACCTGCATGCGGGCAAGGCGGCCGTCGGCAAGCTGGCACACGTCATTGAGGCCCAGGGTGGACAGCTCATCCATGCCCTGCCCGCCGGCTGCGCTGCCATGCACCACCCAGGCGCCTTTGCGGCCGAGCTCCAGCAGGATCTCGCCAAAGGCCTGGGTGAGCTTCGGGTCAAAGACCCCAATGAGCTGGTAGTCCGGGCGGCCGGGGTTCAGCAAGGGGCCGAGCAGGTTGAAGATGGAGCGCTGCCCCTCTGCGGCGAGGAGCTTGCGCGCCTCGGCCACGGCCTTGAACGCGGGGTGATACAACGGGGCAAAGAAGAAGCCGAGGCCAATGGTCTCGATGCCCTGCACCACCTTTTCCACCGGCAGGTCGATCTTGATGCCCAGCGCCTCCAGCACGTCCGCGCCACCCGCCTTGGAGGTGATGCCACGGTTGCCGTGCTTCGTCACGCAGACGCCGCCGGCGGCCATGATGAACATGGCGGTGCTGGACACATTGAAGAGGTGGAGCTGGTCGCCACCGGTGCCGACGACATCCAGCATGGGACCGGGAAGCCTGGAGCGGTCCAGGCGTGGATCGACGGCAAGCTTCAAGAACTCGCGCACAAAGGCTGCGATCTCCGCAGGCGATTCGCCCTTCTGGTGCAGCGCGCGCAGGAAGTCCGCCTTCACCCCGGCGGCCACGCCGGGATCCACAAGCCTGCCCGCCGCCTCCGCGGTCTGGGCGTCGTCAAGGGATGTTCCGGCTTTGAGGAGAGCGATGAGTGTTTCCATTGGTTGAGAATGGCTGAGGCACTGGTTTTTGGCAATCACTTGAGTGATTGCGGCATGCAACGATTTGGACCAACCTTTTCTCATGAGCAGTGGCGAGCCAGCTTTGAAGACATGCCTCAGTTCCCCGCCGCAGCCAGCCGCCACCCCGAAGACGACTTCCTCCGGGAAGCGATCCATGTCTGCCGACGAAGTGCGGACAATGATCGAGCAGAATCTGGAAAGGAAGCTGATCAAGGTGCCCAGTGGAGTACGGAGACAGCCAAAGTCGGAGCCTGGACAGCCGGCCAGGAACTTTGGGCTGGTCATCTTGTTCCAGACACGATCGACAACTCAGGCACACGTGAACATCACGTCTTCGTTCGAGAGCCGGAGCCAGACCGCAGCTACAAAATCACCCAGGGAGCTGGATCGCGATGAATACCCGGCGCTCAACCGGCTTGAAGGATTTGCACATGTGAATGGGCGGCTGCAAGCCATCACCTCCCAGCCTGTGTTCGCCGGTGTTCCAGCCGATCCTTCTCAAATGGCAGGTTGGTTTCAGGAACGTGGCTTTCATCACATCCGGTCATGGACCTGGTTCCGCCCTACGGATGGTCCGGCGGTGTTCGACGCCCATATGGATGGACAACGTGATGGTTTGCGATGACCCGCTTGTTCCTTTTGATGTCATCCCATTGCTGGCAGAAGGTGAGCTGCTGGAGTCCCTGCATGCCGCAGCGGCCCGTCTTGAATCCCAACCTCCCACCTAGAACACGTTGAGCACCACACCCATCCTCGGCATCGACCTCGGCACGACAAACTCCCTTGTGGGCGTGGTGGACAGCGGCTTTCCCATTCTGCTGGCGGATGAGCATGGCAGCCGCAGCACGCCGAGCGCCGTGGTGATGGCTGAGGATGGCGGCATCACGACCGGGGCGGCGGCGCTGCGGCAGCGAGCGCTGAAGCCCACGCGCACGATCACCTCGGTGAAGCGCTTGATTGGCCGCAGGTCCGGCGAGGGGGGATGGCAGCCGCCGTATTCGTTGGGCGAGCTGAAGACCTCCCCGGTGGAGGTTTCGGCGGAGATTTTGAAGCATCTCAAGGCGGTGGCGGAGCGGGCGCTGGAGCAAAGTGTGTCGCAGGCAGTGGTGACGGTGCCCGCGTATTTCAATGACGCGCAGCGCGCGGCGACGAAGCGTGCGGGAGAGCTGGCCGGGCTGGAGGTGCTGCGTATTCTCAGCGAGCCGACCGCAGCCGCGCTGGCCTATGGGCTGGACAAGCTGGATGAGCACCAAAAGGTGGCCGTCTATGACCTTGGAGGCGGCACGTTTGACATCTCTGTGCTGGAGATGCGCGAGGGAACCTTTCAGGTGCTGGCGACGGCGGGGGACACGCAGCTCGGCGGCGATGACCTGGACCGGCTGCTGGCGGAGTTCATCGCTGAAAAAATGGGCGTTCCGGCGACTGATGTGCGTCTCATTGAGGCGGCGGAGGCGGCCAAGAAGCGGCTTTCCATGGAGGACAGCACGCGCATTGAGCTGCCGTTTGCCGGCAGTGCGGATCTCAGCAGGGCGGACCTGGACAAACTGGCCCGGCCATGGGTGGAGCGCACCCGGCCGCACTGCCTGCGTGCCTTGAGTGACGCGGGCATCAAGCCGGAGGAGCTGGACCAGGTCATCCTGGTGGGTGGCAGCACACGAATGCCGCTGGTGCGGAGCTATGTGCGCGAAATCTTTGGCCGGGAGCCGAACACCTCGCAAAATCCGGACGAGGCCATCGCGCTTGGTGCCACCATCCAGGCGGGCATTTTGAGCGGCAGTCTGCGGCAGGTGCTGCTGCTGGATGTGACGCCACTTTCGCTGGGGATTGAGACCTTTGGCGGGCTGATGAACATCATCATCCCGCGCAACACGACGATTCCCGCAAAGGCGGGCGAGATGTTCACCAACGCGGTGTCGAACCAGGACAGCATGCTCATCCGCATCCTGCAGGGCGAGCGCGAGCTGGCGAAGGACAACTGGGAGCTGGGGCGGATTGAGGTCCCCTTCCCCGCCGGCCCGAAGGGCAGCGCGCGGGTGGGCGTGCAGTTCAGCCTGGATGCGGACGGCATTCTCAATGTGCTGGCCCGGGACACAGCCACGAACACGGACACCACGCTGGAGATCAAGGGCACGGCGATCGACGTGGAGGACGAGCGTGTGGAGCAGATGATCGCGGAGAGCGTGGAGTTTGCCTTTGAGGACATGAACGAGCGCGTGTGGACAGAGGCCCGGATGAAGGCGGAGGAGCTGCTGCCAGCCGTGGATGCCGCGCTGCAACAGCTGGAGGGCGCCGTCAGCGCGGAGGACAGCGCCGCCGTGCTGAGACATGCCGCCGATGTCCGGCGCCTGCTGGCCAGCGGCGAGCACGACGCGCGCGCCCTGAAGGCGGCCACGCAGCTTCTTGATGACGCCACCCAGTCTCTGGCCGTGATGCTGATCGACCGGGCGATGGAGGAGTCGCTGGCGCGGCGTGGGCTGGTTTGATTTTGCTTCCTTCGGCTCCCCCGCAGGGCTAGGATGCCGCGCATAAGCCGCGCCCCTTGTCATGCCTGAGGAAAATACCGCCCTCCCAAACAACGCCGAGGCGGAAACGCCGCCGTGGACGCCGCCCGCGCCGGAGCATCTGCACGCGATGCTGCCGCAGTATGATGAATGGGTCATGATCGGCTGCGGCGGCATGGGCGCGGTGTTTCGAGCGCGGCAGGTGTCGCTGGACCGACCGGTGGCCATCAAGGTGCTGCCACCCCTGACCGGCGACGACGCGGCAGACTTTGCTGAGCGCTTCAAAAATGAGGCGCGCACCATGGCCCGCCTGGGCCATCCGGCCATCGTGGCGGTGCATGATTTCGGGGAGACGCAGGACGGCCTGCTCTACTTCGCCATGGAATACATCGACGGCACCGATGTCTTCAAAATGATCCACCAGCAGGGGCGTCTGCCACCCCAGCACGCGCTGTCCATCACCGCGCATGTGTGCGACGCGCTGGCCTACGCCCACGAGCACAAGGTCATTCACCGTGACATCAAGCCTGCCAACATCCTCATCAACATGGAGGGGGCGGTGAAGGTGGCGGACTTCGGCCTTGCCAGCATGCACGACCCGTCCCAGGACGGTGACAGGCCGGAGGGGCCTGCCATGGGCACGCCGGACTATGTGGCGCCGGAGGTGCTGCGGCCAGGCGCGCTGGTGGACGGCCGCGCGGACCTGTACGCCGTGGGGGTGATGCTGCACAACATGCTCACCGGGAAAATCCCACACCATGCCGGCAGGCCCGCCTGCCAGGAATGCGGCTGCGACCCGCGCTTCGACACCATCGTGCGCAAAGCGATGGAGCATGATGTGGCGCTGCGCTACCAGAGCGCGCGGGAAATCCGCCGGGACCTGGACCACATCCTCACCGTGCCTGTGGCCAAGGAACGACCGCCCCCGCAAGCCCAGGCACGCGGCGGCATGCAGCCACGCCCCATTCCGATGCCGCAGGCGCCGCCGCCCAGGAGTTCCGCGTGGACGTTTGCCGCCGCAGGTGTGGTGGCCCTTGCCGCCGCAGGCGCGTTCTTCCTGATCCGGAGTCCTCGACCTGAACCAGCCGCCGGAGCCGAGGCCAACGCCCCTGCCCTGCCTGCCGTTGAGGAGACTTCAGATGCCCTGCCAACAACGCCTGCGCCGCCCACGCCCGCCCAAGTGATGGACAATGCCACCGCCCCCAAAGGCAGCCCGGCATCCCGGTTCCCCGTGCTGAGCCATGCCGGCCACCACTACCAGCTTGTCGATTCGCAGATGCGTTTTGCGGAGGCGCAACGCCATGCCGAGAGCCTTGGCGCGCATCTGCTGACCATCACCAGCCAGGAGGAAATGGACTGGCTGGACGGGGAACTGACACCACTGCTGCGCCAGGTGCCGCAGGTGATGGCCACCATCGGCGCCCGCCGTGAAAAGGGTGTGTGGACCTGGATCACCGGCGAGCCCTGGGAATTTACCCGCTGGGAGGATGCTGGTGCTGCGGCCGCCGACCAGCCAGACAAGAACTTTGCCCTCAAACTGACCGCACAGGGCAACGCGCGCGCTGTGTGGGGCACCGGCCACTTCGACGGCAGCCGCTCCTTCATCCTGGAATGGGATGGCAAACCGCCAACCGCCAGAGTGACCAACACACCCCCACAGCAGACGACGCCAGCACCCGCCGCCATGCCACCGCCCCCGGCAGAAAGTGAGAGCGCCAAGCGGCTGCGCGAGCTGGACACCCAGTTCCGTGCCGCGCTGGAGCGCGATGTCCTGGCCAAACACCGCACCGCCCTGGAGGACCTAAACACCAAGTATGCAGCCGCGATCGACAGAAGCCTCAGCGCGACCAGTCCAGCAGCGGACCTGACTACCGTGAACGCCTTCCAGCAGGAGAAGCAGCGGCTGAAGGACAATGCCCCGCTGCCTGCCGAGGATGCCGCCGGTCTCCCGGCCACGCTGAAGGCCCTGCGTGCGACCTACCGCAGCAGCCAGCGCCCGCTGGAGCTGGCGCGGCACAACGGCATCATCAGCTTCTTCCTGCGCTATGAGGAGGTGCTGAAGGGGCTGGAGGCGGAATGGAAAACCTCGCAGCCGCAGGACGCCCACCTGGCCACCGAGCGCCGGGCCAAAATAGGCCGTGAACGTGTGGCGATGCTGGCGGAGACGAAGGAACTCGTTCCAGACGGCAGGGAGATCGTGCTCAAGGCAAGGGAGCGCTTCACCACGCCGGAGGCTTTCCAACCGCCGGTGGAACTGACCCTTGTGGCCAAGACGGATGGTCAGAATCTGCGCCTCTCGTACGCGGCCTCCCAACTGATCTTCAACTGGGAGGTGAACCCCGACGAGCTGCGGCTGGATGCCGACATCGGCGGCGGCAGGCATGCACCCAACCAAGGCCGCATCCCTGAGGACACCTTTGTGACCATTCAGTGGCGGGTGATGCCGCACATGCAGAGCATCACGGTGGATGGCAAACGCCGTTACCTGCACTTTGGCGACTACTCCAGGCTGGACAAGCCGGTGGCGGTCTTCCCCTCCAACTCCACGGTGACGTTGAAATCCCTCCAAGTGCGGGAGCTGGACCTGCAAACGCTGCAGGACGAGGTCAGCAGCGTGCCGGAGGCGCGGGATCTGCTGCTCAACCCTGCGGACTGGACCGGCAAGGTGGACCTGCCTGCGGGGACCTACCGCCCGCTGCGCCGCATCAACATCGGCGCGCCCGGACTGCGGGACCCCAGGGCACAAAATGATGAGCGGCGCTGCGACGTGACCAGCCAGCCCGGCACCCTCATCGAAAACGTGCGCTTCCACCTCAAGGAAGGCTCATGGAAGGCGGCCGGCGGACTTTTCCGGGATGTGAAGATCACCGCTGATCTGGGCGGCAGCTTTGACGCCAGGGACAGCCTGTTTCAGGACTGTGCTTTTGCCAAAGAAGGACCGTGGTATGTGGCCTGGTTCAGCAGCAGATGGAGCTTCACGAACTGTGTTTTCACCGGCTCGTTCATGCAGAACTGGAGGCTGGGAGACGTGGGCATGAAGCTGAACGCCTGCACTTTTTACGATGTGGACTTCATACCGGTGGGCTTCAAGGAGGACGCGGGAGCGGAGGTGGCAAAGGACTGGCTGAGCATTCAAAAGTGCCGCTTCATCAACTGCCGCGTGCCGGAGAGCCTCGCCCTGGCCACCCAAGACTGTGTCTTTGAAAACTGCACCTTTGGCGCGCCGGAGGAGAAGCTGCCGGTCAAGTCAGCGCTGAGCACCACGCTCTTCCTGCGAGGCACCGCCAGCATGCCGCAGGCTGGCGCGGGCCGCGTGCTGCACACCCAGGGGGCGGAGGCAGCGCCCGCAGGGGTGGGCGCGGCTGTGAGGCATCGGCTTGAAGGCGGTGCGCTGGGCTTTGAGTGAGCCCCGGGGCTTGTGAGGGAGCTGATTTCTCTCTGCGTACCAGGGGTGGGGTGACGCGCATCCTTGTTCCACAGGAACAAGGCTACTTACCGCTGGCCGCCGCCCTGCTGGAAATAGGCGTCGCGCATGCGACGGAGCTCATCCAGGCGGGAGGAGATGGCGGTGTGCTCACGCTCTTTGTCCACTTTCTGCTGGCGGACGAAGTGGTTGTTGGTGCCGAAGGTGCGCCAGGGTCCGGCGGGGACCTCATGCACATCGACAAACCGCCAGTCGCATTTGGACATGCTCTTGAGTCCCAGATAGTCGCGGATGGCGGGGGAAATATCTATGCCTGCGCCCTTGTTGCTGGTGTTTCTGGGACGCTCATTGCCAAAGACATACGCATGGTCATCCGTGACGAAGGGGCCGCAGTCCTCCCATTGGGCGTAGCAGACGGCGTTGCCGTAGCGAATGGCCACCCACTGGCCTTTGAGCACTGTCCTGCCCGAACGGGAGAAGCGCTGGCTGAACCAGGGAATCACCTTGGAGGCCTCTGGCTTGTGCGAGTTGTAGTCGATGCAGTCGTTGTAGGGCAGTGCAATGTAAAACGGGTTCTGCTTGGGCGTGAAGGCGATCGGGGTAAAGTGCTGGGTGCGCTTGGTCGCATCCGGATCGTCGTAGCCGCCAAAGTTCTGCATCCACTGGGGGTCCCAGGAGCTTTTGTCATTCGGCGTGGGATTGTTCTCCGTGGGCTGCTCCCCCACCCAGAAGACCGTGGCCACGATGTCGAGCTTCCATGGATATTTGGAGTAGCCGAGACGGGGCACACCGGCAGAGGGCATGGCCATGCTGACATTGCGCGGCGCCTCCGTTTTGGCGGCGGCAAGCATTGATGGGCTTTTGGCCGCCGCAGACGCAGACACAGACGACTTGGTGGCGGTTCCCTGACCATGGGCGGCGAAAGCCGTCGCAAACAATGCGGCGGCCATCAATGGGAGGAAACGCGGAACTGGCATTTGGGGGGGATTACCGAATTGCGAAGATTATTCTAACTGCGACACGGGGTGAACTGCAATCTGTAATTCACGGGCGGGCCGCCGCTGCTTCGGAAGGGAGGGGGTGGCGGGGAACCCCAAACAATGGCGAGTATGATGGACACGGACCACCCGGCAGCGTTCAAAACCGGGGGACGACGGGCGGGCATTTCCACCCGCAAACATGCGCCGGGCTCAGTAGCGGCGCAGGGTGCAGTCCTGCGGGGGGCGGCTGTCATCGGTGCGCGGAAAGTCCAGGGTGTAGTGGAGGCCGCGACTTTCATGCCGCCGGATGGCGCACTCGACAATGAGGGAGGCGGTTTCGACCAGATTGCGCAGCTCCAGGATCTCGCTGGTGACACGGTTGTTCCAATAGAACTCCTGCACTTCGCGCTTGAGGTTGCGCAGGCGGGCGGCGGCGCGCTGGAGGCGCTTGTTGGTGCGGACGATGGAGACGTAGTCCCACATGAGGCGGCGGATTTCGTCCCAGTTGTGATAAATGACGACCAGTTCGTCATTTTCCACCACGCCGCTGACCTCCCAGGGGCGCAGTTGGTAGGTCTGCTCGGATTTTTTGCCGGGTGGCATCTTCTTTAGAAGGTGGGTCACGGCGCGCTCGGCGGTGACGCAGCACTCCAGCAGGGAGTTGCTGGCCAGACGGTTGGCCCCATGGAGGCCGGTGCAGCCGACCTCCCCGACGGCACACAGGCCACGGATGGTGGTGGCGCCGTTGACGTCGGTCAGCACACCGCCGCACTGGTAATGTGCGGCCGGGACGACCGGGATGGACTCCTTGGTGATGTCGATGCCCACCTCCAGGCAGGCTTTCTGGATGTTGGGGAAATGGCTGGCGATGAAGTCGGCGGGCTTGTGGCTGATGTCGAGATAGACGCAGGGGCCGCCGGTCTTCTTGATCTCATGGTCTATGGCGCGGGCCACGACATCACGCGGAGCCAGGGAGCCGCGCTTGTCATAGCGGTGCATGAACTCCTGGCCGTCCTTGCCAATGAGGCGCGCGCCCTCCCCGCGCATGGCCTCGGTGATGAGGAAGGAGCGCTTCTGCGGATGGTAAAGGCAGGTGGGGTGGAACTGGATGAACTCCATGTTCGACACCGTGGCGCCGGCGCGCCAGGCCATGGCCACGCCATCCCCCGTGGCCACGCGGGGATTGGTGGTGTAGAGGTACACGCGCCCACAACCGCCGGTGGCCAGGATGACGCGGTCAGACCGGAAGGTGTGCACGTCGCCCGTGGTTTCGTCCAGGACGTAGAGGCCCAGCACGCGGTCCTCGGAGACGAGGCCGAGCTTGGCCGTCGTGATGAGGTCGATGGCGTAATGGTTTTCGTAAATCTTGATGTTTGGCTTGGCGCGCACAGCGGCCAGGAGCTTCTCCGTGATCTCGCGCCCGGTGGCATCCGCCGCATGCAGCACACGGCGGGCGGTGTGGCCGCCCTCCTTGGTGAGGTCAAACTCAAGGTGGCCGTCCTGGGCCTCCCGCTGGTCAAAATGCACGCCCCATTTCACAAGGTCGGCGATGCGGGCGGGCCCCTCGCTCACGATGGTGCGCACGGCGTCCTCCTTGCACAGGCCTCCGCCCGCGATGAGGGTGTCGCTGACGTGCTTTTCGATGGAGTCATTCTCCGCCGTGACGCAGGCAATGCCGCCCTGGGCCCAGTTGGAGTTGGAGTCAAGCGCGCCCTTCTTGGTGATCATGACCACGTTTCCGTGCTCCGAGGCCTGCAAGGCGGCGACGAGCCCGCCCGCGCCAGTTCCGACGATGATAAAATCTGCCTCGATCATGATGTACCTGGGTCTTGTGAAGATTCAGCCGTGCATGGCAATCCCACTTCAGCGGCCTCTGCTGGCGAGAACACTGCCATCTGTAAATCTAGTGCTATAATACCGGCCGCAGTCGCGATAAAATTATCTGGCTTGGCATCCACGATAGCCCCCCGATCTGACTCACGGCACCAGCCGAAGTAGGAGTTGGGCACAGGTGTGAACCCGCACTCGCCCAATTCTGCGGCAATATCTTCTGTTCTAGCAGGCATGGTTTTCTCAAGCCACTCCTGGGAAATGAGGATGGACGGTTCTCCCGCAGGCTGCCCAATGATCATGCTTGGCCTGTCGGACACAGACACACCCTCAAGCCTTATATCACTGAAGAAGATGGCCACTTGCAACTCCATCCGCCGCATGTACTCGGCAGGAGTGGCATTGCGGCGCCCAAGCTTTCCCTGGTCCGGACAAGGAACCTGCCCATACAAACCAGTCCAAGTTCGCTTCCAAGCCCGGTTTTGAGAACTACGATAGCGCACTTCATGCTCATTGGTGCTGTTGGACACCAGCGGGTCTGCTTCGAACGCCGTGGGATCGATCAGGAGCCCGTTGTCACGTGCCCAGCACGCAAGAGCTCCTGCCGCGCCTCGATTTGATGTTCCTTCGCTTGAGCCGCCGCTTGCTCGCCAGTGAAGGTCTTCCGCGGCAGAGAAGAAAGCTGCTGCCTGGCTTGCAAGGCTCGGCGGGAGGGTGGCGAAAGCTTCGTCATGGTTCAAAGGAGTCGGAAGAAGGTTTCAGAATTGTCACCTAGGGCGGCTGTTCGTCAATCCTCATCTATCACTCACATCACCAGCTCGTCCCCAGGCTCCAGCGGGTGGCGAGGTCGAGGAGGTCGGGGCGCATGGGCCACTCGTCGGCGCGGGGTTCCTGGCCGGCGTGGCGCTGGCTGGCGCCCTTGAGCATCATGCAGCCGGTGTTGTCGCCGATCTGGCGGATGGTTTCCACCTCCTCGGCGGTGAGGGGGTTGGTGGCCGGCAGGGCGGCCAGGTCGTCGAGCTTGCTCTCGATGCTGCGGGCACCTTCGCCCGCCTCCTGGATAAGGGTGGGGACGACGCTTTTCACAGGCACGTTGGCCAGGGTCCAGAGGCAGGCGAGCTGAATCATGGAAAGGCCGTGCTTCTCAGCGATGGGGCGGATTTTTTCGATCTTCTCGCTGCCATGCTCCACCCATCCGGCGGGGCGGAAGGCGCGGTGGTCGCCGTCGCGGAACTTGTGGCCGGGTTTGACGTCGTCGTGGAAGAGGCCGCCGTAGTCCACCACACGGGCGAGGAGGTCCACATGGTATTTTTTGGCGGCGGCCAGGACGTGCTGGCCGGGCCAGGGCTCAAAGGGGTTGAGGATGATCATGGCCCAGTCCATGCGGTCGCCAAAGCGCTCGAAACAGTCGATCATGTCCAGGGTGAAGCCGTTGGCAGGTCCGGGGGCGATGCCGAGGCGGTCGGTGAGGCCCTTGTCCTTCAAGGCGCTGAGGCCATTCCACACGTCCTCACTGGTGTAGCCTGTGGTGTCGGGATTGTGGAGCATGAGGCAGTCGAATTTCGACGCGCCGCAGCGCTCCAGGGACTTCTCCGTGGCCATGGTGAGGTAGCTGCCGTATTTGTCCGGGGAGTGGAGGCCGGCGTCGGTGAAACGCGGGTAGCCTTTGGCCCCGGCACGCAGGCCGGTGTAGAAGTCATGGCCCACGATGCCCACAAGGCAGTATTCCTCCCGCGGCAGGCCCTGGAGGGCCTGGCCCAGCATGGAGTCCGCCCGCCCTGCGCCATAGACGTCTGCGGTGACAAAGGTGCGCACGCCCTTTTCAAACGCGCGGCGGATCATGGCGATGTAGCGCTCGTCATCGAGCATCTCGCCAAAGTGCATGTATTTGCCGCCGTTCCAGGTGCCGTAGGCCGTGCGTGTGAGGTTCATAAAAGGTGGGTCAGGTTGGGGTTTGTCAGCCGATACATACCGACTCCTTCCGGGCTTTCAAACAGGCGTTCTGATTCGGCGCAGCGTTTGCCAAAATCCGGTGGCCATGCCGATGTGGCAATTTTCCTGGCAGAAACGACCATTCTTCTTTTGAGAAAACTGCGGGGCAGTGCCATCGTTCCCACGCAAGGCGGCAGACAAGCAGAGCTGAGCACGGAACGAAGGCATGTGGGCACTTTTCACAGAACACTGGCGCGACGGCGTGGAGATCCTGATCCTCGCCGCGCTGGCGTATCATGGTTACCTGTTTTTCCGCGCCACGCGCGGCGCGCGCATTCTGAC
>CAZPSQ010000083.1:0-20066 GCA_964588755.1 uncultured Prosthecobacter sp. | reverse complement strand
CTACCGCCGCAGCTTGTACACCTTCTGGAAGCGCACCGCCCCGCCGCCCAACATGACCGCCTTCGACGCCCCCAACCGCGAAAGTTACTGCCTCCGGCGGGAGCGCAGCAACACCCCCCTGCAGGCGCTGAACCTCATGAACGACGTGCAGTACTTTGAGGCCGCGCGGAACTTCGCCCAGCGCGTCATGCAGGCGGTCTCAGGCACCGACGCACGCGTCACGGCTCTCTACCGCGCCGCCACCGGTCGCTTCCCCACCGCGCAGGAGGCGGAGATCGTGCGCCAGAGCTTTGAAAAACACCTCGCCGCCTACCGGACCCGCCCGGAAGAGGCCAAAAAAGCCATCACCTTTGGCGAATCCAAGCCCGACGAGAAACTCGACCCGGTCGAAGTCTGCGCCTGGACGCTGACCGCCAATCTCGTGCTGAACTTGGACGAAACCGTCACGAAAGGTTAAAAACCATGCATCACGCATGGAGTCCATCAGTGTATTTGAATCATTCTTTGTAATATTCAGGAATAATGTAAAATTCCATATCTTTAAGGGATGGAATCGGAGAGATTTAAGCGCGGACTCATCCACAGCCACGATTGAGGAAACCAACGTGCTGTTTGTGAAATTCCAGGTCGTCAGGACACGGACGGCACACCTCCCGCCAACACACACCCGCACTCTCGCGACATGAACAAAACAGCACTGCTTCTTCTCACCTTGGCCGCCTCAGGCGGCCTCGGCCGCGCCCAGGACGCGGACATCGACCCCACCCGCCTCGGCACCCTCTCGTTCTACATGGAGAACGACACCTTCGCCAGCACCGACGAAAACTACACCAGCGGCGCCTTCATCGGCTACACCTCCCCCGGCAGCCGGCACTATGCGGACAACAGCACCATCGGCGGCATCTTCGACGGCCTGACCTGGACCGGCGGCGGCGAATACGAGCGCCATGTCGCCTTCGGCATCGGCCAGCAGTTCTTCACCCCGGTGGATACCCGCACCCGCGCGCTGCTGGAAGACCAGCGCCCCTACGCAGGCTGGCTCTACGGCTCCTTCGGCCTGGTGTGGAAAAGCCCCAAGGTGAAAAACTCCCTCATCTTTAACATCGGCGTCGTCGGCCCCTGGGCCCGCGCGGAGGAAACCCAGCGCTACGTGCATGAGCGCCTCGGCCAAAGCTACCCCGAAGGCTGGGACAACCAAATCGGCAACGAGATCGGCATCAACATGGCTTACGAGAAAAAATGGCGCATTCGCGACCGCGAGGACGCCACCGGCTTCGACTGGGACGTCCTGCCCTATTTCGGCGCTTCCCTCGGCAATGTGAACACCAGCGCCAACATCGGCACCGAGATCCGCTTTGGTTACAACCTCCCGGATGACTTCGGCTCCGGCGGCATCGCCGAGACGGCCAGCACCCCCACCGCCGTCAATGATCCCGCCTACGCCAAGCCCTGGCGCCGCCCCTTCGGCGTGCACGTCTTCGCCCGTGCCGAAGGCCGTGGCGTCGTGCGCAACATCTTCCTCGACGGCAACACCTTCCGCGACAGCCACTCCGTGGACAAATACCCCTTCGTTGGCGACCTCTCCGCCGGTCTCGCATTCAACTGGAAAAACACCAAGCTCACCTACGCCATGGTGTACCGCACCAAGGAGTTCGAAGGCCAGCAGGGCGGCCAGCTCTTCGGCTCCATCATGCTCAGCCTCAATTTCTAAAATCGCAGCCCGCCAGCATCAGACACCTTGAGAAACCACCCCGGCGGCGGGGTGGTTTTTTCTTGGGTGCGGCCGGCGGATGATGATCCCCGCCCGTCCCGGTCCGCTGGCACCTGCCAGCTCACAGCCCGCTTTTTTTCCGGGCCTCCACGTACCACGTCATCGCGTTCAGGTTCTTCACAAACTCCCCGCCATCGATCTCCTCGCCCTTGATCCAGCGGCCTTCGCTGTCCAGGGCGTCCGCCGCCTTTTGGGCTTTGGCCGCCGCGCCCTTCGCCCGGCTGGCCCACTCCTTCGGCGTCTGTGGTCCGGCCAGCTTCCGCCGCAGTTCCTCACGGTCCATCGCCAGCCTCTTTTTGAAGGCGTCGATGTCGTCCTGCCGGTCGTCCTTGAAGGAGTAGTGGGTGGGCATGTTGCTGTCGTCGTAGGTCAGCTCATACTTCTCAGCCACGAAGAAGAGCGGCTTGTTGCTGTGCAGCTCGTAGAAGCGCGCATAGGTGCCGTCCGGCAGCTTGGAGCGGTCAAACCACGCCAGCGCAGGCTTCATCGGGGCCAGGTATTTTTCATCGCCGGTCAGCACCCACAGATTGTGCAGCACCTCCAGCGCGCCCAGGCTCTCGTACCCGGTCACGGATGGTGGCTCAAACTTGCGCGCCCAGGCCGGGTGCATCTCGCGGTCATACTGCTGCGCCCACACGGGCTGGGGTTCCGGCATCTGCGCCAGCAGCAGGAAGTCCCCCAGCTTTTTCAGGGCGGTCAGGTAGCGCTCGTCCTTCTCCAGCTCATAGGCCCGGGTCAGCAGGTGGGCCACTCGCTCCAGATTGCCGTCGTTCAGCGTGTAATAGCCCGTGTAGTTGATCTTCGGAAACGTCCGGGACCACTCGGCAGGGTAGCTCGCCTTCACCACCGGCGCCGTAGCGTCATACGGGCCGGCGAACTGCTGCGGCCAGCCGCCATTGGGTGCCTGCGCCGCCAGCAGCGCGTCGAAGGCGGCCTTCGTGCGCCGCTTCAGCTCGGCATCACCCGCGCAGGCAGGCTCATGGCACATCTCCAGCAGAAAGAGCAGCGCGGACTGCGTCTTGTTGTCGTCCAGCGTGGAGACATGGCGGCGCTTGCCCGGCTCCTTGTCCCCCGCCTCCACATCACTCAGCAGGTGGAAGTTCCTGGCCTTGGCGGGGTCAAAATCAAAGTCGCTGTGCCAGCCCCCCGTCGCCAGTTGGCACTTCATCAGCGCCTTCGCCGCGTCCTTCGCCGCGTTCAGAAACACCTCGTCCCCCGTCACCTGGTAGGCCCTCAGCATCGCCAGGCCCATCGTCGTCGTTCCATGCGGCTGGATGGAGATGATCGTGGCGGACCTGCCATGCTCCACCTCGCCGATCTTCCCCTCCTTGTCCCAGGAGGAGGCGTAGCCGCCCTCGCGTGCCAGGTGCGTGTGCGCGTGGCTCACCGCCTTCTTCATGGCGGCCGTGATGGCGGCGGGATCTGGCTGCTGCGCGCTGGCAAAGGAGGCGCAGGACAGGACAACGGCGAAGGCTGGGAGGATGCGCATGGCGGGAGCAAGAACGCCGGATCAGCCCCACTCCTTCAATCTTTCCGGAAACGGGCAGTTCGCGCAGGCGGAGTCGTCCTCCAGGCAGAAGTCCTCGTAGATCTGCAGCAGCCCTTGCTGATGGTGCAGCTTTGTCGTGAACTCGCCCCCGCGTCCCTCATCTCCGAAGAGCCGCAGCACCGCCCGGCGCACCTTTTGGTTGTCCAGCAGCGCGGGGATTTCCAGATACTCCGCCCACAGCCGCGTGCGCTCCGGCACCAGCAGCGGGTAGGCCACGTTGGCCAGCATCTCATGCACCCGCGTGCTGCCGATCAGCGCCACCGCCTTCTCCGCAGGGTTGGACAGCAGCGTGTAGTGCGTGCTCCAGAAATCGTGGGAAAGGCCCAGCAGCGTGCCCCGCCACGCGGCCTGGCTCCACCGCGCGGCATCGGCCAGCGGCGCCACCACCTTCGGCCACACGTCCAGCAGCGCGGCCAGCGCGCCCAGGCGGCGCTGCGGGTGGTTGCCCGGCCGGATCGCCGTCATCTTCCAGCGCGGGAGCTGGCGCGGGTCCAGCCAGCGCGCGCATGCGTCCCGCTGCTTCCACCACTCGCTCCACAGTTCTCGCAGGTACGCGCGGGCCTCCGGCCGCACGTCGTCGCTGCGCACGCCTTCCAGGAATCCCGACACGCCAAAGAGCAGCGCCTCGCGCCGTCCCTTGTCCATCTTGAGCGCCTGTTTCAGCGGCAGCCGCTGGGACAGGATGACAAAAGGCTGCTGGTTTTTGCGGTAGCCCAGCGTTTGCGCCAGCGCTTGATAGATGGCCTGCTCGCGTCCGTGCGCCGCCACATTTCGGTGCAGCCGTTGCGACTTCAGATCCAGCCGGTGCTGTGCCGCGGCCTCCACCATGGACTGCACCCGTGCGGCCTCCATCTCCCGCAGGGGCGCGGCGCAGCGGCCCAGGCGCGCTGCAGCCAGGTTGGGCTTCGGCTTGATGCCTTCCGGCAGCATGTCACTGCGCAGCAGCACCTGCGGCACCTCCCGGTGCTGGCTGGTACGGGTGAAAAAGCGCTCCGGCGGCTCATGCAGAAAGAGATGCAGCACAACATGGTTGTACGCCTCGTTGGCGCCATGCTGGTGCCGTTCCCAGTCACGCGCGTCCGGGTCCAGCTCAATGTCTCCCCTCACCGTCTGGCCGTCGATCTCCACCACGCAGCCGTTGAAGTCCGGGCCGGCGCCGGAGTTCCATGCGCCAAAGTCCACAATGCGCGCCGCCTTCCCGTCCGTCGTCGTGAACTCCGCCCCGAACGCACCGGAAAACCACAGGCTCTGCAGCTCCATCTCCGTCACCGGCTCCGCAAAACCAGCAAGGGTGGTTTCCCCGACACCAGCGAACACCGCATCGCGAAAGCGGGCGTAGCGTTCGGCCAGGGGCAGCAGCGTCATGGTAAGGGGCGGTAAGAGCCAAACACAGGCCAGGACCCGGGTTTATCGCAAATAGTTCCGGTCAAATGGCGGCAAATTCAAAGGACTGACGCCGAGTTTTTCCATGCCCGGCTTTCGCCTGCCCCGTCCTCCCTGCGCGCAGCCTCACACAAACTCCTTCAAAGACACCTCCGCCAGCGATCCCACCCGCCGCAGCGCGCCGGTGAAGTCCAGGTGCCGTGTCATCGGCCCCGGCACCACAATGCACCGCATCCCCGCCGCCCGGGCCGCTGTCAGACCGTTCAGCGAGTCCTCAAACACCAGCACCTCCTCCGGCGCTGCGCCCAGGTTCTCCGCCGCATGGAGGAAGATGGACGGGTCCGGCTTCACCCGGCCCGTGTCATCCATCGTGCTGATGTGGTCAAAGCACCCGTGCAGACTGAGCTGCTCCACCCATGAGTCGATCCAGAAACGCGGGCTGCTGGAACCGATCGCCGTGCCGAGCCCCAGCTCCCGCGCCTCCTTCAGCCGGTCCACCACACCGGGGTGGATCAGCAGGCTCTTGCGCAGCTCGCGCTCACGCTCCTTGCGCCTTTGCTCCATCAGCTCCCAGTCAAAGCGGATGCCAGTCAGCGTCTCCAGTTCCTTGCGCGGATCATAGTTGGTGGAGTCAAAGTCCCCGCCGATGACCTGCGCATAACGCTCCAGCGGCAGGTCATGCCCATGCTCGGAGTAGATTTCTGTCCAGGTCAGGTACCCGGTGCTTTCAGTGTCAACAATGAGGCCGTCGAAGTCGAAAATCACGGCGCGGATGGGTGGGGTCATGCGCCTGTATGAAGAGCAACGATTCGCAGGCGGGGCCAGAAACATTTTTGCCTGCGGGAAATCACCCGCCATGATGCGCCATGCTCAGCCTGCGACAGCCTTCTCCCGACCGCGTTCACACGCTGCTGGGGCAGTGGCGGGACGCGCCGCTCAGCTACGCGCACACCGGCGGGCTGGACTTGCCCCCGGAAAGCGCCTTCATCGTGGAGGAGCACCGGGCGTGCCTGGGGGCAGGGGATGTCTTCTGGCAGAAGGCGTGCGCCGCGCTGGATGCATGGGCCATGTTTCCCGCCTGGGCCGTCGTTCACGGTCCTGGCCGGGCGCGGCAGGCGCCGGGACAGTTGGTGGCCATGGTCGTCCGCATCTGCGGCCTTTGGTGGATCAATCCCTGCCGCATCCTGCGCCGTTGCGACTCGGCGCGCGCGCACGGCTTTGTCTATGGCACCCTGCCGGAGCACGCCGAATGCGGGGAGGAAATGTTCTGCGTGGAAAAACAGCCGGATGGCAGCGTGTGGTATGTCATCCGCGCCTTCTCCCGTCCCCGGCACTGGATGGCATGGCTGGGCTTTCCGCTCGCCCGCTGGTGGCAGCTCCGGTTCGTGCGGGATTCAAAGTCGAGGATGCGGGAGGCCGTCTTGTGAGCAGGCCCCTGGATGTCAAAAACTGGATCCAGCCCGTCGTCTGGGCCTGCGCGTCCGCCCTCTTGCTTGCAAAACCGGCGGAGTCTTCCTGGGTCGTGGTCCTGCTGCTGTTTGCGCCCCTGGTGCTCATGCCGCTTTGGTTTGGCGAGTCCCCCGGCCTCTGGCGGCGCAAGCTCGGGGAGGCGGCTGTCATCGTCCTGGCAGGCTCCTTTCTGCGGGAGCCCGGCCTGGAGGCCGCGCTGTTTGCCGTGCCATGGCTGGTCGTGCGTCTGCTGGCGGTGTGGGACTTGGTCAAGCTGCGGCAGCGCACAGGCCTGCCCGCCTTGGCGCAGGCCTGCCAGGACATGGCCTCCGTGTTTCCTGCCGTCGGCGCCGCATGGCTCGTCGCCCATCGTGCCAATTGGACACCGTGGGGCTTTGACCCGCTCATCGTCCTGCTGACCGCCGCGCATTTTCATCATGCGGGCTTCACCCTGCCGCTCATGGCGGGGCTGCACGCCGGCGCGCGGCCGGGCGGCTGGGCGCGCGCGTCCTGCGTCGCCATCCTGGCCGGTGTGCCGTTGGTGGCCGTGGGCATCACAGGCACCCACTTTGGCCTGCTCAGGTTCGTCGAGCCGCTGGGCGTTGCGGTCCTGGCCCTTGGTGCCCTGGGGGTGGCCCTGTCCCAGATGCGCTGTGGCTTGCAGGGTGGTGTGCGCGGCTGGCGGCGCGTCTCCTTCGGCATCTCAGGCCTCTCGTTGTTCCTTTCCATGCTGTTGGCCCTCGGCTTTGGCCTGCGCCATGTCTTCCCCAGCCTCGCCCTCACCATGCCGCAGATGTGGCTGATCCACGGCACGTTGAACGCCTTCGGCTTCGGCCTGTGCGGCATCCTGGCGTGGCGTTCTACGCCGTCTCCTTCGCTCCCTTCAGCAGATCAAAGAGCGTGATCATCCCCAGCAGCTTCTTCTCCTCATCCACCACCACAGCCTTGCTCACGCCGCTGCGCATCAGGGTCTGCACCAGCGCTTGCACCGGGGTTTCGCGCGTGACAAAGAAAGGCTTCGCCAGCGGCAGCTTCTTCAGCGGGTCCACGCAGTTCAGGCCGCGGTTCTTCAGCCATTCATACGCGATGGACCGCCGCAGCACGCCGATGACACGGCCGTTCTCCGTGACGGGATACGTGCTGTGCGGCCGGGCCTGAAACTCCGCCACCGCATCCTGCACCGTCGCCCCGGCATCCAGGGCGGCGATCTCTTTCGTCATCACATCCTCGGCCCTCGCCGTGCGCGTCGCCTCGGGAATGGCGGACACCGTCTGCTGAATCTCCTCCGGCAGGTGGTACTGCTGCGCCGTCGTGCGGAACAGCGTGTCCAGGGAGCCGATGCTCCTCACCAGCCTCTTGAACGTGTCCCCGTCGATCGCCACCAGCTCGCTGGCCTCCTTGGCCGTGGCATCGAAGCGCCAGATGGAGTCCGTCAGCAGCGCTCGCTCGCCAAAGTGTTCTCCCGGCCCGGCGGCCTTCACGATCTGGCCTTGGAAGTCGGTGATCTCCACCAGCCCCTTTTTCACCGCGTAGAGGGACTGCGCCGGCTCGCCCGCATGGAAAAGCGAGTCGCCCGGCTCCAGGTGCATCTCTCCCAGCGGCGAGGAAAAGCTCGGCGTGAGCAGGTTGATGTCTCGCGGGAAGAACAGCTCAAAGGCCCACTCCGTCATGACCCGCAGCTTGCGGTCCAGGCCCGGCAGTTTCATGAGGTAGATCGTCCGCCACATGAACCAGGCGATCAGCCCCGAAAAGCGGAACCCCAGAATCTGCGCCACCGCCTTGCGGTGGCCGATCGTGGCCAGCTCCCCCAGGCCGGTGAAGGTGAAGGGTTTCAGCTTTTTGCCCGCCATGCTGGCGGCGATGTTCCTGCCCACCACAGCCCCCTGGCGCATCGCGAACTGGGCGGTCTCCGGGCAGTAGCCGCCATCGCTCTTCGGGTACAGGGCGCAGTCCCCTGCGGACCACACATGGTCCAGGCCTTTCACCCGGCCGGTGGGCTCCACCACCACCTTGCCACGCTCCAGCGGCAGGGCGCCGCTCCCGCCCAGGGCGGTGAACAGCGGATGCGGCGCATTCCCCACCGTGCAGACCACAAGGCTGGCGCTGAGGCTGGTGCCGTCGCTCAGCTGCACCGTGCGTGCCGTCACGGCGCGCACCCGGCATGGGAGGACAATCTTCACCCCCATCTTCGTCAGGCAGTCCCCCGTGTAGTCGCCCAGCCTCGCGTTGAGCATGCCCAGCAGCCGCTCGCCGCTGTGCACCAGCGTCACCGAAGCCTCGTCGGGCTGGATGTTTTCGTAGTAGCGCAGGGTGCCTGCGATCAGGTCCTGGATCTGCCCCGCCGTCTCCACCCCGGAATAGCCGCCGCCCACAATGACAAAGGACAGCAGGTTCTTGCGCTCCTGGCTGCGGGTGAGCAGGTTCGCCTCCTCCATCCGGCTGATGATCGCCGCACGCAGTTTCATCGCATCCCCCACCGTTCGCATTTGGTGGGCGTGCTCGGCCATGCCGGGAGTGCGGGACAGATCCACCCCCGCCCCCGGCGTCAGCATGATCTGCTTGAAGCTCACCGTGAACTGAGAAGTGAACGCGCCGCCATCCAGCGTGATCACCTTCTCCTCCAGGTCGATGCCGGTCACCTCCCCCTTCAGCACCTCCGCCCCGGGGCAGATGATGCGGATGGGATTGACCACATGCTGCGCGGAAAGGGAGCCGCCCACGACCTCCGCCAGCATCGGCTGGAACACCATGTGGTTCTCGCTGGCGATGATCGCCACCTTCAGGCCAGAGCCGACACTGTGGTCCAGCAGCGCCTTGGCGCAGTACACCCCGGCAAAGCCCCCGCCGATGATGGCCACGTCGAATTGTCGGTCCGGTAGTCTTGCCTGGAGCATCAGAAAAGGCACCCCACAGCGCAGACCCCGCGCCAGAACACCAGAAATTTCAGTGACTGGGGAATGGCATCCTCCATGCTCGGGGATGCGGTCGCGGCTGTGGGCTTGGGGAGATCACCCTACAAATCCCTGCTGCGCATAGCGCCGCAGGGTCTCTGGCGCGATGTCATAGCCATTTGGCCAGGAAAGGATGCCATAAGCCAGAAATGCTTCCGCGAACAAGCCAGGGGCGGACAATGCACGCCGCAGCGGACCGCCTTCCGCCCCATACTCGGCAAAATCCAGTTCGGTGACATACCCGTCCCGGAAGCGCATGCTGACCCGGTGTGGCCCGACGACTTTCAGCGATGCCACTTCGCAGGCTTCGAGGAAGGCGGATGACTCAGTGGTTGGCATGATTCAGGTCAGGGGTGGAATGCGCTTCAACGGCAGGTGCCGTTGTGCCAAGCCCCCGTTTTCATCAAGTTCCTCATGAAAGCGAGCTCTCCATTCACGAATGAGGCGTTGGGCCTGGGAAGAAAAGGCACCCTCCATCAGACTGCCGTCGAAGGTGAAAGCGGCACGTTCACCCTCATGCCGGGCATGAAAGTGCGGTGGCGCCATGATCATCTTGGCACATCTCAACTCGGATTCCAAAAAATCGGCTGATCTCTGGCATCACACATCATTGTCGTCCTTGGAGCATGGAGCAACCTTTCTGAAATGCCTGGATGCGCGGGGGCGTTTGTTGCAGTCTCCAGCCCACCATGAAGCGCCGCCTGTTTTCCCTTTTCGCCCTCGCATCACTCGCCAGCTCCGCGTTCTCGGCGGACAAAAAGCTCATCGTCATGATCGCCGGCAAGCCCTCGCACGGCCCCGGGCAGCATGAGCACAACGCGGGCATCCAGCTCCTGAAAAAGAGCCTGGAGCAGGGCGCGGCCGATCAGGTGGAGATCAAGCACCACCTCAACGGCGAGTGGCCCGCCCAGGATGAGCTCTCCAAGGCCGACACCGTGGTCATCTACTCCGACGGCGGCGGCGGACACCCCGCGCTGCAGGAGGGCCGTCTGGCCCAGCTCGACAAGGAGATGAAGCGCGGCTGCGGCTTCCTCACCATCCATTACGCCGTGGAGCCCACGATCGAAAAAGGCAACAAGGAGTTCATCGACTGGATGGGCGCCTGCTTCCAGAGCAACTGGAGCGTGAACCCGCATTGGGACGCGAACTTCAAGGAGCTCCCGGCCCACCCCATCAGCACCGGCGTGAAGCCCTTCGGCACAAATGACGAATGGTACTTCCACATGCGCTTCCGCAAAGGCATGAAAGGCGTGACGCCCATTTTGAGCGATGTCGCCCCCGACTCCACCATGAGCCGCCCGGACGGCCACCACAGCGGCAACCCCACCGTGCGCGAGTCCGTCAAAAACAAGGAAAAGCAGCACGTGGCCTGGGCTAGTGAAAATGAGGGCGGCGGCCGTGGTTTCGGCTTCACCGGCGGCCACTTCCACAAAGGCTGGGCCAATGACGACCAGCGCAAGCTGGTGCTCAACGCCATCCTCTGGACCGCCAAGGCCAGCATCCCCGAAGGCGGCGTGCCCTCCACCGTGACCGACGCCGACATGACCGCCAACCTCGACCTCAAGCCCGGCCAGGGCCTGCCCGAGAAGCCGAAGAAGCCCGCGAAATAAGTTTTAAGAAGGAGGGGGACCATCTTGCCCCCCCTTTTTTGCCCTTTGCAGAGGGGTCAATATGACCCCTCTCCTGACTGGGTGCTCAGCCGGATGATCACAGTCGCCAGAATGGTTCCCACCAAATTCGCCACAAGATCCCAGCCGGTGTTTTCATAGCCACCGACGTTCGTGTTTGGAATCGTCAGCACGGCGATGAACTCGATCACCTCGTTCAATGCTCCAAACCCCATTCCGCCCGCCGCGCAGAGCGTCAGCATGCCAAAGGTGGGCCGCACCGGGCCGTCGCCGGGGCTGCGCAGGGAATTCCGCAGAATGTGCCAGCACAGCCAGGTGGTCACGCCGAAACCGTAGGCGTGGACAATCTGGTCGTATTTCAGCCGCTCAGGGATCAGCCAGAGACTGTAGAGCACAGCATGGTCGCCATTGTAGGGCCAGCCGGCGGGCAGCGGGCAGAGGCCGCCCGCCATGTGCAGCAGGCCCCACAGGGAGAACGCCCACAGCAGCGGCGTGGTCAGCCGCACCTTGCGATGCACCACGCTCATCACCGCCACCAGCACCAGCATCACCACAATGTAAAAGATGAACTCCTTGTTCCCTTTCGCCAGGGACAGGGCCACCGCCCCGCCAATGTAGGCGCCATTGAAAAGGAAGACCGGCCACAACTTCGGAGGGGGGCTTGCAGGCATGGGCAGACGATGTCGCCCCGTTCTGGCGGCTGGCAAGGACCTTCCGCGGCCTGTTGACTGGCATCCGGCGTGCTGCATCCTAGCGTCCTCCCCCCTGCATGAACCTCGCCCTCCGTTTTGTTCTTCCTTCCGTGTTTGCCTCCTCCTGCTTCGCGCAGGTTGCCCTGGAATCGGTGAAAGGCTTCGCAGACCTGGAAAAGGTGGCCGCCGAGCTCGCGCTCAAGCCCTACGTGGCCCCCGCGCAGAGCCTCGACCCGTTCTTCGAGGGGCTGAAATACGACGGGCATCGCAAGATCATCTTCGACGGCAAGAAGGCGCTGTTTGGAGAGCTGGGGGAAACCCCCCGGGTGGAGTTCTTCCATCCTGGCTGGATGTTCAAGAAGCCGGTCATGTTTTACAACATCCAGGAGGCCTCCACCGTGGCCGTGCCCTTTGACCGCGCCCATTTCAAATACAATGACCTGCCGGTGCCCGCCGACGCCAAAAATCCCGTGGGCTACGCCGGTTTCAAGGTCCTGGCGCCAGACTCCCTCGTTGGCCGGCCCTTTGAGTTCATGGTGTTCATGGGCGCCAGCTACTACCGCGCCGTGACCACCCAGCTCGGCTATGGCATCTCCGCGCGCGGTGTGGCGGTGAACACCATCGGCGGAGAGCCGGAGGAGTTCCCTGACTTCACCCATTTCTGGTTTCAGCAGCCCAGGCCGGGGCAGAAATCCTTCAAGCTCCTCGCCCTCCTCAACGGCCCCAGCGTGACCGGCGCCTACGAGATCGAGTCCACCCCCGGGGAAACCACGGTGCAGCAGATCAAGGCCACCCTGCATCTGCGCAAGCAGGTGAAGATGCTGGGCATCGCCCCTTTCTCCAGCATGTTCTGGTTTGGCGAAAACTCGCACCCGAAGCCCTACGACTTCCGCCCCGAGGTGCATGACTCCGACGGCCTGCAGATTGAGATCACCAACGGCCCCTCCATCTGGCGGCCCCTGGATGTCAGCCGTGACCTCCGCCTGAGCATTTTCGAAACGGACGCGCTCAAAGGTTTCGGCCTGGCCGAGCGTGACCGCGACTTTAACAACTTCCAGGATCTGGAGGCCGTTTACCATCGCCGCCCGGCCGTATGGGTGGAACCCGTGAAGGGCTTTGGCAAAGGGGCCGTCACCCTGGTCGAGCTTTCCACCGGCGAGGAGACCTGGGACAACATCGTGGCCATGTGGAGGCCCGACCAGCTCCCCGCCTCCCCCCAGGAGCCGCTCAAGGTGGAGTACAAACTGAGCTGGCTGGACCAGCATGAGCCGGCCACCCTCTGCAAGGTGGTCAGCACCCGCCGCGGCTTCGTCATGGATTCCGACGACCACTTGTATGTGGTCGATTTCTCCGCGCCTCCTGCGTCCACCCAGGCGCAGGCCAAGGACTGGGTGCCCGACATCGACGTCGTGCTCACCGGCGGCAAGGCGGAGCTGCTGGACAAGCGGGTGATGAAAAACAGCCAGACCGGCGGCTGGCGCGCCTTCTTCAAGCTGGACATCCCGGACAGCACCAACCTGCTGGAGATCATGATGGAGCTGAAGGCTGCGGACAAGGTGATCTCCGAGCGCTGGATGTACCAATGGCGCCGATGAAGCTGAACCTCACAGACCTCGGCTGGAACGACTTTTTCGAGCGGCAGTTCGCGCCGTATCGGGAGCAGGGCTGGAAACCGGCGCGGCTCATCCGCGACAACAAGATCAGCTACGGCGCTCTGCTGGAGGACGGGGCCAACGGCTTCGACGAGCTGGACGTGGTTCTGAGTGGCAAGGTTTATCATGATTGCCAGACTGACGCCGAGCTGCCCGCCGTGGGCGACTGGGTGGCCCTGGAAGTGGCGAGGGAGCAAAGGGGGGAAAACGTCATCCGCGCCCGCCTCCCCCGCCAGACCTGCTTTTCCCGCCGCGCCTCCGGCCTCAGCGCCGAGGAGCAGGTCATCGCCGCCAATGTGAGCACCGTCATGGTCGTCACCGAGGCCGGCCCCGACCACAGCCCCCGCCGCATGGAGCGCTACTTCGCCCTCATCGCCCGCAGCGGCGCCAAGGCCGTGGTCCTCATCAACAAGGCGGACCTCTTTGACGAGGAGGACAACCAGTCTGCGGCCGAGGAGCTGCGCGTCCTGAATCCCGACGCGGACGTGCACATCATCAGCGTGAGGCGCCGCAAAAACCTCAAGGCGCTGAAGCCCTACTTCAAGCGTGGGGAGACCGTGGCCCTCATCGGCTCCAGCGGTGTCGGCAAGTCCGCCCTGGTGAACCTCATCCTGGGCGAGGACTGGCAGTGGGTGGACGAGGTGAACGAGGTCACCGGCAAAGGCCGCCACACCACAACCGCGCGCGAGCTGCTGGTGCTGGAAAAAGGCGGCATCCTCATTGACAACCCAGGCATCAAAGAGGTGCAGATGTGGACCGACGAAACCACCCTGCGCGAGCGCTTTGCCGACATCGACCAGATCGCCCTGCAGTGCCGGTTTGGCGACTGCAAGCACGGGACCGACACCGGCTGCGCCATCCGCGCCGCCGTGGAGGCCGGAACCCTCGGGGCAGACCGCTACGAGGGCTACCTGAAGCTGGAGGAGGAGATCGCCAAACTGCGCAAGCAGCGCAAAAAGCGCCAGATGACCGTGGAGCGCCGCAACAAGCGCGACCACAAGATCAAAGCCCGCAACAAGGTGGACCGCGAGGACATCGAGCGGGATTTGAAACCGAGGGCCTAATTTTCAGCATGCCACCGCCCGCACCCCAGCCCCGCACCGGCCTTGCCCGTGCCCTGTCCAAGCTCGGCTACTGCTCCCGCAGCAAGGCCACGGAACTGATCCGCATGGGGAAAGTCACAGTGAACCGCGTGGTGCGGAAGCATCCCGAGTTTCCGGTGGTACTAGGTCGGGATGTGATCGTGATGGATGATGTCAGCATCAACCAGGCTGTCCGGCTCTATGTGGTGTTAAACAAGCCACGCGGCCTTGTCACCAGTGCCTCGGATGAGCTGGGGCGCGACACTGTCTTTTCCTGCTTCGAAGGTTCGGGGATGCCACATCTCGCGGCGGTGGGAAGGCTGGACAAGGCCAGCGAGGGGCTGCTGCTCTTCACCAATGACAACGCCTGGGCGGACGGCATCACCAATCCGGAGAAACATCTGGACAAGACCTACCATGTGCAGATTGGCGGGCTGGTGGATGCCGCGTTGCTGGCCCGGCTGAAGCATGGGGTGCTGGACGAGGAGGAGCATCTCTGCGCGAAGGATGTCAAAATCCTGCGCACAGGGGAAAAGAACACCTGGCTGGAATTCACCCTCGACGAAGGCCGGAACCGTCACATCCGCCGGCTGCTGGAAGCCTTCGACATCGAGGTGCTGCGCCTCGTGCGCGTGGCCATTGGAAAACTCCCGCTGGGCCAGTTGAACAAAGGCCAGTGGCGCGAGCTGACGAAGAGCGAGGTCGCGGCCCTGCGGCGATAGCAGCCATCACACTCCTGTGTGATGAGCCTTGGGCTGCCGCTGACAAGGAAAGGGATGAACCATCCCGCCCGCTGTTTGCGCCTGCCCAGGTCATCTTTCGGAGAAAGATGGGTGCTATCTCAAGGCTCGCCAATCGTCGGATTCGTCACCACCGCCGCGCTGGCTTTAGCCGCGCGTGTCAGCACCTCGCGCGGCTCCTTGCCGCTCGGGATGGGCTCATGCGCCATGCCACGGTAGCGCAGCGGCTTGTAGCCCAGCGCCAGCATGGCATCCAGAGGCGCCTGCTTGAGGCCGGGCTTCCAGTAGTCCGGGGCGCCGCCGGTTTCATAGTAGTAGATCCAGGTGCGTTCCGCATTGGCCCAGCCCGCGCAGAGCACCACATGGCGGCGGGGAACGTTCAGCACATCCCCGGGGCGGAGATCCTGCGCGCTGGGAAGCTCGGTGCACACCGTGGGGAGCTTCATCGTGTCATGCACGCTGGGCAGCTTCAGGCACTGGGACACGAAGCCGGAGCAGTCCACCCCCGCGGCTTGAGCACTCACGGCGGCATTGTCGGCACGGCGTTTTTCGGGGGAGGAAACATCGCCCCCTGCGGCGCCATTGGCGATGGCGGCATCAAACGAGGCCACGGTGTCAAAGCCTCCCCACTTGTACGGGATGCCGGTGTTCACCTGGCCGGGCATCCACCAGCCCCGTCGTTCATGTTGAGGTTCGTGGCTCACATCTGGTGTGTTCACCAGGATGCCCGCCCTGTCCTTCCCATGCAGGATGTTGCGGGCGAAGGGCTGCCAGGGGTGGTTGGAAAAGCGCTGGGCGATGGCCATCGCCTCGTCTGGTGTCACCTGGGATGGCGCGGAAGGATCGCCTGGGATGAGCGCCGCCACCTCTGGGGCCGGTTTGGAAACACAGCCTGCGGCAAGCAAACCGATGAGGAAGGCAGGGAGGAGCTTCATTGGCGGCGATGATGGAAAGACGGACGCCCACGGTCAAACGAATGTGTTTTCCCCATTCGGTTGACCTTGGGAGGGCAATCCGCCACACTTTGCTCTCATGGGCCGCTGCCAAGCCTTCCTTTCCATCGCCATCCTTATGTTTGTCTCCGAGGCCGGTGGAGAAACGAGGCCCCATGCGCGCACGGCGCTGGTCATTGGCAACGCGAAGTATGAGGCCGCCATCGGCCCGCTGCGCAACACAGTCAATGATTCGAAGGCCGTGGCGAAGACACTGCGGGAGCTGGGTTTCGCTGTGATCGAGGAGCACAATGTCACGCGGGATGAGCTGCTGAAGGCGGTGCTGGAGTTTCGCAAAACCCTGGCGGGTGCGGAGGTGGGGTTGTTTTACTTTGCCGGACATGGCATCTCCGCAGCGGGCTCGAACTATCTGCTGCCGTTGAAGTCAGGCTACAACCCGGAAGGCGCGGATGATGTGACGCTGCGCATGCTCGCGGAGACACGGCTTTTCAATGTGGAGCAGGCGGTGGCGGACATGAAATCCGCAGGCGCGCAGTGCAACCTCGTCATTCTCGATGCCTGCCGCACCACCGCCGTGGCGCGCACGGGGCGGACGCGGGATGTGGCAAGCCCAGGCGGGCTGGTGGAGATGAAGCCGCCCGCCGGCTCTCTCATTGCCTTTGCCACCGATGCCGGGCAGACCGCGCTGGATGGGGATGGCACCAATGGACTTTATACTGAGGAGTTGCTGAAAAACCTGCGCACTCCAGGCCTGAGCATAGAGCAGGTCTTCAAGCGCACACGCGCCGCCGTGCTCCAGCGTTCCGATGGCGGGCAGATCCCGGCTGAATATTCCCGGCTTGTGGGTGAGGACATTTTTCTCGCTGGTCAGGCTGTGGCTGAGACGACACCGCCGCCCGTGGCTGTCGCGCCGCCTGATACGCAGATGAAGCGGGAACCCGCTGCGCAAGCAGCACCACAGCTGCGCACTGTGGCCGAGATCAACAAGCTGGCTGCCAGTCGCAAGGCGAGGGAATGCGTGGAGGCGTTGCAAAAAGTCGCTGAGAGCCGGGGCGCGGGTGACTATGCTGTGGCTCCGCTGGAGACTCTGCTGTTGCAGGCCAAAGACGATCTCAAGGACGCCACGGAGGCTTCTCCGAAAATCGAGGCCGCGATGCAGGCCTGCGAGTCGGTGATCGTGGCCCTGCGTGACTGCCTGCCGCCGGACCATGCGCAAAAGATTCCGCTCACCGCCAAGGCTGAGAACCGTCGTGGCGACTGCCTCATGCTTTTTGGCCGCACGGATGATGCTTTGGATGCCTACAACGGCGCGCTGTCCCTGACGCCGGAGGACGGCTATGTGCTGTATAATCGTGGACGTGCCTACCAGGCGCTGGGGCAGGTGGATGCAGCCAGATCTGACTTCAGTGCTGCTGCGGCCAAGACCAGTCAGCCCGGCGCGCGGAAGCTGGCTGCCGCGGCGCTCGCGGCGATGAAGTAGATTCTCTACCGGCAGCTCACCGCCCTCACTCCTGGCGCGACTTCTTCCACAGCAAAACGCACGGGCAGAAACTGCTCGATCAGCGTCATGTTTGTCCGTGTGTGGTCAGTGATCGTCAGCGTGTGAAACACGCCGCCTCCCGCCAATGCCATTGGCAGCAGCAATTGGTCCGCCAGATGCGCGCCTACGGGCGCGGTCGAGGCGAGATAACCGCGAAGACTCTTCGCCGCACCTATGGCCACGGCTTCCGCCGATTTCCCCATCTGTGCGATGCCGCTGGTGATCTCGCACACGTGGGCAAAACAGGCGCCGAGCAGGATGGCATTGCCGGGTCCAATGCTGTCCGTCGCATGGCGCAGCTCGATCTGCTCCGGCTGCCATTGAAGCGTGGCAGCGGCGGCCGCGATCTCGCGGTCGGCGATGTCACGATGCAGGTGCGCATGCAGCACACGGCCGAAGGTTTCCACGGGCGCGCCGCGCTCGGTCAGCGTGAGTTTTTGCCACTTTTTGACGGGATGGATGACCGCCGTCAGCACGCCGCCGCCGGCCTGCATGAAGCCATGGCGCTCCAGCTTCGCCGTGGCATTCACACCGAGCGCGCTGATGGCGGGCAGATAGCACTGCTCCACAAACTCAAAGGGCGGCGCCATGGGGTTGTGCGTGCCGCCCTCAATGCGCAGGGTGCTCTCCTTCGCGGCATGCAGCAGCGCGGGCAGCAGGGTCTGCAGCACCAGCGTGGTGCTGCCGCCGGTGCCAATGGCAAAGGAGTGGTCCCCGCCGGTGATCTTGCCAGGATGAAACACCAGCTCCACGGAGCCCAACTCTGCGCCATCCACCGCCGCATCACAGATCTCCGCCGCAGCCTTCACGCAGGTCAGGTGCTGCCGCATGAGTCCTGGCTTCGGTCGCTTGCCACGGATGTTCACCATGCGAAACGGCTGCCCCGTGACGAGCGACAAAGACAGCGACGAGCGCAGAAGCTGCCCGCCGCCGGACTCACCGGAGATTTGGAGGATGGAGGTGGATTTGGGCATTGAAGATTTCGAGGTTGAGCGATGGCTTGAACAGATTCACGAATGAAAAATGAAATTGGAGAAGGAGACCAATCCATACACGCCTCCGCAATCTGTTCGGGGTGGCGTTGTGTCAGCCCGTCGGAAAGCAACCAAGCTCGCGAAGACCGGGGCACGGTTGCAACTGGTGCCCACCGTTGGAAATTTAGTGGCGATGCTGGGCATGTCGCGCTCCATTTCCACCTTTACGTCGGAGTTGGTCTTGGATCCCGCGATTCTCATCGCTGGCGTTGGTGGAGTCTTGATGTGGATGGTATTGGGAGTCATTGGGAGCATGGTCGGCTGTGTACTCCTTGGGCTGGCTGTGTTTATGCAGCGCAACCAGCCTCGCTGGGTGAAGGTCGCCTTGGGGCTTGCTATTCTTGTGGCGCTGCAAGGAAGCTTTGTGCTGGTGACGATGATCGGCTGTGTGCTGGGTGGCGAGCTGTAGCCATGGTCATTGAGAACCGATGAGTCAAAAAATTCGCCGGGCTATGTCGACAAGCCCGAAGAAGAAAATGACAAGGGCTGTCAGGAACACGAGCAGACATCCGGCGAGGAGCCAGCGATCATTGGAGACGCCGCCTTCAAGCGCCGGTATCTCCTCACACAACTGCACCTCCGTGAACGCCACGGCATCTTGACGAAGATGGCCTTTGCCTTGGGAAAGCGCAGCGTCAATCGCGGTTCGTAAGAGCATCAAACCCTCACGGTTGCCACGAATGACACTGTCATCCGGTTCAGAGCTCTCGCCAAGGTCAACCCACGGGATGGTGGGCTAGCTCGGGACTGCGTTGTTGCCGCTCATGGAGTGCGAGGCTTAAAATGTTCAATCATCCGCCTCCGCCGCGTCCTTGATGACGAAGCGGGCTTTGAGGTGGCACACCTGCTGGGCCAGGCCGGCGGCCTCGACGCTGCGGAGGACTTCATTGAAGTTCTTGTAGGCGTTCGGGGCTTCGTCGATCGGGTACTGGCGGGAGTTGTAGAGGATGTCGTGGGTTTCGAAGTCGGCGTCCACGGCCTTCTGGTCCAGGGCGCGGGCGGCGGCCTTGCGGCCCATGCAGCGCCCAGCACCGTGGTTCACGCTGTAGCAGCTTTTCACGGCATCGGGCTTGGCCACCATCACCACGGAACCGTCGCGCGGATTTCCTGGCAGCAGGATCGGGTGACCCGTGCTGGCAAACGGCGTGTCCTGCAGGGCGTGGTGGCCCGCCGGGAACGCGCGCGTCGCCCCCTTGCGGTGCACCCAGGCTGGCTGGTTGTCCACGATCTCCTGGCGCGCGATGTTGTGGCTGATGAAGTACACGAGCTGGCCTTTCGTTCCTGGCAGCACCTCCTGGAAGGCCTCCAGCACAAGGGCGTTGATGAGCATGTGGTTCACCGTGGCGAAGTTTGCCCCGAGAGCCATGTCATCGAGATACGCGTTGGCCTCCGGCGTTCCGAGCGGCGCATACACCAGCTGCTTGTCCTCCGCCGGGAACGGCAGGCCCCAGGTGCGGAAGAAACCTTCCAGCGCCTTGAACTGCCGCTGCGCCAGGATGTTCCCAAACCCGCGCGATCCGCAGTGGCTGAGGAAGGCGACACGGTTGTCCTGCAGGCCGAAGACCTTGGCCGTCTCACGCATGGCTGGGTCATCCGACAGCTTCACGATCTCGCACTCACCGAAGTGGTTTCCACCTCCGTA
>CAZPSQ010000082.1:0-20187 GCA_964588755.1 uncultured Prosthecobacter sp. | reverse complement strand
AAGGGAACCTTTTCGACGCCCGACCACTATTCCCTTTGACACCCCGCCACTCGTCTCCAAGCGGTCAGGAGGAGGTTTAAGCACCTCTGGCGTCGCCAATTCAACAACATCGAAACGAACCCTGTGGGTTTAGCAGTTGGCGCGAAGCTTCTTGAAGTGAACTCTTTCCACATGCTGAGCAATGTGTGACCACGGGTCAGCAGAGATCCGATTTGCACGTGGAATGCGGACCGTGACAGTCTTTTGACCAAGGCGAGGCACTTTAGTAAAATCTTTCAGAAGCAACCAGTATGCCTCTTTCTCAGTGTCGACATACTTCACCACCAAAGCCACCGATAGGTGGTCTCGGAGATAGTTGAGTGTGGAGACTTCCAACCTAAGCTCGACTGTGTCCCCAGGTGGCGCTTCAGAGCTAGACTTAACTTGTACTATAAATTCCCGGGCAGTGACGCTGGTGTTAACAGCGATTCCAACACGAAGGTCAATGCCGTAGTCGGAATTGGGTTTGTCACGTGTCCAGGCGCTAGGCAAATTCCTCTTGAAAAAGTCGATCGAAATTTCCTCGAGCTGATGCTCGCTCGTTCGTTGGGGAAGTGCGTATTGCATAGTTTATGAGTTGCCCCGCGAAGCTGAACCATTTCCCGCGGTGGCGCAAGGGGCGCGCTACATGCCCCTGATAGACCATGCGCGAAAAGACGACGCGGGACGGTCTAGACGCTCGACACATTTCATGAATGTAGCGGCGTCGCACATGATCCGCACACGTTCGTTGTTTCGGGCCTTCCAACGCTTGGGCAGCTGGCGAAGATCACGCCGGATGATATCCACTGAAAATGGCATTGTGTGGTATTCGAACGGGAGGAAATACATCTCACCATCTACATCGACCGGACCGCCATCTTTGAAGGCCCATTTGAGGAACGGAGGGGCGCGATAGCCATCGTCATCAAGCTTGTCCTTGGAGCTGTGACGCCGGGACTTCAGAGTTTCCCAGAACATGCGCCCGCCCACGTTCTTGAACTGATCCCACTCCCTGTCAAGGAATCGCTTCCAGCGGCTGTGCTCCACGTCTTTTTGCATCTTCCGCCGTGCAATGCGGCGAACCAGCAGCGCCCGCTTTTCGTCTGGCTCGACTGTCACCGGCTCAACGATGGGGAGGCATGGCTTGTTGTGTAGTCCCCAGTAACGCCCGCCAAAGTTCCCCGGCATGGTCTGATCCTCCTTGCTCAGATACTTCACCAGGTAGGACACAGCCCCACCAACGCTCTTGATTGGGTCCACCTGGGTTCCTGCCTTCCCCAAGTGCTTGTCGCCGTTGTGGGCGATGCGGTACCACGCCTCACGCACCCAGGCCCGCACGGCTTCAATCTCCACAACATGCAGGCCATAAAGCATCAAGTGGTAGTGTGCGGCGCCGCGGCTCTGGAACTCCAGTTTCCAGATGCCGGAGCACTGCGGCCACTTCCGCCGCAGGTAGATTTGGAAAGTGTGCAGGTGCGCCTTGTAAACGGCGTGATCGTCTGGAGCTGGAAACTCGGCGGGATAGGTCAGGGTGACAACGAGTGCATGGGCCAGTTCCTCGCGCCGCAGCATGCCTAGAAAACGTTTGAGACGGCCACGGCTGGCTGCACTCCATTCTGTGATTCTGCCGCGTGGCTTGGCGTCCTTGCGTGTTTCCCTGGGCGGCAGGCGTGGCACATGGACATCCACCAAGGAGGCCCCAGGATACCAGGTGATGCTTGGCTTGGGCTTCTGGTATGCTCCTGCTGTTCTGATATGCGGCTTAGACAAGCCCGCCACATCCTCGCGGCCACCACTCGCCGGGCCGGGCGCACGCAAGGTGCATCCCGTCCCGGCGAGTGGCTGGCCTGCGTTTGAAACTCGCGTCCTGTATCCAGGCGCACCCCTTCCCCGAAGAGAATATTCTTTGGCCATGGCAGCGGAGGGTTAGGAGTTGGAACCGCTGACACCGTGGCTTCTGACGACGGCAAGCACCGCCGCCCGCAAGGGGGGCGGCAGCTCAGGCCAGGCTTTGACAACCTCCGCCAAATCCGTCAATCCCGCGCACAGACACGTATTTTGCCCGGATGAAGCGCTGCAACCCTCATGGAATAAGGCCGAGCTTTCAGTTCGAACCCTGCACCGCGCACCATCTCATTTCGTATCGTGGGTCAATGATGAGATAGAGGCTTTGGTCCTGTGTGCATTCAGACGAATGCATGTACAGCAAGCTGTACGCAGGCACCTGCTCCTGCAAAACGAACGTCTTCATGCGTTCCCCAGCAATCCTGGCCGCCCCCGTCATCCTGCCGCCAAAGCAGATGGCGACAGGGTCCGCTCAACGTTCTCCCTCTCCCGCTAAACCTGTGGAATCAGCTCGCTCTCGCGCACCAGCTTGCCGCGTTGCAGCAGCAGATGCCCCTGCTTGATCGTGAAGAACTCAAAATGCGGGTCCGGCTGATCGTCGTCGATCTCGCAGCGGAGCTCACCCTCGGCATCTTGAAGGATCAGCGCGGCGGCAATGAACAGCTTCAAAATCCGACCCTCAGGATCGCGCCCCATCCACGAAAACTCCAAGGACTGCAACGCGATGTCCACCTCGAATCCGCCCTCCGCAAAGAGGTCATCGAGCTGGTCCGCCTTCTCGCGAGGCAGGATTTTGAAACTGAAGTCGCCGTCGTAGGTTCTGATTTCGGTCATGCGCTACATGCCTGCCTCATGCTTACGGCTTTGCCAAATGACAATGCCGACTTCACCGACGTTGGAAGCCTATGGGTTTCGTGTTTTCTTGAGGCCAACGAGAGCGAGCCTGGAGCGCGGGCCTCCGAGCCCGCAGCAGGTCGCCAGCCGATGAAACGCATCTTCCAATCTGCGCGCCATCGCCAACACAGTGGCCGCAGCTGTTGGCGCACCGCTCACTTCCACGCCATCACCAGAACCCCCGTCACCATCAGTGCAATGCCCACGCCGTCCTTGAGGCTGATCTTCTCCCCGAAGAACACCATCGCCAGCACAACGGCGATGGCCACGCTCAGCTTGTCCACCGGGGCCACCTGGGAGACATCCCCGACTTTCAGCGCATGGAAGTAGCACACCCATGACAGTCCCGTGGCCAGCCCGGACAGGCCCAGAAACACCCACGTCCGCGTGCCGATGCCCGCCACACTGCCTGGCGTGTGGGTGGCCCAGGCCAGCCCCCAGCAAAAGATCAGCGCCACCGTGGTGCGTATGGCCGTGGCCAGGTTCGAATCCACCTTCTCCACACCCGCCTTCGCCAGCACCGCCGTCGCCCCGGCAAAACCTGCGGATGCCAATGCCCACCAGAACCAGTTCATGCAAAACTATCGCAGTTGCCTTCGGAAATGGTTGTTGGTTGCTCGCTTCGACGCTCCATTTCCCTGACTTTCACCATCAGGACATCGCGCCCTCATGCCGCAGCGGAGGCCATATCCTCCTGTCCCACAGTCACATTCTGCCGTCTCCACGCCCTTTTCAGCCGTCAGATGCGATAATCTGGTCATGAACTCCAACCATTCCAGTCAGACCACTTCCTCGACGCCCGCAGACAAGCCGCAATCGGCCGAAGAATTAAAGAAAGCGCTCTCCCAGCAGGTCACCCAGGGCCTCAGCCAGCCACCCAGCCGGGCCCAGGTGCCACCCGGCACCGCCGCGGAGGAGCTTGTCCAATAGCCATCAACTCAGCCCGCCTGCAAGCCTACCGGCTCAGTTCCAGCATTCGCAGAATCGGCTTCTCCGCGCGCTTCCGCAATTCCTCGTCCATCTCCACGCGGGGAGACAGGTCGCGCAGGCAGTCGTGCAGCTTTTGCAGCGTGTTCAGCTTCATGTAGCGGCAGTCCGCGCAGGCACAGTGGCCGGTGGGGCCGGGGATGAAGGTCTTGCCCGGAACCTCCCGCTCCAGGCGGTGAAGCATCCCGCTCTCCGTCACGATGATGAAGGCGCTGGCCGGGCTGTTCTGGCAGTACGTCACCATCTTCTCCGTGCTGCACACCTCGTCTGCCAGCATGCGCACGGTGTAGGTGCATTCGGGATGCGCCACCACCTTCGCGTCGGGATGCTCAGCCTTGATCTTCTCAATGCTGTCGCGCGTGAACTCCACATGCACATAGCAGGCGCCCTTCCACAGGTCCATCTTTCGCCCCGTGCGCTCCATCACCCAGGAGCCCAGGTTCTGGTCCGGCACAAAGAGGATCGGGCGGTCCTTCGGCGCGGCGTTCACAATGCGGTCCGCGTTGCCGCTGGTGCAGATGCAGTCGCTCAGCGCCTTCACATGGCCGCTGCAGTTGATGTAGGCGATGACGTAATAATTCTTGGCCGCGTTCGCCTTCAGGAACGCCTCCAGTTGCGGCCCCGGGCAGCTCTGCTCCAGAGAGCAGCCAGCATTGGCATCGGGCAGCACCACGACTTTGGAGGGATTCACAATCTTGGCCGTCTCCGCCATGAAATGCACCCCGCAGAAGACAATCACATCCGCCTCTGTCTCCTTGGCCTTGTAGGACAGGCCCAGCGAGTCCCCCACGAAATCAGCAATCTCCTGAATCGCCTTGTCCTGGTAGTTGTGCGCCAGAATGACAGCGTTGCGCTCCTTCTTCAGGCGCAGGATTTCTTCAGTAAGGCTGGGGGCGGAAACGGCGGCGGTCGTGGTGTGAACCATGCGTAGATTTAGTGCAGACGGGGACGGGGTCAAGAGGAGGCGTGCAGAGTCGTCGTCCTCCTCATGCTCCTACTCGTCCTCGATCAACAGGTGCTCGCCCTGACAACGCGCGTCGTGCAAGTGCTCAGTACTACCCCCCTAAACTTCGGCCACCCCCAACGCATTCGTCATTCGTCATTCGACATTCCTCATTCCTCATTCGACATTCCCATCCCCCGCCGTGACCCAAAAACAACCTCATCCCCTTCTCGACCTCGGACTCACCATCATTCTGCCGTCCATAGCGCTGGAAAAACTGAGCGCGCCGGACCGGCTGGGGCCGGCATGGGCGCTGGTGATGGCGCTGCTGCTGCCGCTGGGCTTCGGCATCTGGTGCTACGTGCAAAAACGCGGGCTGAACTTCTTCTCCGTGCTCGGCCTCATCGCGATCTTGGTCACCGGCGGCCTCGGGCTGCTCAACCTCAATGCCATCTGGTTTGCCACAAAGGAAGCCTTGTTCCCCGTCTTCCTCGGCATCGCCTTCCCCCTGAGCCACCGCTGGGGAAAACCACTGGTGAGCGAGATGCTGCTCAACCCACAGGTCATCAATGTCCCCGTGCTTCACCAGTCGCTGAACACGCCGGAAAAGCACGGCGCCTTCACCACCCTGCTGAAGCGCGCCTCCTGGGGCATGACCGGCACCTTCCTCTTTTCCGCCGCGGCAAACTTCGTCCTGGCCCTCTATCTCCTGGGAGACAAGACACCCGGCAGCGAGGAATACACCAAGGCCATCGGCCGCCTGAACTGGGCAGGCTTCCTCGTCATCGGCATCCCCTTGATGGGTGTCACCCTGCTGCTCCTCCTATGGCTGCTGCGCTCCGTCACCCGAATCACCGGCCTGGAGCGTGATGACCTCATGAACCAAGGCACCACCGTCCGCCGGCAGGTCAGCAGCACCTCCAGCAACAATGGCTGAACAACGGAAGTCCCCAAAAAACGTTTGCCACAATACCAGAGGCCGTTTATAGACTGCGCCCCCGGAAATTTGCACAATTAGCTCAGTGGTAGAGCATCACCTTGACATGGTGGGGGTCACAGGTTCGAACCCTGTATTGTGCACCACCCTTCGATGAAGGGTTTTAATGAGAGTCGGCCCCTGCATCAGCCAGTTTTCAGAACCGGACTCGCCGAAACACAGGCGTGAGCCCTCCTTCGCCCGGCACCCGCGCGCTTCTGGCAGATGACACCAATGACTACGCGGCCCGCTTCTCCCAGCGCAGCGCCAGAAACAGCGGAAACTCCTTCCTCGCGCGGTTCTCCGCGCGGGCCCTTGGGCCGGGCTGGCTTTCCTTGTGCGAATACCATTCCTCAATGCCCGCGAGCACCAGCCCCGCCGAAAAACCGGTGGCGGTCAGGGTCTGCAGGCTGCGGTGAAAGGAGACGGTACTTTCACTGTCGGCCTTCCCAGGATGCATGACGATGGGGATGCTCAGCGTGCTGCTGTAGGCATCCGTCCGGCGGTACTGAATCTTGCGCTCCTCATCCTGCCCCCAGGCGGACTGGCGCGGGATGCGGAAGGCGGGATGGTTCACCACCCAGAGCATCCGCCCGCCTGGCTTCAGCACTTTGGCCGCAGCGATCGCCACCTGGTCCAGATGCTCCATGTTTTGCACACAAAGGATGGCGGACACCGCGTCAAACTCCCCCAGCCCATCCAGTTGGGCCGCATCGCGCGTCAGATACCGCACCGGCGGCTTCACAGGATAGGCACGCGCCTTTTGGATGAGGGTGGGCGCGGCGTCGATGCCTGTGACATCGCAGCCCTTTTGCGCCAGAGCACGGGAAAAGACCCCCTGGCCACAGCCAAGATCCAGCACCTTCTCCCCCCGCTTAGGGGCCAGCAAATGCAGCGCCCCGGGAATAACGACAGCCTGGTACAGTTCCGACCCGCGTTCGCCAATGATGCGGTCATACCAGTCGGCCGACTTTTCCCAGGAGGTGCCATGCTCGCGACCTCCCCCTGCCCCTGAGGAGGCGGGGGAGGCTGGACTTCTCCCGTGGCTGGAGCCGCCACGCGGGCGAACGCCGCCAGGATGCCGCCCCTGCTCCCCCCCCGGTGTGGAGCCAGGGCGGGGACCAGTACGAAAGGGACGGCGGGGCGGCTGCGGCATGCCTGCAAGATGGAGCGCATGCGGCGCTGGGCAAGGGCCTTGGCTGCCCACGTGCCGGATTCGTGCGCACACAGCCTTTGCCTTTGCTGTGTCACCCGCTATTTTGATGCCAATGACGTCTGCCTCCGAAAACGAACCCCGGATCGAACCGGCCACCATTGAAGATCTGCCGCAGCTTGTGGAGCTGCTGGTGGCGCTGTTCAGTGTGGAGCAGGACTTCCGCCCGGACAAGAACAAGCAGGAGCACGGGCTGCGGCTGATTTTGGAGCAGCCGAACCGCGGGCGGATTTTTGTGCTGCGCACGGACCATCAGGTCATCGGCATGATCAACCTCCTGTTCACCATTTCCACCGCGGAGGGCGGGCTCGTCGTGCTGATGGAGGACGTCATCGTGCATCCACAGCACCGCCGCCAGGGCTACGGCGGGCGGCTGCTGGAGCACGCGATGGAGTTCGCCCGTGAAAAACGCTTCCGCCGCATCACCCTGCTCACCGACCAGATCAGCGCTGAATCTCAGTCCTTCTTCCAGAAGCACGGCTTCCAATTCTCGAAGATGATCCCCATGCGTCTGGTGTTCAACGGCACGTAGAAGACCACCGCCGCACGCCCCATACCGCCAGCCCCGGCCATGCAGCACGTGTTCCTCCTCGCCTTTTTCCCCCGGCCGGAAAGCGGCACCGCCCCCATCCGGCGGGAGTGGGTGGAGGCATCCGACTGGTTTGTGCTCTTCACCCTGGGCACATTGCTCTTCCTGCTTGGCTCCTTTGCGGTCTGGGCCTGGATCATCTGGCGCCGCACCACACGCCCCCAGCCGCACATGCGCCTGCTGATGGAGTTGGAGGAGGAGCCTGCCGCAGGCAGCATGACCGTTCACAGTGATGAGCCGACAGCCCCCCCCTGGCGGCAGCCTGCAGACTGGTGGAAGAAGACGGAGGCGGACCCCGACCGGTGGCCCACCGCATGAGCAACAGTCATTCCCCCTTCCACGGCTGGCGTGCGCGCACGCACCATCTCACCCGCAGCCGCCACTTCCTACTGCGCACCTCCGCCGTTATCATCACGCTGGGTCTGGCCCTCGCCACCTTGATCGTGGCCGGCCACACCCGGCAGGGCCCCGGCACCGGCGCGCATGCACCACAGTCCGAGGCAGAAATCCGCATCCATAAGGACTATCACGCCCTGCGCCATGCCACAGAGGCCCGGCCCCGGCAGCTTGCCCTCCTGTTACGACGGATGTTGAGCCTCATTTCGCCAACTCTGGAGGAGGAAGACCATGCCGCGCGCGCCCTCGCCAGCTTCCACGCCTCCGGCATCCTTGCCGGTCATGACGTGGCCGCCCTGCTGAGGCAGCACACCACCCCCGAGGCCCCCGCCAGCCTGTTCGAAGACTTCCTGGCCGCAACGCTCACCTCCGACGCCTCCGCCCTCGGCCGCATCCAGGCCAGCGCACAAGCCACCCCGCCACCCATGCTCGCCGCAGAGCTTCATGGCAGCGTGCAGAAACGCCGGGGCGATGAAGCCGCCGCTGCCTATTCCTTCTTTGCCGAAGGCCTCCATTTCCCCGATGCCGAAAACTCCCGCCAGGAGGCCGTGCGGCTGGCCCTGGTGCAGCGGGACTTTGGGCTCCTCCGCAGCATTGCCGCCCAGCCTGGCTGGATCGAAGGCTGCCCACTGCAGCTTCAGCACCATGCAGGGGCCATGCTCAATGATGTGTGGCTGCAGTGGCGCAGCCTTGTGGTGCTGCACCTCCATGACGTCCCCTACGGCGCCCTGGCGCTTGCCCTCTTCGCCGCAGGGCTGTGGTACTTCATCCTGGTGGCGCACAGCGACCATGGGCAATGGCGCTGGCTCCGCCCCATGCCCCCGCTGATGGCCGGCGTGCTCAGCGTCTGGCCCACCCTGACCCTCGTCGCCTGGCAGGATTTCACCGAGGGCATGACGCCTGACGCCCCCTTCCCGCACGACCTCATTTACTACGTGCTCGGCGTCGGCCTGCGGGAGGAGGTGTGCAAGCTCGCGCTCTTCACCCTTTTCCTGCCCTGGCTGCTCTGGCGGCGCCAGCCCGGCCTGGCCCTGCTGACAGGCGCCTTTGTGGGCCTCGGCTTCGCCCTGGAGGAAAACATCAACTACTACCGCGAAGGCGGCGGCGTGGCATGGGCACGCTTTGTCTCCGCCAATTTCCTCCACATCGCCATGACCGGCATCTGCGCGCACAGCCTCTACGAGATGCTGCGCACCCGCTTTGCCCGTGCGGACGAGTTCATCGCCAGCTTTGCCGCCATTGTCACCGCCCACGGCGTGTATGACTGGCTTCTGGGCCAGGGGGACAATGCCTGGTTCGCCACAGTGGTGCTGGTCGTCACCGTTTCACGCTTCATCGACCTGCTCGGCCGGGAGACGCGGCCCTTCCGCCTCACCATCTCGCCCCGTGCCGTCTTCACCCTGGGCTCCGCCGTGTTGATCGCCGTCGCCTTTGTGACAGGAGCCTGGACCACCCACTCCATGAAGGGCGTCGCGGATGCCGGCCTGGAATGCATCGGCATGGTTCCCATCGCCGCCCTCTACTGGCGGAAGTTTGAGCACGCCTGAAGCCGCAGCACAGCACAGCACAGCGCGCCGCCCACCCACCCGGCTACTTCGCCGCCCCCAGCGCCATGTCCAGCTTGGAGAAATTCACCGGCTTGATCAGGTGGTGTGAAAACCCCGCGTCCAACGAACGTTTCACATCCTCGTCCATGCCAAATCCGCTGAGCGCGATCGCATGCACCTCCGGGCATACGGAGGTCACAGCCCGCAGACTGTCGCACCCATCGCCATCCGGCAGGCAGAAATCGCTGATGAGCACATCCACCCGGCCCAGCGCGGCAGCCACCTTCAGCGCCTCCGTCACGGTGCCCGCCACATGCACCTCATGGCCTCGCCGCCGCAGCAGGCGCGTCATCGCGTTGCGCGTGTCGGCATGGTCCTCCACCAGCAGGATGCGTCGTGGCGTGGTGGCTGCAGGCTCGCTGCTGGCGGCGGGGCCCGCCCTCCCGCCATCCCCCACATGCGGCGCAGGTGTCTTCAGCAGGTCGGCACCCACCCCCGCCGTCACCGGCAGCCGCAGGCGAAAGGTCGCCCCCTTCCCTGGCCCCTCGCTGGCGGCGGTAAGCTGGCCGTGGTGCAGTTCCACGATGGCACGGCTGATGGCCAGCCCCAGCCCCAGGCCGCCGTACATCCGCGTGGTCTCCCGGCTCTCCTGCTGAAACGCGTCAAAAATGCGGTCCAAAATCTCCCGCTTGATGCCCGCCCCAGTGTCCGTCACCTCCAGCACCAGCGTGGCGTCTCCATCAGCACCCAGCGCCTCCTCCCGCGCAAGACGCAGGTCCACGCGCCCTTCCGGCGGCGTGAACTTCACGGCATTCTGCAGCAGATTCCACACCACCTGCGCGATGCGCACCGGATCGCCGATGACGGTGGCCTCCGCACCAGTCACGTGGCCGTGCAGGGTGATCATCGGCTGCACACGCTGCGTCGTGCTGCACATCTCCACCACCTCCCGCACCACCTGGCTCATGTCCACCGGCTCTTGGTTCACCTCCAGCTTTCCCTGCGTGATGCGCGTCAGGTCCAGCAGGTCATTAATCAGGTGGGTCTCCAGCTTCACATTGCGGGAGATCATCTGGAAATCGCGCCTCACCTCCTCCGGCAGCGTGTCATCCCGGCTGCGTTCCTCCACCACAGCCAGCACAGGCGTCAGCGGCGTCCGCAGCTCATGGCTCAGCATCGCCAGAAACTGGTCCTTGGCCGCGTTCGCCTTGCTCAGCTGCTCGCGGGACCGGTTCAGCTCCTCAGTGCGCGCCTGCAGCTCCTCCACCAGGGCCGCGCGGGCCTGCGCCGCCTCCTTCGCAGCGCGCTCCCGCAGCGCCTCCAGCTCCTTCGCCCTCAGCTCATGCAGAATGCGGTTGTTCTCCTCGGTGAAAAACTTCCGCCGCAACAGCGCCCGGATGCGACCCTTCAAAATGGAAAAGTCGTTCGACTTGCCCACAAAATCGTCCGCCCCCGCATCCAGCGCCTTCGACAGATTTTCGGTGGACTCCACCCCCGTGAGCAGGATCGAGATCAGTGGAAACTCACTCTTGCTACGCAGCTCATTGACCTTTCGGCAGACTTCAAAGCCGTCCATCTTCGGCATGATCAGGTCGATGATGACCCCGTCAAACCCGCCCTCGCTCAGGCGGTTCAGGCCGTCCTCCGCATCCGTGTGGGTCTCCAGCTTGTAGCCCTCGGTGGAAAGCTCATGGCTCAGGCGTTCCAGGAACACCGCGCTGTCGTCAATGGCCAGCAGATGCACATCACGAAACGAATCCTCCGTGCCCGCCAGGATGCGGTCCTTCCTCTCCGACTTTTGCAGCAGCGTGCGCAGGCGCAGCAGCAGCACCTCGGACTTTGTGGACTTCGCCACAAAGTCGTCCGCCCCGCTGTCAAGCCCCTGCACCTGCTGCCCTTCCTGGGAGGTCAGCATGACGATGGGCATGCCCCGCGTGTCCACGTTCATGCGGATGCGGCGGCACACCTCGTCCCCACGGATGCCTGGCAGGTGGTAGTCCAGCAGGATGAGGTCCGGGCGCGACTCACGCAATGCTGAGAACGCCTGCTCCGCGCTGGCCACCCACGTGACCTTCCATCCCTCCCCCTCCAGCAGCGCGGTGAGGCTGATGGCCTGGGTGGTGGAGTCCTCCACCAGCATGACATGGTGGTCGTGCTTAATCATGAGGATGCGGAGGCGGGGCGTGGGGTGAAAAGGACATTGAGACGGGGGCCTATCTCCCCCAGCGGCAGCGCCGCGCTGGCAGCCCCCAGGCGTACTGCGGCGGCGGGCATCCCATAGACGATGGCGGTGGATTCGTCCTCCACAATCGTGTAGGCGCCGGCATCGTGCATGTCACGCATGCCCAGCGCGCCATCCTCCCCCATGCCGGTCAGCAGCACTGCCGCAGCCGCGCCCCCCTGCCCAGCCAGGGAGCGGAAAAGCACTGTGCCGGAGGGCTTCTGCGCATTCACCGCAGGCGCGTCTGTCAGGTTCACATGAAACGGCGCGCCCAGAGTCAGATGTTTTGCCGCCGGCGCCACGTAAACAGTGCGTGGCTCCAACGCCATGCCCTGCACGGCCTCCACCACTTTGAGGCCCGGCACCACATCATCCAGCCAGCCCACAAAACCACGCACGAAACCCGGCGTGATGTGCTGCACCAGCAGGATCGGCGCGGTGACATTCGGCGTCAGGCTGTTGAGCACCTGCACAATCGCATTCGGCCCGCCTGTGGAGGCCACCAGGCCCACCACACGCGGTGCGCCCCCCCTGCCCTCCAGCCTCGCGGCAGACGGCTGGGCACCTGATGAAGAACTGGCCGCCGCCGGCACCGGCCGCGGCTCAATCTTCGGTGCAAAGGTGCGGTAGCGCTGCCGGATGACGCGCACCTCGCTCATGATGGCCAGTTTCGTGCAAAGCTCGGAGGCCAGGCTTTCATAATCGGCGTGCTTCAGTCCCACGGGCTTCTGCACCACGGCCAGCGCTCCCGCGCGCAGCGCGTTCATCGAGATGTTCAGCTCGTCATCCTGCACGTCCGAGGAGACCACCACGATCGGCGTCGGCCGCTCGTTCATGATGCGCTGCGTGGCCTCCAGGCCGTTCATGCCCGGCAGGCGGATGTCCAGGGAAATGATGTCCGGAGACACGATCCTCAGTGATTCCAGCGCCTCCTCCCCGCTGCGCACATTTGCCACCACACGCAGCCGGGGGTCGCGGTTGATGATGTGCTGAAGAAACTCGCTCACGGTGCGGGAGTCTTCGACGATCATCACATTGATTTTTTTCATTGCTTGATGTGCAGGGCAGTAAGGAAAGCGGAACGACCGGGCGGTGATGTGTTTATCGTATTTGGAGGGGTTTGTGGCCGGACGCAACCAGGTCGATGCTGCTGGAGGTGCGGCACATGGGCCGCGCCCCCCATTGCCCGTTCACACAAGCTGCCTCACCACCCCCAGCAGCTCCTGATGATCAAACCGTTCTTTCACGATGTAGGCGTCCGCCCCCAGGGCCAGGCCGCGCTCCTGGTCCTCCTGACTGCCCAGGGAAGTCACCAGGATGAGCGGTATCTTCGCCAGCGCAGGCTGGCTCTTCATGGCCGCCAGCAGCTCAAAGCCATTCACATGCGGCATCTGCACATCGCTCACCACCAGCGCCACCTCCCCGCTGTGCAGGATGGTCAGCGCCGCACGGCCGTCCTCCGCGGTGCGCACATGGTAGCCCGCAGTTTCGAGAATGCTCTTCTGCAGCGTGCGCGCGGTGAAGGAGTCGTCCACCACAAGCACGGTGGCGCGGCGGTCCTGCAGCGGCGCCGTGGCCGCGTCCTCCGGCAGGGGCGTTGTCCGGCAGCGGTCCACCAACGTCTGCGGATTGAGCACCAGCACCACCGTGCCATCGTCCTTCACGATGCCGCCGGAGAAATGCGGGGACAGGGCGGCGGGGAACGGCAGCGGCCGCACCAGCGCGTGCGCCTCCCCCAAAAACTCCTCCACATGCAGCGCCAGGGTCCGCTGCCCCTCCAGCAGGGCCACCTGGATCTGCCCATCCTCCCCGCGCGTGATGCGTGGCGGCTGCCCGGCCGCCTCCGCCGCCGTCGTCACCGGCACAGCGGCCCCGTCCCAGAAGACAATGCTGCGGCCATCCACCACTTCCACATCATCCACCCTCAGCACCGCCTTCAAAGCGCCGAGCGGCAAGGCAAACACCTGCCCGGCGGCCCGCAGCAGCAGCAGCCGGTGGGCGGAAATGCTGACCGGCACGCGAATTTCCAGCGTGCTCCCCAGCCCAGGCTTGGAGACCATGCGCGTCGTGCCCTGAAAGGCCGCCACACGCTCCCGCACCACGGAAAGCCCCATCCCGCGTCCAGACACGTTCGTAACCTGCTGCGCCGTGGACAGGCCTGAATGGAAAATAAGGTCCAGCGCGCCCTCCTCTGAAAGCTGCGCGCCCTCCGAAGCCGTGATAAGGCCCGCCTGCGCGGCCTTCTGCCGCACCCGCCCCACATCCACCCCCCGCCCGTCATCCTCCAGCGTGAGGTGCAGAAAACGCCCGTCCACATGCAGGTGCAGCCGCACCTCCCCCGCCTCCGCTTTCCGCGCGGCACGCCGCTGCGCCGGCGGCTCGATGCCGTGGGACAGCGCGTTGCGCAAGGCGTGCATCACCGGGTCCTTCAGCGCTTGCAGCACGCCACGGTCCGCCAGGGCCTCCGTGCCGCTCATGGTGAAGTGGACGGCCTTGCCCATCTCTGCGGCAAGATCCCGCATCATCTTGGGGAACCCCTCAAACACGCTGCCCACCGGCACCATGCAGATCCGGCCCACGTGATCCTGCAACTGCCCGCTGAGCACCCGCATCTGACGGCTGCCACGCTGCTGGCGCTCGCGGACAGCCTGCAAATTTTTGCCCACCTCCCGCACATGAAAGCGCAGGTCCCCGGACTCAAAGCGGTCCTGGTGTACGAGGCGGCGCAGGCGCTCCAGCTCCCCCGTCAGCAGGTCCAGCTGCCGGCCCACCTCCTCCTGCCGCGCCGTCTCCGCCAGCAGCAGCCCCGACGACTGCAGCAGCTCATCCAGCATCGCGGAGCGGATGCGCAGACTGTCGGCCGCGGTGGCCGCCGGGGCGGCCGCCGCCTCCGAGGCTGGAGCGGGCGCAGCCGCATCGGCCGCAGACGCCGCCGTCGGCGCCAGGGCCTCCGCCAGGCCCTCCGCCATGGCGTCCTCCGCCGCGTCAGCACGTGTTTCCAGCAGGCCGCGCAGTTCCGGCGTGGGCTGCGCCTTACCCTTGCTCAGATCGGCAAGAATCTCCTCCATCTCATGGGCCACCTCCTCCACCCCGCCAAGGTCACACACACGCGCGCTGCCCTTCATGCTGTGTGCCATGCGGAAGGCATCCTCCAGCAGCAGCGGTGCAAAAACGGGCCATTCCCTCAGCAGCGCACGGATCACCTCCATCTGCTCCTGGAACTCCGTCTGGAACGCGGCCAGCACCCGCTGATGAAGATCAGAATCCGACATGGCTGTGTTGTTCCTTGTTCACTTCCAGCTAGATCTGATACCGGCTCACCGCCGCGCGCAGTTGCAGGCTCAGCTCATTCAGGTTCGCCAGCGCCTTCTCCAGTTGCGAGGTGCCAACCGCCGTCTGCTCCGTCGCCTGGCGGATGTCCCGCATCCCCTGCGTCACCTGGTCAAAGCCGATCTGCTGCTGGCTGGTGGAGGCGATGATCTGCTGGAAGGCATGCACGCTCTCCACCGTGGTGCGCGTCATCTGGTGGATCGTCTGCTCGGTGATCTCCGCCTGCTGCTTGCCCGAGTCGGAGCGCTTCACCGCCTCCTCCGTCATCATCACCGTGCCGTTGATGCCACGCTGGATTTCACCCAGGATGGTGCCCACCTGCACCGTACTCTCCTTCGCACGCTGGGCCAGGTTCCGCATCTCCCCCGCCACCACGGCAAAGCGGCTGCCCTGCTCCCCGGCGGAGGCCGCCTCGATGCTCGCATTCAGCGCCAGCAGGTTCGACTGCTCCGCAATCTCGTTCACCGTGCTCACAATCTCACCGATCGCCTGGGTGCGCTCGCTCAGCGCCACGATCTTGGTGGCCACATCCTCCACCTGCTGGCGGATGCCCTCCATCAGGCGGCTCGTCGTCTTCACCGCGTTGATCCCGGACTCCCCGGCGGCGGAGGTCGCCTCGGCGGAGGCCGCCACCTGCTTTGCCTTCTCGGTGATCTCATTGCCAGACTGGCTGATCTCCTGCATCGTCGCGGAGATTTCCTGCACCGTCGCGGCCTGCTCCTTCGTGCTGGAGGCCTGCTGCTGCGTGGAGGCCAGGATCTCCGCTGCCGCGGAGTTGATGTTTCCTGTCACATTGAGGATCTGCCCGCTGAGCTCCTTCAGATTCTCCAGCATGTTGTTGAACGAGCGGCCCAGCCTGCCGATCTCGTCATTGCTGGTCACATTCATCTTTTCCACCCGCAGGTTCCCCGTCGCAATGCTGTCCGCCGACTCCACCACACGCTGCAGCGGCACGCTGATGCTCCGCGCGATGAAGAAGCTGAAAAGGAAGCTCAGCAGGCCAGCCACCGCCGCCACGCTGATTTCCATCTTGATCAGCTCATCCACCTGCTTCTGCATGTGCAGCGTGTAACCTTTGGCAATGTTGATGCCGAAGTCCTGGATCTCCGCCTCTTTCGCCAGCAGGCTCGTCAGCAGCTCCGCATAGTCCGTGGAGTCCGGCGCGGTGGCCAGCAGCCGGTCCACCTCCGGCACCGACGCATTGATAAGATCCGTCTGTGCCTGCAGCAGACTGCGCAGATACTCCGAAGGTGCCGGCTCCACCTGCATGACCTCGGACTGGTTCAGGCGCACCAAGATGGGGCCGCCGTAGGTCAGCGCCTTCTGCCCGTCCAGCCACACCTTGCGCAGGTAGTCCAGCTTCTCCCGCGAGGCCTTCCCCTGCGCGATCAGCAGCGCCGTGGCAAAATGCTGCTGCTGCAGCATCCGCTGCCGCCCCACCTTCTCCACCACCTCAATGTTCCCCTGCTGCTCCCGCGAGGTCGTGACCGTCGAGTACAAAACGCTCGCAAGGATGAGGATGAAGAAGATCGGAATGAAGGTCAGCTTGATGCCGACGCTAAGGTCGCTCCAGATGGATCGGGTGGACTGGGTCATGAGTGCGGGAGAGAAAAGTGGTGCGGAGCGTACCAGGATGGAGACATGATGGCAACGTCGAAGGCGGCACGGGAACAGCGGGATCGGATGTCGCGGGCCTTTTGCGCTTGTCTTTGTCTTTTGCACATACCCGGACCACAGCCCCGTCCTTCACACCCTTCCAGCAGGAGGCCACGCTCGTCACGCCCCCCGCTGCCCCTGCGCGGCTTTTTCCCAGGGTCCCAGCAGTGCGGCCACATCGATGAGCACGGCCGGGAGTTGCTCGCTGCCATGCAGGAAAAGGCGCTCGTCCCGCCATGCCTCGGACGGCAGCTCCTCAAGGCTCAACACCGCCGTGCAGCCGATGGCCACGGACAGGTGCGCGTGGCGCAGCAGCACGGCATGCGGAAAAGCCATCGCCGCAGGCGCCGCCTCATTCAGCAGCGGCCAGGGGCTGAGCAGATTGACGATCTGGCTGTGGACATTCACCACGCCAAGCAGCAGTTCGTGGGCGTCTGGCACCGGCGCGTGGCCGTGCGGCAGGTTCAGCACCTCCCGCACCCATTGGGTCTCGATGCCCGCCACATGGCTGCCCACCTCCACCAGCAGCACGCTGCGGTGGCCGGACGGCGCGGCTGGCGCCGCCTTCGCCCGGTCCTGCCTCCGGGCCAGGACTCCCGCACGTTCGGCAAGAATGTGCGTCACCTGCTCAGGCGGAGGGGAAAAAACGGTCTCCAGCAGCTGCGTGCCGTGCTCCAGCCGCCGGTGCACGGCGGGCCAGTCGATGTCGTGTTCTTCACTCATGGGTGGGACCTGGATGCTGCCCGGGATGGTTCAGGCGCGGTGAGCAGAGAGCGGAACTCGCGCACGGTCAAGCCCTGACCCAGGGGCACCAGCGCATGCTCAGGCTGGTTTGCCAGAAGATCCTGCGCATTGAGGAAATGCTTTTGCGTGGCCTGGCCGAGCCGGTCCAGCACCACTCCCAGGTAAAAATGCGCCAGCGCCAGGCTTCGCTCCAGGTACAAACAGCGGCGCAGAGACCGCTCCGCGGCGGCCCACTCGGCATGCTGCGCCAGGATCATGCCATGATAGTAGTGGGCACCGGCGTTCAGCGGCTCGCGCAGGATAACCGCATCACAGGCCCGCAGCGCCAGCCTCAGCTCCCCGGCATCCGCCAGCCGTGTGATCTCCATCAGAGGGTCAGCCGCGGCATCAGCTGCGGAAGGCTGGCACGTGGATGCAGACGGCAGCCCGGGCAGGCTCACGTTCAGCACGGCAGGCTGCCATGGCCGCTGGGCCTCCGGCAGCACCGGAGGAGGAAACAAACCCGTGGCAGGCACATAGGACGGCGCAGGCGTCTCGGCCGGCAGCACCACATGCCCGTGTTCCGCCGCAGGTCGCTGATACAGCACGGCGCCAGGGGCATTCACCGTGCGGAACATGCGGAAGGTGCCGGTGTGCGGCTCCGCATGTCCCACCGCCAGCCAGCCGCCGGTCCGCAGCGTGTCGTAAAACTGCTGCGCCAGCCGCTGGATCGCAGGCTGGTCAAAGTAGATCATCACATTCCGGCAGATGATGAGGTCGAAATTGGACAGGTCATGCGCCGGGTCCGGCAGCCGGTCACTGGCCAGGTTGTGGCTGCGAAAGACCACCCCCTCGCGACAACGGTCGCTGATGCGCCACTTTCTGTCCCCTCCCTTGTCCCGGATGAAGCTGCGCGTCAGCACATGCGGCGGCATGCCCCGCAGCGTCCATGGCTCATACGCCCCCTCCTCCGCCATGCGCAGAAACTTGCGGTTGATGTCCGTGCCGAGGATGTGGATGGACCAGTTCCGAAACTGCGCGCCCAGCAGGTCCCGCAGCAGGATGGAGATGGAGTACGGCTCCGCCCCAATCGAGCAGCCGGCGCTCCAGATGCGCAGTGTTCTGGACGCCGCGCGCCGCCGCAGCACGTCAGGAAACACATGGTCCCGCAGCGCGTGAAACATCTCCAGATGCCGAAAGAAAAACGTCTCCCCAATGGTGAGTTCCTCCACCACGGCATCCAGATCCTGGGAGCTGGACTGCAGGCGCTTCAGCAGCCGTGCCGCGCAGCCATGCCCGCCAGCCAGAGGAAACACACGCTCCAGCGCCTGCACCAGGTCGGCATCCCGCTCACTGTAGTACGACAGGCCCGTGTGCTGGATGATCCAGGTCTTGAGCTCCCACAGACGCGGATCTTGCAGCAAACTGGCGGATGGCGTTGTCATGCGCTTGCAGAAGCATCAGACGACGCCCCCCCCTCCAGCAGCGCCAGGCGCTCCGCCGCACGCTCACGAAGCTGGGCCAGCCGCAGGCGCTCGCCCTCCAGCAGCAGTTTCTCGGCGGAAAGCAGGATGACTGGCGGTGTCTGCGGCAGCACATGCGTGGCGCAGTTGTTCAGCACATGATCGGCTGGCAGCGGCACCGCGTCCCGCGTGCGGTAGGCCAGCGGCTCCATGTCCGCGCCGGCCACCCACGCCACCTCCGTGTCCGCCAGCCGGGCCACCACCACACGGTCGGTGAGCCGCAGCGGAGCGTCTCCCCCGGCGGCATCCCCCATGTCCGTTTCCGCGCCGCCCAGCAGCTTCTCCAGACGAATCACCGGAATCAGGCGGCCGCCCATGTCCATGAAACCACGCACCAGCGGCGGCAGCTCTGGCGGCGTGACCAGCCGCACACTGCGCACCACCTCCACGGTGGAGGCCGCGTCCAGCCCTAGCCGGACACCAGCAGTCGAAAAGGCCAGCAGTGTTCTCATCATATGATGCGCGCAGGCTAGCAGGTGCCCGCACTGATGCGACCAGGAAATATGCCGCCACCATCAAAGCCCCCGCCGCCGGGGCAGCGAACAGCTCAGTAAACCTCCAGCTTGCTCCGCCGCTTGCTTTCCCCGCGCAGCTTTTCCGCATAGCCGTCGAGCTGGCGTCGTGCCGCGTCAAAGGCATCGCGGATGGAGACATAAACATCCTTGTGCTCAGGGTGCTCGTCCCCGTCCTTGTGCAGGAGCTCCTTCTCCGCCTCTCCATTCAGGTCATGGACAGCCCCCGCGACGGCATGGCTGGTCGGCACATGGTTCACCACGATCTGGGAGCCCGGCACGTGCAGGTCGATGCTGATGTGATACTCATTCCCACGCTGACGCCGGTGCGGCTCCTCAATGACAACACGACAGCTCGTGATGCGCCCAAAATGTTGCTCCAGCGAGTTCACCTCCTCCCGGACGCGCGTTTCCACAGCGGGGGAGGAGTCCATGTGACGAAAAGTGATTTGCAGAGGATGCTTCATGGGATCGGTTGGGTTGCATCCATAAATCGCACCACGGCAGAATCCTGGGCGTGGCCGCCGCAACAATTTCTCCCCCTGCCAGGCCGGAAAAATGACCAGTGGTGCCCGCTCGCTCATCATGCCAAAGTCCTTGTCCCGCCCCGATCCATCATCATCCTGAACCCATGGCCTCCCTCTCCGCCGACGAACGCGGCATCATCCTCCCCTGCCCCGCCTGCGGCACCGCCAACCGCCTCCCCCACACCCGCCTCGGCCAGCAGCCCCAGGGCCGCTGCGGCACCTGCAAGGAGCCACTGCCCCAGGTCGCCGCCCCCGTGGAGATCGACAGCCTCCCCGCCTTCAAC
>CAZPSQ010000081.1:0-20243 GCA_964588755.1 uncultured Prosthecobacter sp. | reverse complement strand
GAGATCACGCTGGCGATCTCGCCAAACTTGTCCTGCAGCTTGTGGAAAGTCTTCGGGCAGCTCTCCTTGTTCGAAGGCCACGAAAGCCAGATCGCCTCCTGTGGCTCGAATTCAGCGGGAAGACGATAGTTCTGCGGGTAATTACTCATCGAGGTAGCGTTTGGTCAGGGGAGCGTAGGTGTCAATGCGGCGATCGCGGAAAAACGGCCAGATTCGGCGGAAGTCCTCCACCGCCCGCAAATCCACCGGCACGATCAAAACTTCTTCATCGCTCACCGACGCCTTTGCAACGACTTCTCCATACGGATTTGCCACAAAGCTCTGTCCCCAGAACTCGCTCTGCTGCTCCGTCCCCACCCGGTTCACCGCCGCCAGAAAGCAGCCATTCGCCACCGCATGGCCCCGCTGCACCGTCTCCCACCCGCAGTGCTGCGCCGCCCCCAGCTCCGCCTTCTCGCTCGGCAGCCAGCCGATCGCCGTCGGGTAAAACAGGATCTCCGCCCCCATCAGCGCCGTCATCCGCGCCGCCTCCGGGTACCACTGGTCCCAGCAGATCAGCACCCCGATCCTGCCAAACTTCGTGTCCCACACCCGGTACCCCAGGTCCCCCGGCGTGAAGTAAAACTTCTCCTCAAAGCCCGGATCCTGCGGGATGTGCATCTTCCGGTACTTCCCCAGCACCGTCCCGTCCGCGTCAATGACGGCTGCCGTGTTATGGTACAGCCCCGGCCCCCGCTTTTCGAACAGCGGCACCACGATCACCACCCCCAGCTCCTTCGCCAGCGGCGAAAGCGCCTCCGTCGTCGGTCCCGGCACCGCCTCCGCCAGGTTAAAGAGCTCCGTGTCCTGCGTGATGCAGAAGTACGGCGTGTTAAACAGCTCCTGCAGGCACACAATCTGCGCGCCCTTCCCCGCCGCCTCGCGGATCAGGCGCACATGCTGCTGCAGACTTTCTTCTTTGGTGGGGTAGGCCCGGCTTTGCACCAGACCGAGGGTGACCTTCGGCATAAAAAATTGAGAGAGAAAAGAGAGGGCCGGAAAAATCCCCCGCCCACAGGCAAATGCAAGGAACGTCTCACCCAAGTAGCCTTGTTCCTGTGGAACAAGGAAGCGCTCCGCCACGCCCCAAGCTCTTCAAACCACACCCTCCCAGCCCTCATCAAGGCCAGGAAAACCACATCACCCTCCGCCCCGCCTATCCATCCCATTCTTCCCATCCCTCCCATTTCCGAAACCCAAACACAGCTCCCAGGCTGGGCAACTCCCCGCAGGCTCCCAATCCCCACCCAGCCCCAACGGGGCTACGTCATGCAGCACCAGGAGTGCCGAGCTAAGGCGAGGCTCTCCAGGGAACTCGGCAGCCACCCTCTGGAAAGCAAACCCAAGACCTAATCAGCACACCGCGTTCACCAGCAGCGTCTGTCCGCCGCATGCTGTCCCAGAGTCCATAGCGCCCGAAAGAGGCCCTCAACCGAGTGCCACTGCTGCTAGCATTTCCAATGAGGAAGAGTCTAAGTTTAGCTAAGCGTGTCCAGCTTGTCCATGTTGAGTGCATTCCAAAAGGATATGTCGCTGTAGAAACGAAAGTCGGACCATTGATGGACCCCCATACGGTCAAATCCTCTTTTGACTGCGTCTCTCAACCCATTGCCATCTGCAATTCCAGTGATCTCAGCCAACTTTCTAAAATGCTTGCGTTGCGTGGATCGGATAAAAAAAGGGAACTTATTTCCATAATTCCAATAGTATAGAGTCTGGGGATACCATATCGCTTTTTCTTTTAAAGAAGCGGCCATTAAGCAAAGTAAGTCAGCTTCCATTATTGAGTCAAAAGTAATGTCCTCTCGATTGGCTTGGCGCCGAATCAATGCTGCTGCAGGGCTGAGTAGATTTTTTCCTGGGGCGGCGAGCACAGAATTCAATGTGTCTGAATGTGCGTAGAAAACATCGAATGTGTTAAATTTGCTTTGCGACATGTCACCGTTCATTGTAAGGTAATGAGTCGAAAACTGCTCGCCAATCGTCGAGTGTCTGCCCAAGCGAAGCAGTGCTGCTGTGACGTAAAGAAATACCTGGTAAGCGAAAAGTCGGTGAGCTTCAGACCAATTGTTATCCCAGTTAGTAGCGTCCTGTGGTCTGGCCTTTAGTTCGAGCAACTTTTCAAGCATCTGGATGAGCGGCTCTTCGAAGTTGAGATTTTCGGATAGGGTGACTTCGCAGTTTACCCAATCTATGATCAAATCTCGAACAGGGTGAAGAAGGTCTGAAAGATCTAAAACCTTTTGGCCAAAGTGAGCGTCCTGAGGTGTGGTGCGTATCCTGAGAGAATCTATATACTCGTAGCATGCCTCCAAGAAGTCATTCCTGTAGCCGCTTCCCGTGCGACCTTGATGAAGGGCGTTTTTCAACACCTCAAACTTTGCGAATGCAGGGCTGACTGGCCGTCTATCATCTTGCTTTATGTACGATGGAGCGGTGCCTAGTGCAGGTTTTTGAAAGAGCGGCTTTCCGTAGACCGCTCTAATCAGCTGTTCCCAATTGCTATTTACTAGCTCAAGGGAGGAAAAATTAACCCACTTTCTTGACTTAACGAAAGTTGGTAAAAATGGCTCTCCATTTTCTGAAGTTTCGCATATTACCGGAATGAATTTAGATTGTTCGACTTTTTTATAAACTTCCTGGGAAATAATTTGAGATTCCGTACCCACGCCAGACTCCCTCTTGTCCGCCTTTTCAGCGTACGCTCGGTCACAAATAATGAGGACATGTGTCACGCTTGGGTCAGTCACCATGCGTTCCATGAATGAATTAGTGTCTTGCCCCTCCTTCAAGTCATATTGATCTAGTAAAACTTCTACGCCATCAGCCATCAAGCGATCTGCCAAGTTTCGAACTGCTTCACAATGAGCCTTAGAGCTCCAGCTGTATGAAATAAATACTTTAGGATTCGTGGATTCCGAAGGCATAGATATATTTGATTATTTGCTCAATCAGACAACTATTCAAGTCGGTCAATATTTATAGAATAAGTCATTTTCGGATGTTTTTTGAAAGAATCGGTTTGATCTGGAGGTCAAGATACTCGAATTGCAAAAAATGCTGTCGCTTATAAAAAAGTGGCAGCGTGTCGAGCTTGCCCTCTTAGTTAAGACCTCTTTCGCAAAGAAGAGCTGCAAGCTCTGTTAATGCATTTTGGTCACGGATTCCGAGGGGCTTGGCTAGAATGCGCTCTCCGGAGCGGCAGTCCAAAACTTCAATGTCCTTTGGCAGGACATTTGATACGTTTTGCGTGACAATGGTTCCAAGCAAATTGGCCGCAAATCGGATGTCTTCAATTTCCCATCCTTTGGAAGTCGAAAGATAAAGATACTTTGGTCGACCATCCTTACCCTCGACAAGCAGGTGTGGCTTGCCAGTGATGACAAGGCCATTCACTTCCCAGTGATAGGACTGAAAGCTTCCAGGAAGTCCGCCCAGCGATCGGCGGAAAGGCGTGGCGTGGTGGTCCACATAGCCTTGCAGGGCTTCGAGATTGGTTCTTGGGCGGATTTGATCGCGTTTGCACATTGCTCTTGCGATGGCTAGGTCAAGACGTGCACATGCGGAATGGATGATGGTCAAATCGCCGTTCGGGCTGTTGTGATATTTCTTCACTGCCTCGTGAAGTGGCTGATAGTGGGCAACGTTATAGGGGGTGTCTTTCTCGATTTTATTGAGGATCGAGCGGAATTCAGTGACTCGCGCAGAACGAAGCTGCACGACCTCTTTTAGAGTTCGGGACATGATGGCAATGCTTGGATGACCAAGTACGACCGCACTGCCCAGCCGCACCTGAAGTTCTTTTGTATTGACGTGCCTTTCTACCTGTTGATATACCCACGCCCTCTCACAAGAACATGGTCTCCGACACGCGCCCTCCAGCAGTATCGGAAGGCTCATAAGGCAGCCCCGCACGGATTCGCCCCCGTGCGGGGTTTCCTGTCTAGATCTCCTAGACGTAGTCCGACATTGTGAATAAGAGGACGTTTTGGCAACAACTAAGTTGTTAACAATCGCTTACTTCAGCATCTGGTCCAAACAACGAAAAGGAAAAGGAACCACCTCGAGCTTCCGATTCTCCAATTTGGCTTGTGCAAAGCGGCGTTTGGCAGGGTGGAGGATCCAACGGTATTTATCCAATTAATCAAAACATCTTAAGGGCAGCCGAAAACACAAAAAGAGGGGCATCCAATCTACCATGTGGCGTCCGCCACCCGCACCTCAAACCTCGCCCCCTCGCCCACTTGACTCATCACCCGGATGCTCCCCCCGTGGTTGTCCACAATCGCCTTCGTGATCGCCAGCCCCAGCCCGGAGTGCCCGGAACTCCCCGTGCGCGCCTGATCCGCCCGGTAAAACCGCTCAAAAAGATGCGGCAGATCCGCCTCCGCAATCCCAGGCCCGTCATCTTGCACCGTCAGCACCGCCTCAGGCCCCTGCATCTCACACGTCACGCGGACATTCCCCCCATGCTGAAGCCCGTTGGCGATGAGGTTGTTCGCCAGGATCGCGATCGCCTCCGGCTCCGCATGGCACAGGGCAGGGGTTAGCTGCGTGGTCAGCGTGCGCCCGCGCTCCTCCGCCAGCGGCTTCAGATGGGTCGCGGCTTCTTGCAGCACCGCCGCCAGATCGCACACCGGGAACCGTGCCGGAGTGCCCGCGCTCCCTTTCCCGGCGGCGCTCTGTCCCTCCTGCCGCGCCAGCAGCAGCAGCGCCTCCACCAGCCGCCGCATCCGCTGCGCCGTCTCCCCGCAAGTTTGCAAGGCCTCGCGATACTCCTCCGGCGTCCGCTCCCGCTTCAAGATCCGCTGCGTCTCCGACAGCAGAATCGTCAGCGGCGTCCGCAGCTCGTGGGAGGCATCCGCCGTGAACTGCCGCTGTCGCTCAAACGCCGCGTGCAGCCGCTCAAACGTCTCATTCAGCACCCGGCTCAGCTGTCCCAGCTCGCTCGCCTCCGTGATCTGGATGCGCTCCTCCAGGTTCCCCTCCGCAATGCGCGACGCCGTCTCGCTGATGATCCGGATCGGCCGGATCGCCCGGCCGGAAAGCCACCACCCGCCCACCAGCCCCACCACCCACACCCCCAGGCCGATCAGCAGGTGCAGCGACGCCAGCCCCTGCATCTCCTGGATCTCCGGCGTCACATCCCGCCCCACCACCACCTTCAGCCCGTGCGCGTTGCTCCGCGCCGTCTCCCGCCGCGTGCCCACGCTCCGCACCTCCTCCACCATGTCCTCCTTCGGCAGCGGCACAAAGCGCAGATCCCCCGGCGCGTTCGCCGACTGCAGCAGCACCCTGTCCTCCCGGTCGCGGATGCTGTAGTACGCATACCCCGGCTCCGTCCCCTGAAACTGCGCCGCCGTCGTCGGCGGCACCTGCGGCGTCGGCTGCTGCGTCGTCAGCCGCTGCACAAACTCCCCAAACGGCAGAAACGGCCGGTCCTGCCGAAAATCCGGCCGCGCCGGGTCCGGCTGAAAACCCTGCACCGCATCCATCAGCGACCGTATCAGCCCCCGCTCCATCCGCCCCAGATCCCGGTCAATCCGCTGCGTCTGGCTCTCCCGCGCAAAGTGATACGTCGGCACCGTGAACCCCACAATGACAACAGCCAGCAGCAGCCCATGCCAGGCCTGCAGCCTCCAGCGGAGAGATTGAAAAAGTGTTTTCATCAGAAATCAAAAGGATGGGGCAAAACAACGGACCAAAGAGCAATCAAAACTAAGCACTGAGCACTTGCACACCGCGCTCCGCCGAAGCAGGCGCGCCAACGATCAAAGACGAGTTCAAACAGGCGCATAAGCAGGATCGGTTCACGCAATGCTATACCCATGCCCCCGCCGCGTCGTGATCACCTCCGCCCCCAGCTTCTTGCGTAAATTGGAGACATGCACATCCAGCAGGTTCGACAGCGTGCTGTCCTCCTCATCAAACAGATGCTCATACAACGTCGTCCGGCTCACCACCTCCCCCCGGTGCAGCGCCAGGTATTCCAGCAGCGCATACTCCCGCGCCGTCAGCGCCACCTCCTGCCCCGCGTTCCGCACCACCTTCCCTGCCGTGTCCAGCGTCACCGTCGTGCCGATCTCCAAAACCGGATGCGTCCGCCCCGCCGCCCGGCGGATCAGCGCCCGCAGCCGCGCCAGCAGCTCCTCAATGTCGAACGGCTTTGTCAGGTAATCATCCGCCCCCGTGTCCAGCCCCTTCACCCGGTCCTGAATGGTGTCCTTCGCCGTCAGCATCAGCACCGGCGTCTTCTGCGCCGGCCGCAGCCTCGCCAGCACCTCCCAGCCGTTCAGCCGCGGCATCATCACATCCAGCACAATCGCGTCATACCCCGCCCCCTCCTGCGTCGCCTTGAACAGCCCCTCCTCCCCGTCCGCCGCCGTGTCCACCGCATAGTTCTCCTCCCGCAGCGTCGCCGCCAAACTGCGCAGCAACTGCGGATCATCTTCAACAACAAGAATTCGCATAGTGGGGAAGGGTAAAAAACAATCCTCCTCTTCCTCCCGGGCCTCCGGAGCACAAGCTCCCCGATTCCAAAAGAAAGATAAAAGAAACAGTCAGATAAAAAGGGTTGGAAAAATAAATCAGTGTCTTCGCGGCTCCTGCCTCATCAAATCAACAACCAAGCTCCAATCAAAATGCCTTTCTCTGCGGTTTTCTAAACTCTGCGGTGTGAAATTGCATCGGGCCTCCCTCACTCGTGTCTCAGCGCATCAATCGGGTCCAGCCCCGCCGCCCGTCGCGCCGGCGCAAAGCCAAAAATCACCCCCACTGCCGTGGAGAACAAAAACGCGATCACATTGATCCGCGCATCAAACAGAAACGGCACCTCGATCAGCCCCGCCAGCAGCACGCACAGCCCCAGCGCCAGACTGATCCCGATCACCCCGCCGATGGACGACAGCGTCACCGCCTCCACCAGAAACTGCAGCAGTACCTCCCGCGCCCGCGCCCCGATCGCCAGCCGGATCCCGATCTCCCGCGTCCGCTCCGTCACCGACACCAGCATGATGTTCATGATCCCGATCCCCCCCACCAGCAGGCTCACCCCCGCCACCGCCGCCAGCAGGCTCGTCATCATCTGCGTGGACGAGCTCAGCGTCTCCGCCAGCTGCCGAGTGTCACGCACCGAGAAATTGTCCGCCTCATTCTTCCCCAGCGACCTCCGCTGCCGCATCAGCGAGTTGATGTCCTCGATCACCACATCCGTGTTCACCCCGTCCTCCGCCGACATCATGATCTCCCGCACATCCCGGGCCGACGTCTTCCCCACCAGCCGCCGTTGCAGCGTCGTCAGCGGCACCACGATCGTGTCATCCTGGTCCCCCCCGAAGCTCTGCCCCTTCGGCGTCAGAATGCCGATGATCGTGCATGAGGCCTTCCCCAGCCGGATCTTCTGCCCCAGCGCCTCCGCCGTCGCCCCAAACAGCTCCCGCTTCGTCGTCGTCCCGATCACACACACCGCCGCGCCCGTCCGGTAGTCCTCATCATTGAAGAACCGCCCCTCCCCCAGGTTCCATTTGCTGATCGTGAAATACTCCGGCGTCGTCCCCGTCACCTGCGTGCTGCGCGCGTTTTGCAGATAGATGCTGCTCAGGCTGGTGGAGGTGATCGGCGCCACCGCCGCCACCCCGTTGATCTGTTCCCGGATCACATCCGCGTCCGCCTGCGTGAAGTTCGGCACCCCCGACGAACGCGGGCCAAAGCCCGTCCCCGGCCGCAGCGTCATCAGGTTCGTCCCCAGGTTGGAGATCTGGTTCTTCACCGCCTGCGTCGTCCCCTGGCCCAGCGTCACCATCGTGATCACCGCCGCCACCCCGATGATGATCCCCAGCACCGTCAGAAACGCCCGCGTCAGATTCCGCCGGATCTCACGCAGCGCGATCATAAAAGCATTCCAAAGCATCGTCATGGCACGGAAAAGAAAAAGGTTGGTTTCATGCTAGCAAAAATGTCGGCCCATCGCCTCGCCCGCCTGCAGCCCCAAAGTAGCTTTGTTCCTTCGGAACAAAGATGCGGCACCACCCCGCCCAACGTAAACAGCATTCCAGGAACCGCCCTCCGAACACCTGTGATGTCCGCGTGTGCAAAAGATCGCCGCCCATCGCACCAGCAGGTAGGGCGTCGTGCTCCCGCACGCGCCCCCGCGCGTCCCCAGGCCCACGCAGCCCCCATCCCCTCCCATCCCCAGGAGCGCGGGAAGCGCCCGCCCGTCGGCTCGACTCGCCGCCGACCACCCGCACCCGAAATCATTGTCTCTCGATCAGTCAGAACATTCATAACGTGTGTCAGATAAAAAAGAAAAGCCGCCTCAGCCCCTGCCATGCACCCGGTCGAACTCAATAAGCCCGTCCTTCACCCGCACCGTCCGCCGCGCATGCGCCGCCACCTCGTCCTCATGCGTCACCATCACAATCGTGATGCCCCGGTCCTCATTCAGCCGCGTCAGCAGCCCCATGATCTCCTCCGTCGTGGACGTGTCCAGGTTCCCCGTCGGCTCATCCGCAAACAACGTGCTCGGCTGCGTCACCACCGCGCGCGCGATCGCCACCCGCTGCTGCTGCCCGCCGGAAAGCTCCGCCGGCGTGTTCCGCATCTTCGTCGGCAGCCCCACCGACACCAGCGCCTCCGCCGCCCGCTCCCGCCGCTCCCGTTTTGAAACACCGCGATACAGCAGCGGCAGCTCCACATTCTCCAGCGCGCTCGTCCGGGCCAGCAGGTTGAACCCCTGAAAAATGAACCCCAGCGCATGCCGCCGCAGCAGCGACCGCTGCTCCGCGTCCAGCGTCTGCACCGGAATCCCCTGGTACAAATACTGCCCGGCGGAAGGCGTGTCCAGACACCCCAGCAAGTTCATCAGCGTGGACTTCCCCGATCCGCTCGGCCCCATCACCGCCACAAACTCCCCCTGGCGGATCGTCAGGTCCACCCCCCGCAGCGCCTCAAACGCCGCGTCCCCCTTGCCATAGGTCTTGCGCAGTTGATGCAGTGAGATCAGCGCTGGATCAGTGGCGGCCGTGCTCATGCGCGTGGAGTGTTGTTGGTGGCCCGGGTGATCACCGCCGTGCCTTCGTTGATGCCCTCGCCCGAAATCTCCGTCATGCGGCTGTCGGACAGCCCCACCTTCACCCGCACGGCCACCGGCTGCCCATCACGCAGCACCCACACCTGGGAATGCCCCCCGCCGCGCGGCTTCGCATCGCCCTCGTCCGCGCCACCGCCAGCGCCGGCACCGCCCCCACGGGGACCACCGGACCCGCCGCCCGACCCGCCGCGCCGCGGCGGCCCCGGCATCAGGCTCTGCACAAAGGACTTCTTCTCCCCCCCCGCGCCCGGCCCGCCCGGAGGCCCGCCACCCGCGCGCGGCGCGCCGCCAGAGGCCGCCTTAGGGTCAAACCGCAGCGCCGTCGAGGGCACCAGCAGCACCCCCTTCGCCTCCGCCACATGGATGTCCGCCGTCGCCGTCATCCCGGGCCGCAGGCTCAGGTCCGCGTTCGCCACCTCCAGCTCCGTCTCATACGTCACCACATTGTCCGTGATCGCCGAGCCAAACGAAACCCGCGTCACCTTCGCCGAATACGACCGGTCCGGCCACGCATCCACCGAAAAGTGCGCCTCCTGCTTCGGCGCCACGCGGCCAATGTCCGCCTCCGCCACCGCCACCTTCAGCTTCATGTGCTCCAGGTTCTCCGCCAGCACAAACAGCTCCGGCGAGTTGAAGCTGGAGGCCACCGTCTGCCCCGGCTCCAGCGCCCGCTTCAGCACCACACCATCGATGGGTGATCGCAAAATCGCACGCTCCTGGTCGCTCAGGTTCGCCCGCAGCGACGCCTCCTGCTGCTCCACCGCCGCCTTCGCATTGCCCAGGTCCGCCTTCGCCCGCGCCGCCGCCGCCTGCGCCGTCACCATGTCCGCCTTCGACGGCGTGCGCCCCCCGCTGATCTTGTGCAGCTCCTCCATCCGGCCCACCGCCGCCTCCGTCTCCATCACCGTCGCCTCCGCCTGCTTCACCCGCGCCTGCGCCGCACTCAGCGCCGCCCGGCTGTTGTCCGTGTCCTGGTCCAGCCGCCGCACGATGATCTTCGCCAGCTCCTGCCCCTTCTTCACCCGGTCATTGATGTCCACATACACCTCCCCCGCGTTGCCGGACAGCATGCTCCCAATGATCACCTCCGTCGTCGGCTCCAGGTTCCCCGTCGCGGTGACTGTCAGTTTGATATCACCCCGCTTCACCGGCTCCGTCGCATAGGTGATCGCAGGCAGATCCGCCGCCCGCGTCTTGCTCCACGCATAATAGCCCCCGCCCCCCAGTCCTGCGATCACCCCCATCCACAAAAGCCATCGCCCCGGTGAAAAACCACGATTAGAACCAATGAGCTTGCTCAGCTCGGCAGGGGATGGGGATGCAGCTTTGTCCATGGTGGGGGGGCGAGGGAGAAGAGGTGAAACAGGAATGCCAGGATCAGGTGTTTTCGCGGGTCAGCCCTTCCTGGACCACCCGCCGCCCAGCGCGCGGTAGAGCTGGATGTGAGCGCTGGCATTGTCGCCCAGGGTCAGCGTCTGCTGCTCCTCCAGGCTCAGCAGCGTCCGCTGCGTGTCCAGCACCTGCAGCAGGTCCGCCTGCCCCGCCTCAAAGCTCTGCTGCGCCAGCCGCGCCGCCTCCCGTGCCGACACAATCGCGCCATCCAGCGTGCCCAGCCGTTCCTTGGTCCGGCGCACCGCCGCCAGCGAGTTTTCCACCTCCGACAGCGCCGTCAAAACCGTGGACTCATATGCGATCAGCGCCTGCCTCTCCTGCGCGCTCTGGATGTTGATCGTCTGCCGGATGCGGCCCGCCGTGAAGATCGGCGCGGACAAACTGCCCACCACGCTCGCGGCCAGCGTCTGCGGGGAGAAAAACGCCGCCGCCGTGGTCGCCGTGGTGCCCAGATTGCCGTTCAAGCTCAGAGTGGGAAGCTGCTCACGCTCGGCCGACTTCGTGCGAAACGCCGCAGCCTCCACACCACGCTGCGCGGCGCGCACATCCGGCCGCTGCCGCAGCGTGTCCGCCGGGATGCCCACCGCCAGCAGGGCCGGCGGCCGGGGCACGCTGCGCGGCTTCGCCAGCAGCGCGTCCAGCGCCCCCGGCGTCTTGCCAGACAGCAGCGCCAGCCGGTTCTTCGTCTGCGTGATCGCCAGTTTCAGCGTCGGAATGGCGGCGCGCGCCTGCTCCAGCGTGCTGACCGCCTGCTGGGTTTCAAAGCCGTTCCCCTCGCCCGCCTGCTGCTTCCATTGCGTGATCTGCACCGTGTCACTGCGCGCGGCCAGATTCCGCTCATACACCGCCAGCTGGGTTTCCGCCGCCCGCAGGTCCACATAGGACTCCGCCACCGCCGCCGCGAGGGTCACCTGCGCTCCATAGAAATTCTCCGTGGCCTGGGCCAGATCAGCGGAGCTGGCCTTGAGGTTCTGGCGCAGCCTGCCGGAAAGGTCGATCTCCCAGTTCATGCTGGCGCCCGCTCCGTAGCTGTCCGTGGTGGAGACACCTGTGCTCCGGTTTTCAGACCGCGCGCCCTGGCCGGAGGCATCTCCGCCGATGGTGGGGAAAAACGCGGCGCGCGCCACGCCCCGGCGCGCCCTCGACTCCTCCACCCGGGCCAGGCTGGTGCGCACGTCCGGGCTGGACTGCAGCGCGTCCGAAATGAGGCGGTTCAGCACCGGGTCATCAAAACGTGTCCACCACTGCGCCAGCCGCGCGGTGTCCAGCGGCACCACGGTGGAGCCCTTCGCCTGCTGCCACGCTGCAGGCACGGCCAGATCGCTCTCTGGCCGCTTGGTCCAGGTGCAGGAGGGGGTGATGAAAAGCGCGGGCAGGCAAAGCAGCACGCGCGGAAAAACAAAGGGCTTCATGGGGGCAGGGGCCGTTCAACCGGCCCGCCCGCATCATGCGCCGCCTACCTTTAGAGAAGGTGAAGACGCGGCAGAAAACAGAAAAAAAGTTCTGCGGGCCGTCACTTCGCCTTGTCTTCGCCCGGCAGATCCAACGACAGCCGGTCAGAAGGCTTCAGCTTCAGCGGCGGCAGCGGAGGCTCGGTCTGCGGGATCACCGGAAGCTGCGCGGGCAGCGGAGCCAGCTCCACCGGCGGGTCACCCGGGAGGCGCGGCGTTTTCGCCTCCGTCTCGATGAGCTGGCTCACCGTCATGAACTGCAGGCCGCGGGCCTTCAGGTCCCGGATGGTGGCCGGCATGGCGTCCACCGTGGTCTCATGAATGTCGTGGCACAGGATGATGGAGCCTGCCTTGGTCTGCGCCAGCACCCGGTCGTACACCTTCTGCGAGGTGCGCGGGTTCTGCCAGTCGAGGGGGTCCACATCCCACAGGATGGAAAGGTAGCCGAACTCATCATGGATGCGCTTCCGCTGCGAGAGGCGGCTGGCGCCGTAAGGCGGCCGGTACAGCACGGGGGCCACGCCGCAGGCCTTCACGATGGCGTCGTGCGTTTTGCGCATCTGGGAGTCCAGGCTGGCGTTGCTCAGGGAGGTGAGCAGCGGGTGGGACCAGCTGTGGCTGGCCACCTCATGGCCTTCGTCCACCATGCGTTTGACGATGTTTGGGTAGCTCACCACACAACGGCCGACCATGAAGAAGGTGGCCTTGATGTTTTCCTTTTTGAGCGTGTCCAGCAGGCGCGGGGTGAAGTCAGGATGCGGGCCGTCATCAAAGGTCAGCGCCACCACGGGCTGCTTCACCTCACAGCGCACATAGACGATCTTCTTTTCCGGCACTTTTGTCTCAGGCACCGCCTGCGGCACCCCCGGGGCTGGGGCTGGCGGTGTGGCCATGCCAGCATTCCCACCTTCAGGAGGCGTCGAGATGGCTTTCCGGATTTCCAAGGGCTGCGACTCCGCTGGAACGGTGGCCGGTTCCGCCATTGCGTCCAATGTCGCGGTCCAGGAAAGGCAGAATGTGATGAAAAAGGCAGGACGCATGGGGGAACGTGGGGAGTGTTTAAAATGCCGATTTTTGCCTCGTTGGCAACCTGTGCCACAGGTCAGACGACACTTCTCATAAGTGATCGAATGAACTGGCCGAGGATGCGCGTTGCATCGGTCTCATGCTGACACGACGAGACCTTAAAGTGATATGTGCCACCCTGGCTCTGACCTTGGGCGCGATGGCCCTGGCCCAGGAGCACATTGCCGCCCCCACGCCCGTGATGGGCTCCACCATTTTCGACTGGACCCAGCTTCCGGTGAAAACATCCCCCAAAGGCGAGTCCCGCAGGGTCTTGCGCGCGCCCACCGCCACCCTGGACGAGCTGGAATGCCACGTGACCACGCTCAATCCAGGCATCGAGGCGCATCCGCCGCATCAGCACCCGGATGAGGAGCTCATCATCGTGAAAGAGGGCACCGTGGAATCCCTGGTGAACGGAGAGCTGAAACAAGTAGGTCCCGGCTCCGTCATCTTCCAGGCTGCGAACCAGATGCACAGCATCAAAAACGTGGGCACCACCCCGGCCACCTATCACGTCATCAAATGGAACTCCCCCGGGATGCTGCGAAAGCGCCTGCTGGAGAAGAAAAAAGCGCCCTGAGCCTCCGCTACCTGTCCGTGATGCGCGACACGATCACCTCACGCGTCTTCCGCTCGATGGAGTAGAGCACACCTTCCTCCGCACGGTCCCACGCGAACGCCTGGCCGTGCGCGCTGATGGGAATGGCGGCCTTCCACCGCAGGTCCGCGCCCTTTTGCGGCACATTGAGCACGTACAGCTCCGGCGCGTCATGTCCTGTGATGAACAGGTTCCCGCCGGGACCAAAGCTCCCGCCGGAGGAGCTATGCTTCCCAAACTCGGCCACCAGTTCCGCCGGAAACTTCCACTCCGCGACCTGCCGCCACTTCAGATCAAACTGCACGACCCGCGTGTGCGCCGGATCGCCCGTCCGGACATATTCGGCAAAGCAGGCGAACCACGCGCCATCACGCCGGTCCACCCACGTCAATGAGCCGCCTGTCTTCGTGAGGTCGATCGTTTCCAGGTGCCTCATCGCCGCCACATCCCAGATTTCCACGCTGCTCTCCATCGGCATGGCGGGGTAGTTGGAATGCGCGCAGTAGAGTTTCCCCTCCAGCACCACGCCTGCGTTCAGATGCTTGATGTGTCCGCCTTTGGCATCCTGCCACCCGCCGGACTTTGCGCCGGTGTCCTTGCGATACTTGCCGATGGCCGCGTTTGTGATGGCATAGAAGAACTCACCATCCACTGCCACGCCCTGGTTTGCCTCCTCAGCCTGGAAGCGCCGCAACTCCTCATGACGCCAGGCTCCAGTGGATTTGGCCGGTTTCTTCCTGGCGTTCAGAAGCTCCTGAACGCGCGCCGCCTCCTTCTTCAGGGCGGCCTCGGACACCGGCAGCGGCGTGAGGTTTTCCGTCACCAGCTTTTCATCCGCCGGGATCGTGCGCCAGCGCAGGTTGCGGAACGACACCTCCTCCCCGTGGTCCTGCAGCCACAGTTCCCCCCCACGTTTGGACAGGTCTGTGCCGCGATGGCTGACCAGTTTCACCTCGGCCGCCCAGCGTGGGTCGGTGTAGTCAAAGTCCACCACCTTCTCGCCATTCAGCCAATGCTGGATCACGGTTCCCTTGCAGACGACGCGTGCCTCGTTCCACTCGCCGAAAGGGCGCACCACATGCCTGCTCGGCCCCATGCAAAAGTAGAGCGCGCCAGCGCAGGAGCGCGGGTTCTCGCCGTAGCTGCTGTTCGCATTGTCCAGCAGCTGGTATTCATACTGGCCGGGGCGGTAGTACACGCCGCTGTTGCAGCCCTTGGCCACTTTCCAGTCAAAGCGCAGCTCAAAGTCGTCCGGCACCTGCGCCCTCGCATAGGTCAGCGGTCCGCCCTTCCTCACACGGGTCATCGCGCCATCCACCACCTCCCAGTTTCCTTTGTGCTTCCAACCATCGAGGGTCCTGCCATCGAAGAGGGATTCAAAACCAGGTTCGGCAGCGCTGGCGAAGGATGTGACGAAAAAGACGAAAGGAAGCAGCTTCATGACATGGGGCTATCCGTGGGATGGGAAATTCAATACTGTGCGAGAAGCTGCGGCCATTCAATTTTCTCAGGCATGTGGGGCGTGGAATGATGCTCTGCCGCAGCCAAACTCCTGCGGGCGAAGCGGAGCGGACAGGGCATGTTTTCCCGCCGACCTCTTCCCCAGGCTTGCCCGGAAGGCCTATCTCTGAAACAGTAGGGGCCTCCCATCTCCTTATCTGCCTGTGAAACCCGACCCGGCCAAGCCCACCCCCGACTCTGCCCACGGCAAGACCACCAGCCTGCCCGCCGCCTTTGACACCGGCGCCTTCAACGCAGGCCCGGATGAGATGACGATCGCGGTGCCAAACCCCAGCCGCAGCATGCCCGCGCCGACCGTGGCCGGGCTGCCATTCACGGAGACGATCGAGACAGGGCCGATGGATGCGACGCTGATGGTGCCCACCGGCAGGCCGGCCACCCTGCCCGGCCCGGCCACGATGCCGAGCCACGGCGGGCTGCCACCGGCCACGGCATCCTCCCTGACCGGCATGGGAGAGGGGCGGCCAAAGTCGCACATGGAGGCGCTGACCGGCAATGACGGCTGGATCGGCGACCGCTACCGCCTGCTGGACAAGCTGGGGGAAGGCGGCTTCGGTCTGGTGTACCGCGCGGAGCAGGTGAAACCACTGCACCGGCTGGTGGCGATCAAGATTCTGAAGGCGGGTGTGACCTCGGACGACATCCTGGGCCGCTTCGCCATTGAGCGCCAGACGCTGGCGATCATGGAGCACCCGAACATCGCGAAGGTGCTGGACGCGGGCGAGACGGACATGGGGGCGCCGTATTTCGCCATGGAGCTGGTGAAGGGCCGGTCCATCACCACGTACTGCAAGCAGAACGGCTTCGACATGCGGCAGCGGCTGGCGCTGTTCATCCCGGTATGCCATGCGGTGAACCACGCGCATCAGAAGGGGATCATCCACCGCGACTTGAAGCCGGGGAACATCCTGGTGGCGGACGAAGGCGGCAAGGCGGTGCCGAAGGTGATCGACTTCGGCATTGCGAAGGTGCTGGAGGGGGAGGGCGCGGGCCACACCATCGCCACGGGCATCGACCAACTGGTGGGGACGCCGGGCTACATCAGCCCGGAACAAATCGAGCACGGCAGCGCGCACATGGACACGCGGTCGGACGTGTATGCGCTGGGAGCGATTTTGTTTGAGCTGATCTCCGGCAAGCAGCTGGTGACGCCATCCGACATCGCGCAAAAGCCGATCCATGTGCTGCTGCGGGAGATTGCGGAGAAGGACGCGCCGCGCCCCTCCACCATCGACCCCAATGTGAAGGGGGACCTGGACTGGATCGCCCTGAAAGCGCTGGAACGCGACCCGGACCGCCGCTACGGCAGCGCGGACGATCTGGCGGACGACATCACGCGGTATCTGAAGTATGAGCCGATCGTGGCGCGTCCGCCAAGCAAGACGTACCTGGTGTCCCGTTTCATCCGGCGGCACCGGATCGGTGTGGCGGCCTCGCTGGCGATCGCCTTTGCGGTGATTGCGGGCGGCATCACCAGCACGGCGATGTACTTCAAGGCGGAGCGCAACCGGGTGGAGGCGGAGACAAGCCGCGACAACCTGCGCAAGTCCTACAGCCGGTCCGATGAGCAGATGGCGCGGCAGCGGATGGACAACGGGCAGTCCGCAGACGCGGTGGCCTTCCTGGCGCGGTCCCTGCGCACGGACCCGGCCAATGACCTGGCCTCCACCAACCTGCTGTCCCTGCTGGCGAATGTGCACCTCATCCGGCCGGACACGCCGCCGCTGAACCTGCCTGCGGGCGCGGCGGAGGCGGCCAAGGTGGCGGTGAGCCGCAAGGCGAACATGGCGCTGGCGGTGAGCCGGATCGAAGGCAAGGCCGCCCCTGAAAAGGGTGAGGTGTCCGCCGTGAAGCCGGAGGTCATCTCCCTCTGGGACCTGGAAAGCGGCAGACGCACCGACCACCCCGTCCCCGCTGGAACACAGGTGACGTGCCTGGAGGTGACGCCCGATGAGCTGAGCGCCGTCATCGGCCGGGAAGACGGCGTGGTGGAGCTGTGGTCCCTGAAGGACGGCAAGCGCCGCACCCTGCAGCCGCGCATGCCGAACATCGTGACCTGCGTGGCCTTCTCCGGCAACGGGGAGAAACTGGTGGTGGGCAGCGAGATCGGCGAGGATGGCATGGGCGGCGTGCAGGCCTGGGACCTGCGCCAGCCGCAGGAGCCGGGCCGCCTGATGAAGCAGAAGGCCGGTGTGGTCAGCGAGATCGTGGTGGACTATGAAGGCGTCTTTGCCGCCTCGGCCTATGGCGGGGACCCCATCAATCCGGAAGGTGCGGACGGCTCCGCCACCACCTGGGACCTGCGCAATGGCATGGCCGTGGGCGACCCCATCGAGGTGGACAAGGGGCTGGCTCACATCGCCATTGAGCCACGGCAGGAAATCATCGCCCTGGGGATGAACAACGGCCTGGTGTTTGTGGGCAGCTTCCGCAATGGCGGCGAGATCATCCCCCCCATCTCCCACCCCTCCTCCGTCACCTCGCTGGCCTTCAGCGCGGATGGGCAGTCCATCGTCACGGGGGATGCGGGCGGCTATGTGCATGTCTGGAATGTCAGCGATGGCAAGCCGCGCTGCCCGGCGCACCGGCTGGGCGGCGAGGTCATCAAGGCCATGCCGGCCGCCAACTCCAGCCTTGTGGCCAGCATCTCGCGCGAGGGCGAGGTCAGCGTGTATGACATCAAGACGATGGCACGGCTTTCCGCGCGCCTGCAACTGACGGTGCGTGACACGCAGATCACCCGGGACGGCTCGCTCCTCATCCTGGCACCGCAGGGCATCCCCTCCGTGCAGGTGTGGAACATCCATGAGCGCATGGCAGGCCGCCACTTTGTCGATGTGCTGGAGAAGAACCTCATCACCCGCATCAAGGGGCCGGACGAGTCGCCCAAGCAGCTCCGCGACTCCGAGGCGGGCGGCGCGAACCGGCAGAAGAGCCTGTATGCGGCGGCTGATCCCGACGGCACAGTGTTTGTGTATGATGCAAAAACGCTGAAACCCATCGGCGAGCCGTTTTACCACCCGCCTGCGGTGGGTGCGGTGACGATCACGATGGATGGCAAGATGCTCATCACCTCCGGCCGCGACCAGCAGGTGCGGGTGTGGGACATCGCCACACGGAAGAACATTGTGAGCCTGCGGCATGACTCCTTTGTGGAGGTGCTGGCGCTGAGCCCGGACGACGAGCGGCTGGTGACAGTGACGGACGAGGGCGAGCTGCGCGTGTGGAACTTCCGCACCGGCGACTGCCTGACCCCCGCCATCCGCGACACACCGCGCGAGAGCGCCGGCCAAGCCGGCATCGTGGTGGCACGTGTATCGGATGATGGCAGGACCCTCCTGTTCCGCGTGTCCCAGCACGGCTTTTTCAGCGTGCCGATGCCGCCGAAGGGCACCGTCCTGCCGGAGTGGTTTCTGAAGTTCGCCGAGGGGCTGGCCAGGCATCGCCTGACGAGCGACGGACGCATGGAGACGCTGGGAGGGGAGGACTTCGAAGCCGCCGTGGCCGCCATCCCCAAAAAACCCGCCAAGGGCGAGGAAACCGCCGCCCAATGGGCCCGCTGGCTGCTCGCCTCCGCCGCCACCCGCCCCCTGTCCCCGCTGGAGGACAAGCCCTTCGACGAATACCTCCGCAGCCTCAAAGCCCAGGGCTCGCCTGCGGCAGCGCGCGAGTACGTGCGCTACCGCCCCGAGGACCGCGAGGCGGCAGAGAAGGCCGCAAAGCTGGTGCCAGCGGCTCCGGAGTGATGGATCTCTGCCTTGTTTAGGCTCGGCCACCAGAGCCTACGGCAGTTCGGGAAACTCATTCCCGAAAAGGAAGCCAGGGGGGCGTGCGGCGGAGCTTGGCAGACCAAGCTCCCCACCCCATTCCACAGCACGACATGAACCATCGAATGCCCAACGCAAAGAGGCAGGGAGGCTGGTCCGCCAGCCTCCGTGGTGGACGAAGCGCCCCATGAACAAGGCCCTTTCCGCCCGCTTGACCGCCCAGGGCGCCCCACTGCAAAGCATCCACCACAGAGCACACGGAGAAGCACAGGGACCTGAATTTTCAGATTCAGCTCCCACCTCAGTGAATCTCCTTACCCTCTGTGGTTTACCTCATCCACTCCGAGGTCGCTCCCCACTCAACTGATCAGCAGCAAACGCGCCGGCTGTCCCGGAACCGTCGCCGGAGCACGGTGTACACACGGCGGCACCGGACTGCCCGGCCACTCCGTGGCGATCCGCCAGAGGTTTCCCTGGCCAAAGGAATACGGCCGCGCCTCGGGCAGGGGCACGTAGTGCAGATCCAGGTAGTTCTCGTTCAGCCACTCCAGGAACCCCGCATCATCCGCCCCGTCATAAAACCGCAGCAGCTCCGCGCGCAGCTCCGGCACATCCACCCGCCGCCTCACCTCCTCGTTGCTCAGTCCTTCCGAGTCAGCCCCGAAGTAAGTGCACAGATAGGTGTCCGCCTCCACCGTCGCGCTGTCCACATGCCAGGACTGCACGTCCGTGCGCAGCAGCTCCGGCTCGATCTCGTTTTCATACCCGTTCACACAGTCCAGGCTCGGCAGCAGATCCCGCCCCCGCAGCAGCTCCAGGTCCTCCAGCAAAACCTCCCGCGCCACCTGCCCCGCCTCGCTCAACTCCAGCGCCCGCAGCCGCGCCTCATCAATGCTGGTGATCCCCCTCCCCACGGCCAGCTTCGCCACAATCTCCCCAAAGTCCCCCGCCAGCTCACGTCGCCAGCACAAGGCATTCACGCCCCCGCCAAACCGCGTCGTCACCAGCTCCTCAAAGCTCCCCACCACGCGGATGCTCGGGTGGTCATGCAGAGAAGCAAAAGGAGAAACGGCCGGGGTCAGGGTCATGATGTTCGAACCACCACCACTGACCGTCCTCCCCCAACATGCCACCAAAAAGATGCAGGCCTAAGTGCTACTCACAACATGGGTTCCGAATGCCTTTCTCTTGGGGTCATAGCGATTCTCGAAACCCATTTCCGGGAAGACAGCCAGGAAACGTTCGGCGGAGCTTGGAGGACCAAGTGTAATGCTCCCCTCGAAGTTGGACAAGAGCCATTGTTGTTCAGGCGGCTTGTT
>CAZPSQ010000080.1:0-20456 GCA_964588755.1 uncultured Prosthecobacter sp. | reverse complement strand
GCCTGAACCGCGCCGGCGCTGTCATCGCCATCGGTATCACGGACACCGGCATCGGCATCGCGCCGGAGAAGCAACGCCTCATTTTTGAGGCCTTCCAGCAGGCCGATGCTGGCACCTCCCGCAAATACGGCGGCACCGGGCTGGGCTTGGCCATCTCGCGTGAGCTTGCCTCCCTGCTCGGCGGGGAGATCCGGCTGGCCAGCATGCCCAATGAGGGCAGCACGTTCACGCTTTACCTGCCGCTGGTCTATTCCGGCCCGGCGTCCACGCCAGTCGTGGCCCCGGACGAGCAGCGCCCCCGCGCGTCGTCCTCCATCGCCCTGCCGGCGGCGGCGGCGCGTGACGAGCGGATCGAGGATGACCGGGCCAATGTGCAGCCCGGAGATCTGGCCGCCCTCATTGTGGAGGACGATCCGCACTATGCCCGGGTGCTGCTGGGGCTGGCGCGTGACAAGGGCTTCAAGGGCCTGGTCGCCACGCGCGGGCATGAGGCGCTGACGCTCGCCCGCCAGTACCACCCCACCGCCATCACGCTGGACATCTTCCTGCCGGACATGCTCGGCTGGACGGTGCTGAACAATCTCAAGCTGGCGCCGGAGACACGGCACATCCCGGTGCAGATCATCACCCTGGAGGAGGAGCGCAGCCATGGCCTCTCCCGCGGCGCCTTCTCCTATCTGGTGAAACCTGCGACAACCGAGGACCTGGAGGGCGCGTTTGACCGCATCAAGACCTTCGTTGCCCCGCGCACCAAGCGCCTGCTGGTCGTGGAGGACAATGACATCGAGCGCCAGAGCATCGTCGAGCTGCTGGGTCACGACGACATCGAGATCACCACGGTCGGCACGGGGGAGGAGGCCTTCACCACGCTGCTGGACCGCCACTTCGACTGCTGTGTGCTGGATCTGCGCCTGCCGGACATGACCGGCTTTGATCTCTTGGAGCGCATCCAGGGGGAGGCCAGCCTGCGCGATGTGCCGGTCGTCGTCTTCACCGGCAAGGATCTCTCCAACGAGGAGGAGACACGCCTGCGTGCCATGGCCAAGAGCATTGTGCTCAAGGACGTGCAGAGCCCGGAGCGCCTGCTGGATGAGACCGCGCTGTTCCTGCACCGCGTCACCTCCGCCCTGCCCGACAGCAAGCAGAAGATGCTCCAGCGCCTGCTCAGCACCAACGAGGTCCTGCGCGGACGCAAGGTGCTCATTGTCGATGATGACGCGCGCAACATCTTCGCCCTCTCCACCGTGCTGGAGAACCAGGAGATGGAGATCATCAGCGCCACCAACGGCCGTCAGGCCATCGAGTTGATCAACAGGCATTCCAAGGATCTCGCCATGGTGCTGATGGACATCATGATGCCGGAGATGGACGGCTACGAAACCATGCGGGAGATCCGCAAGCAGCCTGAATACCGCCATCTGCCGATCCTGGCGCTCACTGCCAAGGCCATGAAGGGCGACCGCGAGAAATGCCTCGAGGCCGGGGCCAGTGACTACATTGCAAAACCGGTGAACACAGAGCAGCTTCTGTCACTGTTGCGCGTGTGGCTGCACCGTTAACTTGTTCTGTTCGTTTTCGTCATGATGAGTGCCCCACCTGCCATCCACGAGCCAGAGGCAAGCCTGCCCACCATCCTGGTGGTGGATGATGATTCCAAAAATCTCCTGGCCATCGAGAGCGTGCTGGACAGCGACGACTTCCGTCTCATCAAGGCGCAGACCGGGGCCGAGGCGCTGCTGGCGCTGCTGGGCGGGGACTTTGCGGCCATCATTCTCGACGTGCAGATGCCGGACATGAGCGGCATCGAGCTGGCGCGCATGATCAAGCAGCGCAAACGCACGCAGCACATCCCCATTCTGTTCCTCACCGCTCACTACCGGGAGGATGAGCATGTCGTGCTGGGCTATGATGTCGGCGCTGTGGACTACCTGACCAAGCCCATCAATCCCGTGGTGCTGCGCTCAAAGATCAACGTCTTCGTGGACCTCTACACCAAGACACGCGACCTCGCCGCCATGAACCGCGCCGCGCAGGCGGCGGAGGAGGCCCTGCGCCTGGCCAATGTGGAGCTGGCCGCCCGCAACGAGGCGCTGGAGCGCGAGGCGGAGGAACGTGAGCGCCGCATCCGCGCGGAGTCCGCCCAGGCCGAGGCGGAGGAGGCCAACGCCGCCAAGGACCGCTTCCTGGCCATGCTCTCCCATGAGCTGCGCACGCCGCTCTCCCCCATCCTCCATGCTGTCACCCTCATCGAGGAGGCGGAATGCCCGCCTGACCTTCGTGACCATGTGGCCACCATCCGGCGCAACGTGCGGCTGGAGGCCCGGCTCATCGACGACCTGCTGGATCTGGCCCGCATCCGCAACAACAAGCTGCGCCTTGATCAGCAAAGCGTGGACGTGCATGAGGTGCTGCGGCACGCGCTGGACATCTGCAGGCCCGACCTCGAGACCGGCGGTGTGCAGGTGGTGCTGCGGCTCGATGCCCCGGAACCGTGCGTGCGCGGGGATGCCGCGCGCCTGCAGCAGGTGTTTTGGAACCTGCTCACCAACGCCACCAAGTTCAGCCCGCAGGGTGGCACCATCGAGCTGCGCAGCTACTCCGTCCGTCCGGGGGATCGCCTCGCTGTCGAGGTCGTTGACCAGGGGGTCGGCATCGACGGGGAGAAGCTGCAAAGCATTTTTGACGCCTTTGAGCAGGGACCGCGCCAGTCCCGCTCGGGCCTGGGCCTTGGCCTCGCCATCTGCAAGGCGCTGGTGGAGATGCACAGCGGCCAGATCACCGCCCATAGCGATGGCGTGAACCGCGGCGCCCGGTTTGTGGTGCAGTTGCCACAGACCCTGGCCGTGCAGCAGCGCGGGGAGGCCCCGCAGGAGGAGTCCACCGCCGCCCCCGGCCTGCGCCTGCTCGTGGTGGAGGATCATCGCGACACACTCCACACCCTGGAGCGCCTGCTCAAACGCCGCGGCTATGTCGTGCGCACCGCCGCCAGCGTGGCCGAGGGCCTTGAGGTCGCGCGGGAGTATGACTTCGATGTGCTGGTGTCAGACATCGGCCTGCCAGACGGCCGTGGCACGGAGCTCTTGGAGCAGCTCAGCCAGCTGCGCGGACAGCGGCCGCTCTCCATTGCCATGAGCGGCTTTGGCATGGACGAGGACCTGGAGCGCAGCCGCCGCGCGGGCTTCTCGGAGCACCTGACCAAGCCGGTGGAGTTTCCGTTGCTGCACCAGGCCATCGTCAGGCTGGCCCCCGGTGGAAAAGCCCCCTCGGGCATCCTGGCCCCCACCTCCGCGCCGTGTTGACCGCCTGCTGCCCATGGGGCATCGCCGGAGGCCGGTGCAATCTGCAACCCTGCAATGCATCATCAACCGGCTTGCAGCGCGCGCGCTGGCAGGTGAAGATGCGCGGGGCGTGGCATTCGTGACCGCCGCCTCACACCGCGCCACCAGCCCATGTCTGCATCCAGTCCAGCCGTCTTGCGCGCTCATGCCCCTGGCAGCGGGTCTCCGCCGCACCAGGGGGATGAAAGGCGTTCCTTCCTGCTGGAGCTTAGCGACGCCCTGCGCCCGCTGGATGAGCCTGCCCAGATCCAGGCCGAGTCATGCCGTGTGCTCGGAGTGTGGCTGCGTGCCTCCCGCGTGCTGTATGTGGAGAGCGATGGCAACGGCGCCTCCATGCCCGGCCCGCAGTACACCGACGGCGTGCCGCCCATGCGGGGGCCGCTGCCCCTGGTGTCGTTTGACTCCACGTTGTCGGAAAGATACCGCCTCGGCCGCCCCATCCAGCAGGTCGACGTGGCCAACGACGCCTCATTGACCCCGGAGCAAAAAGCCAACTTTCTCCGTCATGAGATCGGCTCCTACATCGCCGTGCCCATGGTAAAGTCAGGCGGCATCGTGGCACGCCTCGGCGTGCATCATCGCGCGCCCCATGTGTGGACCGATGAGGAAATGTGGCTGGTGCAGGAAACAGCGGAGCGCCTGTGGGCCGCGCTGGAGCGCGCCCATGCGCAGGGCGCCCTGCGGCAGAGCGAGGCACGGCTCCGCGCCCTCGTCACCGCCAGCTCCAATGTCATCTACCGCATGAGCGGGGACTGGAAGGAGATGCTCAGCCTCGAAGGGCAGGGCTTCCTCGCGGACACCGCGGAGGCCAGCGCCGCCTGGATGGCAGACTACCTCTATCCGGAAGACCAGCCGCTCATTGCCGCCGCAGTCCAGCGGGCGCTCGAAACGAGAAGCATCTTCGAGCTGGAGCACCGCGTGCGGCGCGCGGACGGCAGTGTTGGCTGGACGCTGTCCCGCGCGGTGCCGCTTTTTGATGAGGCGGGAAACATCACCGAATGGTTTGGCGCCGCCAGCGACGTGACCGAGCGCGTGCTGGCAAAGGAGGCCGTGGCCGCGGACCTGCGGGCCACCCAGCTCCTGCAGGGGCTCGGCGCGCGCTTTGTCTCGGACAGGGCGGGCATCCAGGTCCTCTATGACGAGATCAATGACATCGCCCGCAAGCTGACCAACGCTGACGCCGGGACGGTGCAGATCCTGGATGCTGCCACCCAGGAGCTGGTCTTGAGCTCCACCCACGGTTTCCCGGCGGACACCCAGGTGCGGTTCGGCCGCGTGGCGGCCGTCTCCGCCACCTCCTGCGGCGTCGCCTTGCAGTCCGGCGCCCGCATGGTGCTGGATTTTGACGACCCCGCCCTGGCCGACCCCAAGGGGGACCTCCGCTGGCACGTGGCGGCCGGCTATCTTTCAGCCCAGTCCACACCGCTCATCGCCCGCACCGGCCGCGCCATCGGCATGGTCTCCACCCACTGGCGCGCCCACCACCGGCCCACCGAGCATGAGCTGCGCTTCCTGGATCTCCTGGCACGGCAGGCGGCGGACCTCATCGAGCAATGGCAGGCGCGTGAGGAGCTGCGGGAAAGCGAGGCACGGCTGGCCGCCGAGCTGGCCGACACGCGCCAGTTGCAAAGGATCAGCAGCCAGCTCCTGCTGCAGGACGACACCCAGAGCCTCTATGCGCAGATTGTGGAGGCCGCCCAGGGCCTCATGAAGGCGGATGCCGCCAGCATCCAGATGCTGGAAGCAGGCACCCAGGAGCTGCGGATGCTCGCAGGCAGCGGTGTCGACCCCGCCGGGGCGGAGTTCTGGGTCCGCGTCACCACGCAGTCATCCTCCAGTTGCGGGGAGTCCCTGCGCACCGGCCGCCGCTGCATCATCCCGGATGTGGAAAAATGGGACTTTGCGGCCAGCAGCCAGGACCTGGAGCACTTCCGCCGCAACGGCCTGCGCGCCCTTCAGTCCACGCCGCTGATCTCCCGCAGCGGCCAGATGGTCGGCATGATCTCCACCCACTGGAGGGAGCCTCAGACACCCTCCGAGCATGAGCTGCGCCTGCTGGACGTGCTCGCCCGCCAGGCCGCCGACTTGATCGAGCGCCAGGCCGCCGGAGACAAACTGCGCTCCTCCGAGGAGAAATACCGCAGCTTGTTCGAGTCCATCGACGAAGGCTTCTGCCTCATCGACGTGCTCTTCGACGGGAGCAACCAGCCCGTGGACTATCGCTTTATCGAGGCCAACCCCGCCTTTGAAAAACACACCGGCCTCAGGGATGTGCTCGGCCAGACCATGCGCCAGCTTGCCCCGGATCACGACGATCATTGGTTCCAGATATACGGCCGCATCGCCCTGACAGGAAACGCGGAGCGCTTTGAACTCCCGGCGGAGGCGCTGGGACGGTTCTACGACGTGTATGCCTTCCGTGTCGGGGAGGCGGCGCAGCGGCGCGTCGCCATCTTGTTTGATGACATCACCGGCCGCAAGCTCACCGAGGACATTCTGCGTCAGGAGGCGGACATCGACGCCTACCGCGTGGCCTTGAACGACGCCCTCGCTTCCCTCACAGAGCCGATGGAGGTCCAGGCCGTCGCCGCACGTGTGCTGGGCATGCACCTGCAGACCGCCCGCGCCGTCTACTTCGAGGTGGAGCACCAGCCCGACAGCGACTATTACATCCTCCGGGGGGACTACCACTCGCAGGGCACTCCAGGCCATGCCGGGCGTTACCGTGCGGATGACTTTGGCGCCACGCTCTACGAGGAGATGCGCGCCGGGCGCACCCTCGTCGTGAATGATGTCGCCACAGAGCCGAAGCTCACCCAGGCTGAAATCAAGGCCCATGCGGACGTCCATGTGGCGGCCTACATCTGCGTGCCTTTGCTCAAGGACGGCCGCCACGCCGCCTTCATCTGCGTGGATCAGGCGGAACCCCGCATCTGGACACAGGCGGAGATCGCCGTGGTGGAGGAGACCGCGGAGCGCGCCTGGGCGGCCGTCGAAAGCGCCCGCTATGAGCAGACCCTCCGGCAGAGCGAGGAAAAGCAGGCCTTCCTCCTGGCCCTTAGCGACACCCTGCGCCCCCTGGCAACGCCAGAGGAGATCATGGACACGGCCGTGGGCATGCTCGGGCGCCAGCTCCACGTCACCCAGGTGGGCTATGCGGAGACCGATGACGGGCAGACCTACCTCGACGTGCTGGCCGACTGGACCGAGGAGGGGCGCCTCAGCACCGTGGGGCAGCACCCCATCCCCGCGCATCATGTGGAGGCCATCACCTCCTACCAGGCCGGCAAGCCCTGGGTGGTGGAGGATGTGGAGATCGACTCCCGCCAGGCCGTGCGCGACGCCGCCCACGTTTACATCGGGGTGGGCGCGCGGGCCACGCTAAACGTGCCTTTGGTCAAGGACGGGCGCTGGGTGGCCATGCTCTACGCCACCAGCACCACACCCCGCCGCTGGACACCGGGGGAGATCGAGCTCTCGCGCGAAGTCGCGGAGCGCACCTGGGCCGCGCTGGAGCTGGGCCGCGCGCAGCAGGCCCTGCGGGAGGCAAAGGACGCCGCCGAACTGGCCAACCGCAGCAAAGACCACTTCCTGGCCGTCCTCAGCCATGAGCTGCGCACCCCGCTCACCCCGGTGCTCATGACGGTGGACGCGCTCCAGCATGACGCCACCCTCAGCCCCGCCCTGCGGGAGGACCTCGCCATGATGAAGCGCAACATCCAGCTGGAAACCAAGCTCATTGACGACCTGCTGGACATCAGCCGGATCACCAGCGGCAAGCTGGTGCTGCACCTCTCCGCCGTGGATCTCAACGACGTCGTGCGCAACGTCTGCCGCCTCTGCAACCCCCTGGTGCGCGAGCGCGGCATGGAGCTGCACACCCGCCTCGCCCGCTCCGCAGGCGTCATCAATGCCGACTCCGCCCGCGTGCAGCAGGTGCTGTGGAACGTGCTCATGAACGCCATGAAGTTCACCCCCGCCGGCGGCTCCATCACCGTCACCACGGCCTGGATCGACGCCGGACGCTGCGAGGTGCGCATCCAGGACACGGGCGCGGGCATCGCCCCCGAGGTGCTGCCGCACATCTTCAACGCGTTCGAGCAGGGCGGCGCCGGCGTCACCCGCCAGTTCGGCGGCCTCGGCCTCGGCCTCGCCATCTGCAAGGCCCTGGTGGAGCTCCACCAGGGCGCCATCCGCGCGGAAAGCGCCGGGGCAGGGCACGGCGCCACCATCGTCATCGAGCTGCCAGGGCGTGTCATGACCGCCACCGCCAAGATCCGTCTGGCCGCGCCCGCCGCCAAGGTGGAGGCCGGCCACCTGCGTGTGCTGATGGTGGAGGACCATCCCGACACAGAGCGCGTCCTGGGCGCGCTGCTGCGCCGTGCAGGCTTCAGCGTCACCACCGCGCCCAATGTCGCCAAGGCCACCACCACCGCCAGGGAGCAGGCCTTCGACATCCTCGTCAGCGACCTCGGCCTGCCCGACGGCACCGGCTATGATGTCATGCGCACCGTCCACTCCATCCTGGGCATCCCCGGCATCGCCATGAGCGGCTTCGGCATGGAGGAGGACATCCGCCGCAGCCGCGACGCCGGCTTCTCCGAGCATCTGGTGAAACCCATCGACGTCGGCGAGCTCATCGCCACCATCCAGCGCGTGGCGGCAAAGCACGTGGGCAGCCCCGGCTGATCCCCACTCAGGCTCCGCCCCCGCTTGGGGCCATCATGCCCCCAGAGGAAACAACCAGGGCACCAGCAGCACGGTCAAAACCAGCACCAGCAGGGTGAAGGGCACCCCCACCTTCACAAAGTGCATGAAGCGGTAGTTTCCAGGCCCCATCACCAGCGTGTTCACCGGGGAGGACACCGGCGTCATGAAAGCGGCGGAGGCCGCCAGCGCCACCGTCATCGCAAAAGGCTGTGGCGCGGCCCCCAGATGCTTCGCCACGCTCAGGGCGATTGGGGCCATCAGCACAGCCGTGGCCGTGTTGGAGATGAAGAGGCCCGTCAGCGCCGTCAGCACAAACAGGCTGGCCAGCAGCGCCCGTGGCCCGGCCCCGTCCATGAGCTGCATCAGGCCGTCCACCGCCAGGCTCACCCCGCCCGTCTTTTCCAAGGCATGGGCGAAGGGGATCATCCCCGCGATGAGGATCAGGCTCTGCCAGTGAATGGAACGGTACGCGCTGGACAGGTCCACGCAGCGGAACAGCCCCATCAGCAGGCAGCCAATCAGCGCTGCCAGCACATTGGGCACCAGCCCGCTGACCATCAGCGTGATCATCACCGCCAGGATCACCAGCGCATGCACGGCACGGCTGGCCGCAGGCGCCACTTCCTCCATCTCCGGCGGCAGGCTCGTCACGATGAAGTCCCCCCCCAGCCCCTGGAGACGGCGGATGAACTTCCACGGCCCGGCCACCAGCAGAATGTCCCCCATCTTCAGCTTCTCATCCAGCAGACGGCCGGCAAAGGCCTCCCGCTGCCGCCGCAGGCCCACCACGCTCAGCCCATGCTGCGTGCGGAAGGCCTGCTCCAGCACGCTTTTCCCGATGCGGGAGGACTCCGGCGGGATCAGCACCTCCGCCATGCCCACCTCCTGCGAGTGGTCGTTGAAATAAAGGCCCTTCATCGGCAGGGCCGTCAGCCCCATGGTCTGGCAGAAGGCCTGCGCCTCCACGTCCTGGGAGAAGTCCACCAGCAGCGCGTCTCCCGTACGCAGCTCCATCCTCGCATTGGGCTGCAGCAGCTCAGGGTGATGAAACGCCGTCGTCCGCTCCACCGCCACCACATTGGCCGAATGCTCCCGCCGCAGGTGCAGCGCGTCCAGGCGCTGGCCGTTCAGCGGTGATCCTGCATTCACGCGCAGCCTGAAGCCGCGCTTCTCCAGATGATAGTCATGGATGAAGTGGGAAAGGCCCCGCCGCTGCGGTGCCTCCGCTTCCGCCTCCACACCCAGCCAGCGCCTGGCCCACAGCATGTAGGCCACGCCCGCCACCAGGATCACCAGCCCCATCGGCGTGAAGCTGAAAAAGCTGAATCCGCCCGCGCCATGCTCTCTCAGCGCGCCGTCCATGATCATGTTCGGCGGCGTGGCCACCAGCGTCAGCATCCCGCTGATCAGGCCGGCAAAGCTCAGCGGCATCATCAGCCGCGCGGGGCTGCTCTTCAGCCTGCGGGTGATGTTCATCACCACGGGAATGAAGACGCCCACCACGCCCGTGGAGCTCATGACAGATCCCATCGTCGTCACCGCCAGCATCAGCAGCACCATCAGGCGTGTCTCGCTGCTGCCGGACTTGCGCACCAGCCATTCCCCCACCTTGTACGTCACCCCGGTCCGCACCAGCGACTCGCCGATGACGAACAATGCCGCGATGAGGATGACATTCGGGTCGCTGAAGCCCGCCAGCGCCTGCGGCAGGCTGATGATGCCGCTCAGCGGCAGCAGCACGATGACCAGCAGCGCCACCACATCCATCCGTGGCTTGTTGATGAAAAACAAGACCATGCAGATGGCCAGCAGCAGCAGTACGGTCAGCAGTTCCAGGTTCATATCCCGCCTCTGACATAGGAACCCCTGTGCCAGGAACAACTGAAAAACGCAGCATTCTGCCACAGCGCAGGCTCATTCCTGGTGTGGTCATGCCGCATCTTGCGGGCCTCATGGCACAGGCAGGTCCCGCACCAGCACCGCGCAGGGCAGTTCCTCCAGAACAGCGCCCACCGCCAGCGTGCCGCCCGCATGTTCCCGGCCTGTCAGCACATCCCGCCAGACCGCGCCATCCCCGCTCGCGCCGCAGCAGACATGCGTGTCCTGCCAGGCCTCCCCCAGCGCGGGAAAGCCCAGCGCCACGGTGTGGCGTGGCACCACCACCAGCACGGACTGCTGCGCGCCTGCGGTGCTGCGGCGTTCAAAGGCCACCACATGGCTCGCGGAAACGCCCTGCGTGGCTGCCGGCACATACGCCCCTGTGTCAAAGACCTCCGGCAGATCCCGGCGCAGCCGCAGCAGGCGGTGGGTGATGAGCATCTTGACCCGGCCATCCTGCCAGTTCTCCATCAGCTCGCTCGGCACGGCACGCACCACGCCTTCCAGCCGCTGCTGGCGCAGCCCGTAGTCCACCGGGCGGCGGTTGTCCGGGTCCACCAGGCTGAGGTCCCACATCTCGCTGCCCTGGTAGCAGTCCGGCACGCCGGGGCAGGTGAGCTTCAGCACAGTCTGCGCCAGGGAGTTCACCATGCCGTGCTGCGCTGCCCGCCGGGCAAAGGGCTCGAACGCCGTGGGAAAGCGGTTGTCCTTGCCCGGCGCAAGGATCGCTGTGATGAAGTCCCTCACCGCATCATCCCAGGCCGTGTTTGGCTCCAGCCAGGAGCTGTTCACCTTCGCCTCATGCAGCGCCTTCATCATGTAGTCATGGATGCGCTGCGTGAACTCCGCCCGGTTGCTGTCGTTCAGCCCCTCCATGGGCCATGCGCCCAGCAGGGTTTGGTAGATGAGGTGCTCCTCGTTGGCGTCTGGCGCGTGCTCGCCCTCGATGCTGCGCCGGTGGCGGCGGTTCGCCGTGTGCCAGCGGCGCAGGCTGGCACGCCATTCATCCGCCATTTCCGACAGCACAAGGATGCGCGCACGCACGTCCCCGGCACGCTTCGTGTCATGGGTGGAGGTGGCCAGCATGCAGTGCGGAAACTCCGCCGCGCGCGCCACGTTCTGTTTGTGAAACGCATCAATCGTGATCGCCTGGGAAGCCGGGGACCCGCCCACCTCGTTCAGCGCGGTGAGCCGGTTGAAAACATAGAAGGCCGTGTCCTCCACACCCTTGGCCGTGATCGGGCCGGTGCACTGCTGAAACTTCAGCACAAACAGGCGGCGCAGCTCCTCATCCACCGGATGCGCGTTGTTCGGCGGCGGCAGCAGCACGTCCTGCAGAAACTCGAACACCGTGCGCTCCAGCGCGGGATTGCGGCGCCGCGCCAGCCACAGCGCGCGGCGGATCACCCGCACGTCCGACTCGTCCGCAGGCTGCGCGGGGTCCAGGTAGGTGCGGTAAACAGGGAAGCAGGCAATCAGCTCGCGCACAGCCGTGGTCAGCGAGTTCAGCGTGAAGTCCCGGTACCACCGGTTGCTCTCCGAGACGCGGTTCAGCAGATGGCCCAGCACATTGGCGTCGGATGCCATGGAGGTCTGCATCACCAGCTTCTTGCTGCGGTAGACCACCTCCGCGTAGTCCAGGTGGAGGCCGATGAATTTTTCATACGCCCCGGCCAGCTCCTCCAGGCCCTCCTCATGCACCAGCATCTGCATCACCTGGCTCGCAAACTCGTAGCCCGTCGTGCCCTGCACCGGCCAGTCCGCGCGCAGTTTTTCATCCGCGCCCAGGATCTTTTCCACCAGCAGGTACAATCCGTCGCCGCCGCGCTCGCGCAGGCGGGCCAGGTAGTCGCGCGGGTAGGCCAGCCCATCAATGTGGTCGATTCGCACACCGCTGATGTGGCCCGCGTCGATCAGCTCAAACAGCAGGCGGTGCGTGGCGTCGAAGACCTCCGGCAGCTCCATGCGGATCGCCGCCAGCGTGTTCACGTCAAAAAAGCGCCGGTAGTTGATCTCCTCCCCCGCCACACGCCATGAGCTCAGCCGGTAGGGCTGCTCGTTGATCAGCGCGTCCATGCGGTCAAAGCGGCCAGGGTCTGCGGGGTTGTTCCATTCTTCCACCACCTGTTGCAGCGCCTCGTCCACGGCAGGCGTCTCCCCGCACAGGCGCAGCAGCCGCTCGCGGATGATGCCGCGCTCGCGCTCGCGCTCCGTCAGCCGCCCGGGGTCGGTCTCGGTGCGCGGCGGCAGGTTCCGCATCGCGGTGGCGATGCTTTCCAGCTCCGCTGGCGCCGGGTCCAGCAGGTCGATGCCCCGCTGCAGCAGCGGCAGCGTGGTTGACGGCGCCAGCGGCAGCGTCAGGTGCGTGCCATGACGGAGCACAAAGCGTCCGTCCGTGTAGTCCAGCTTGAAGCCGTCATCCTCCAGCGTCTTGCCATACTGCTCCCCGAGCACCGGCAGCAGCACCTTGTTGTCCAGCTCACGCTTCAGCGGCTGCCAGTCGATGTCGAAAAAATTCGCATACGGCGATGCGGGGCCGTTTTCCAGCACGCTGCGCCACCAGGGGTTCACCGCGTGCTCGATGCCCATGTGGTTCGGCACAAAGTCCACCAGCAGGCCCATGCCATGCCTCTTCAGCTCCGCGCTCAGCGCCTCGAAATCCTCCCGCGTGCCCAGCTCAGGGTTCAGCTCATTGTGGTCGCACACATCATAGCCATGCGTGCTGCCAGGGGCCGCGCGCGAGATGGGGGAGGCATAAACATGGCTGATGCCAAGCTGGTGCAGATAGGGCACCAGCGCGCATGCGTGGGCAAAGGTGAAACTGCTGTGAAATTGGAGGCGGTAAGTTGCCGTCGGGAAAGGCGTCATGTCGTGGCATGAATCGTTTCTGACGCCCTCTTTGGCCTTTGGTAATTGCCCCGGCGGGGAAGAGGTCATCAGCAGAAGCCTGATATTCCTCCCGCACCCGTCTGAAGCGTGGGCACGGGCCGATGTCAAGTCGGCGCCTCCTCCAGCACGCGCCACAAAAATCAAGCATGAGTGCCACCACAATCAACGTGACCTGGATGGATCTGCTGAAGCGTTCTGCAGACGCATGGATGGCTGACAAGGCGCTGCGTCTCAGCGCCGCGCTGGCCTATTATTCGGTGTTCTCCATCGCGCCTCTGCTGGTCATCACCATCGCCGTCGCGGGCATGGTGCTGGGGGACGATGCTGTGGCCGGGCGCGTGCATGAGCAGATGAGGGTTCACATTGGCTCGCCTGCTGCGGCCGCGTTGCAGTCCATGGTGGAGAGCGCAGCCAGGCCTGCGGACAGCTTGGTGGCCTCCATCACGGGTTTCGTGGCCCTGCTGCTTGGCGCGTCCGGGGTGTTTGCCGGACTGAAGGACGCCCTGAACACCATCTGGGAGGTGAAGCCCAAGGAGGGAACAGGCATCATGGCTTTCGCCAGGGAGAAGTTTTTGAACTTCGGCATGGTTCTCGTCATCGGCTTTCTGCTGCTGGTTTCCCTTCTGCTGAGCACGGCCATCGCCAGCCTGCATGACCGGCTCGAGGTGCTCGTGAAACTGCCGGCCTTTGTCTGGACCGGAGTCAGCTCGCTGTTCTCCATGGCGGTGGCCACCACACTCTTTGCCTGGATTTTCAAAGTGCTGCCGGATGTGAGCACCCGTTGGCGGGATGTGTGGATCGGCGCGTTCATCACCGCCATCCTGTTTGAGATTGGCAAAACCGGGCTCGGCTGGTATCTCGGCCGTGAAAGCACAGCGAACGCCTACGGTGCCGCAGGCTCCGTCGTGCTGCTGCTCCTGTGGGTTTATTACGCCTCCTGCATCCTGCTCTTTGGCGCGGAATTCACACGGCAGCACGCGCGCGCCCGGGGCCGCATCCTGGTGCCTGAGGGCGGGCAGCAGTGGGCCACCGCAGGCGACCGCGCCAGGGAGGGCCTGGACCATCATGGCGATGCTGTCGCCTCCGACCATGCGATGCCCCAGGCAGGCGCGGCCGCGTCCACGCCCGCCTCTGGCGTCCCGCTGCTGGGGCCGCGCTGGCTGCCTGACCATGTCAATCCCAGGGAAGTGCTGAGGCGTGGGCTGGAAAATCATCCCGTCATGCTTGCGGCGGGCGGGCTGGCCCTGGGGCTCGCCGCCTCCTTGCTGCTTCTCCGCCGTGGGCATCACGGGAATGCCTTCCCACCGCGAAGTCCCTTCAGCACGCATCAAGCGCCACCGCCCACGGGTCCTTCTTTGGGCGGTCAGGTGCTGGGCCACGCCGCCCAGATGCTTGTCCCGCTCCTGGTTGTGCCTGCGCTCGAAAAATTTGTCAAACAACAGCTCCATCATCGGAGTCAAACCCGCCATCAATCATGATGCTTTTCCCATTCCATCAAACCGTGGTGCCCATGCCGGAAAATAAAACACTTAACAGTGACCCCGTCGGCGGCGTCAGCGCCTCCTATGATCTGCTCTCCCTGCCAGGCATGGTCATCTCCGTTCTGCATGATGGCACCACAACGGCCAGCCCCGGCGGGGATGCGGGGTGCGTGTCCACCCACTGGGTGGTGGGGCATCCGGTGCGTGGTTCCGCGCCTCCCTGCGTCAGTGCCGGCACCACGGACTCATCCATCCTCATGCCAGGTCTGGCGGATGACATGCGTCAGGACGGCGGCTCCGCCAGCCAGTTCCGCATTCCTTTCAGGCAGCCTGCCATGACAGACCTCGTGGCGCTGGTGTTGCTGCTGGTGGCAGCCGGGCTGGACGTCCTCCAAAACGACGCCTTGGAGGAAGCTCCGGCAGAATAAAAACAAATTCGATACATCTGCATAACGCCCGATTTGCGATAGTACCATGAGTGTAAAACCTGATCCCCTTACGGGGGCATCAGGCATACCCTGATCGTGTGGACAGGGTGGCATAGGGTTGTGCATTTCCGCCGGGTTTCTAAGGTTGGCACATGGAAACGCCCGCTCACTCCCACGTCCTTCCGAACGCAGCCGATGTCCTTCAGCCCACCGATGAGGCGTTGATGAGCGCCATTCAGGACCGGGACGCGGGCGCCCTCCAGGTTTTGGTGCAGCGCTATCGCAAGCTGCTCAAAAGCGCCATCATGCGCACCGTCAATGACGACGCCGCCGCCGAGGATGTGCTGCAGGAGTGCCTCCTCGACCTGTGGCGCCACACCGACCATTACTCCGCCACCAAGGGCAGGCCCCTGGCATGGCTCATGACCCTCTGCCGCCGCCGCGCCATCGACCATCTGCGCCGCTCCATGGCCTACAGCCGCGCCCGTGACCGCATGGAGGATGAGATGAAGCAGACCTCCGGCTTCAGCCAGAACACCGCCTCCGACTGCGAGCAGGCCGACATCGGCCGCGTGCTCGGCCAGCACCTCTCCCTGCTGCCCGAGGCCCAGCAGGAGGTCATCCGCCTCGCCTTCCTCAAAGGCATGACCCAGCGCGAGGTCGCCAGCGCCACGCACACACCTTTGGGAACGGTGAAGACGCGCATGGAGCTTGGCCTCAAAAAGCTCCGCCAGGTCTTCCGCACCCGCAGCGCCATCCACACACTGCAGGCGGCCTGAGGTTGGCAAAGACCACTTCCAGCACGGACCACGATATTCATGCGGCAAAGTCTCACGGCCATCCGGCCGTCGGGCTTTGCCGCAACTCTTTTCCACCATCGTCCCCTCCCGTCCCATGAATCAATTTCACGTCAAATGCGAGATCGATTACGAGGCCCTCTCGCCCCTGGTCTTTCTGCTCAATGTCCGCCCCCAGGACAACGAGTCGCAAACAGTGCTGGAGGAAAATTTCTCCATCCTGCCGCACATGCCGCACACCCTGCTCACCTGCGGCGTCACCCAGAATCGTTTCGACCGCATCACGGCGGAGTTGCCCGGCAGCTACCACATCCTCTATGAGGCCGTCGTCGGCTCCACACTGGAGAAAATTCCCGTGGCCAGCCTGCCGCCCACCACGCATGAGGACTTTGGCCTGGAGCAGCTGCCCTATCTCTACCCCAGCCGCTACTGCCAGTCCGACCGCGTCGGCCGCCTGGCCGAGAGTCTGTTCGGCGGTTTCGAGACCCCGGTGGAAAAAGTGCAGGGCATCGTGGAGTGGGTCCACCAACACATCGCCTACAAGCGCGGCTCCACCACTGCCAACACCTCTGCCGTGGACACCCTGGTGGACTACGCGGGCGTGTGCCGTGACTTTGCCCACCTGGGCATCGCCCTCTGCCGTGCCTTGAACATTCCCGCGCGCTACTTCACCGGCTACGCCTTCAAGCTGGAGCCACCGGACTTCCACGCCTGCTTTGAAACCTGGATCGGCGGCCGCTGGATGCTATGGGACGCCACCAAGCTCTCCTCCCCCGACAGCGTCGTCCGCATCGGCATGGGGCAGGACGCGGCCGACGTCTCTGTCTGCACCGCCTTTGGCAGCCTCAAGGTCAAAAGCCAGAAAGTCAGTTGCGAATACCTGGGCGGCGCCCGCGCCAGGATGAGTGACGAGGAGCTGCGCCGCATGGTGGTCTGCCATGAGGTGCGGCGGGCTGGCGCGGCCTCCGCCGAAAAACCAGTGATCCAGCCATGATCCGCCACCACATCCTCCACAAGACCACCTACCGCTACAGCGAGCCGGTCACATTCGGCCTGCACCGGCTGGTGCTTCGTCCGCGTGAGGGGCACAACGTCACCGTCATCCGCCACAAGCTCACCATCCTCCCCAAGGCCCGCCTCTTCTGGCTCACCGACCTGTTCGGCAACAACGTCGCCCTTGCCGAGATCAGCGAGCCCTCCGACATGCTGGAGATCACCAACGACGCCATCATCGAAAGGCTCTCCTGGGCGGAAGACTCCGCCCCCACCCGCAAGACACGCCCCTCCGCTGTCACCCTGCCAGTGGCCTATCCCCACGTGGAGCTGCCCGCCGTGCAGGGCTACCTGTCCGCCGTCTATCCGGATGACCAGCCCGCGCTGGCCGCCTGGGTGGCCGCCCTCCCCAGAGACGCAGGTGAAATGACCGCGCTGGAGATGGTGGAGCGCATGGGCCGCACCATCTACACGACCATCAAATACAAACGCCGCGAGGAGCCCGGCGTGCAGCCCCCCGCAGGCACCCTCGCGCTTGGCACCGGCTCCTGCCGTGACCTCGCCGTGCTCATGATCGAGGCCTGCCGCTCCCTGGGCATCGCCGCCCGCTTTGCCAGCGGCTACCTGGACACCACAGCCTCCGCCGCCGGCCGCGGCGCCACCCACGCATGGGTGGATGTCTACCTGCCAGACAGCGGCTGGACCGGCTACGACCCCACCATCGGCGAGTTCGTCTCCCGCAAACACATCGCCCTCGGCGTCAGCGCTCACCCACGTGGCGTCATGCCCGTCAGCGGCATCTACAGCGGCCCTCCAGGCTCCTACCTCGGCATGCAGGTCTCCGTCTCCGTGCGCGCCGTGAAAATCGAGTCCCCGCATGAGGAGGAGGAGATGTTTGAGGAGCCTCCCTCCCCCCCGCGCGCCAGCGTGGCCTCAGGCACGCCCATCGGCCGTGCGTAGGCAGCTCAATGCTCGGCAGCTTCGCGGGAAGGGACCCGCTGCCGCTCTATCCCTCGATCGTCGTCATCCACTCCACCGCAAAGTCCACCATCTCATCCGCGTCCTTGAAGCCCAGCTTCTCCTTGATGTGCGTGCGGTGGGTTTCGATGGTCTTCACGCTCAGGTGCAGCGCCTCGCCAATCTCACGCGTGGACTTGTGCCGGCCGAAAAGCTGCAGCACCTCCACCTCCCGGTCAGAAAGCTTGTCCACCGGGGAGCCAAGGTCCCCCGTGCTGCCCGCAATGCTCTTGAAGATCAGCTTCTCGCTGAACTGCGGGCTCACATAGATCCCGCCGCCCAGCACCTTGCGCAGCGCGTCCAGGATCGTCTCCATCGCCTGCTGCTTCATCACATAGCCCTTCGCCCCCGCCCGCATCGCACGCAGCGCATACAGGGACTCGTCGTGCATGGACAGCATCAGGATGATCAGCTTGGGCTGCTCCGCCAGCATGTGCTTCACCAGCTCGATGCCATTGGTCCCCGGCATGGAGACATCCAGCAGCACCACATCCGGCTTCTGCGTGCGCATCGCCTCCAGCGCCATCTGCGCGTTGGAGGCCTCACCGCAGACGGCCACCTCGGGCACCTGGCCCAGGAACTGGCAGATGCCGTGACGAAAGATGGGATGATCATCCACCACCAGCAGGCGCTTCGTGGCGGATGCCACAGCCTGCGTGCCGGGAGGAGCAGCAACTAAGGTGTTCATTAGGGTTGAATCGGAAGGCCCCCTTCAGTGAGAGCAAGAAACATCATACATCTGGCGGCATGATCACGACACCCGGCCAGGCAATGCTCGCACAAAGGGGGCATGCGAGGCCAGACTGGTGCTCCAAGAGCTGTCGGTTCATTGTCACATCTTTCGCAAATGCCACAGCCCTTGGCCGTCCCGATTTCAGGAGCGCGCCTGATCTTTGTTTCAGAGCATGCCATTTTAGAAGCTTCCCCTTGTTCTGTAAAAACCAGAATAAACCATCGCTCCTGTAGAAAAATGACAGGCGTCAGCCACATATTTTGGCAGGGCCGCTTGCTCTCCGAAATGCGTTAGGCAAGCAATCACGTCTGGCAAAATGCAACACCAGGCCTCATCACCTTCGGTCAGTCATGTACGAATCATCCATTTCCCAAGCGCGGGTGGCCGCCTTTCTCCGGCAGTACACGCACGATGTGCGCAACACCATCAACTGCATGGATCTGGAAATGGAACTCATGCAGGACCTCGTCACCGAGCCGGAGGCCGTCACCTCCATGAACCGCATCCGCGACCAGCTCCGCTCCATGGAGGTGCAGATGCGCTCCCTCTCCGCCGCCTTCCATGAGCCGCATCCCACCCCCGACATCATCCCGGCCCGCGTCCTGCTGCAAATCTGGCGGGAAAAACATGCCGAACATGCGGAGGCCGCCCCGATCCAGTGGTCCGACGCACTCGGGGACGAGCAGGTGGAGGTGGATGTGGAGATGGTCGCCTCCGCCTTCAACGAACTCCTCACCAATGCCGTCACCTACTCGGAAGGCGGCGCGCTCAGCGCCCATGCCGCCCCCCGGGGTGGCCATGTCGTCTTCGAGCTGAAAGAGGTCAAAAAAACGGCGGTCGACCCTTCTGGCTGGGGGCAGCCCTTTTCTGCCGCCTCGCGTGGTCATTACGGCCTCGGCCTTTGGGCTGCCAGACGCAAGGTGGAGGCCAACGGCGCGCGTTTTTCCCAGCGCTGGGAGGCGTCTTCCAGCGCCTTGATCACGGAGGTTTCGCTGCCTGTGCTCAAGTAGGTCAATGGAGCTTGGAGCAGGCATCGTGAATACCCTGACCGGGCAAACAGGCCGCTCCCCGATTGCCGGTCCGGGAAACCCATTTCACTGTGAACTTCTGTGGCATGCCACCCCCGTTTTCTTATTCCCGCCCCCGTGTGCCGCCGCGGAAAGGCGGCCCACCCCCGCGCTCGCCCGCCCAGACTGAAAACACCATCCAAACAAAAATGGCACCAATCCACATAACCGGGCTTGATGCGCGTGCTCTGCCCGCCAATAGTCAGCATCAAGCATATGATGGAATGCCTCATGACAGACGCAATCATGGCGCCCTGCGGTCGGCAAGAGCCGTATCCCTGTCTTCTGTCACGAAGGACCTTCCGCTGAACAACCATCGTTCCATGGCCAAAGCCTCACTCCCTCCTGCACCTGAGAAACCCAAAAGCAGTCCTCCTGCGGAGACGAAAAAGCGCGTGCTGATCGTCGATGACCATCCGATTTTTCGCGACGGCATCGCACAGCTCATCAACGACCAGTCCGACCTCATGGTCTGCGGCGGCGTGTGCTCCGCCGCCCACGCCCTCACCGCCGTGGAGCAGTGCCAGCCCGACATCATGGTGGTGGACATCTCCATCCAGGGCACCAACGGCATCGAGCTTATGAAGTCCATCCGCGCGCAGCACCCCTCGCTGCCCGCCCTCATGGTCTCCATGCATGATGAGAACATCTATGCCGAGCGCTCCCTGCGTGCCGGCGCCCGTGGCTACATCATGAAACATGCCGCGCCAGAAAAAGTGGTGGAGGCCATCCGCCGCGTCCTTGGCGGCGGCCTCTACCTCAGCGAGGCCATCGGCGGCCGCCTGCTGGACACCTTCCTCAACGGCCGTGGCGACAGCGCCGAAGGCTCCTCCGCCGTGGACAAGCTGAGCGACCGCGAGTTGGAGATCTTCCGCGCGCTTGGCGAAGGCCGCGGCACCCGCGAGATCGCCAGCACCCTCTTCCTCAGCGTGAAAACAGTGGAAACTCACCGCGCCCACATCAAGGAAAAGCTCAAGTTGCAGACCGCTCCGGAACTCGTCCGCGCCGCCGTGGAATGGGTGAACCAAGAGGCCAATCTGGGCGCTCCCCCCCCCCCCCTACCCACCCCCCCCCCCAACTGCCGAAGGTTTGCGGTCAGACCCGCCGTCCTACCTCCCCCCCGCG
>CAZPSQ010000079.1:0-20503 GCA_964588755.1 uncultured Prosthecobacter sp. | reverse complement strand
CATCGGCGGCGATGCCACCGACGCCTTTGGCCGGAAGTGCCTGCTCGCCCGCAAGCTGGTGGAAAAGGGCGTGCGCTTCGTCCAGCTCTACGCGGGCACCTGGGACAGCCACGACTACATCGAGCGCGCGCATGGCAGCCTCATCCGTCAGGTGGACCAGCCCATCGCCGCGCTGATCCAGGACTTGAAGCAGCGTGGCCTGCTGGAGGACACGCTCATTGTGTGGTGCGGGGAGTTCGGCCGCACGCCGGACAACGGCGTGCGCGGCGGCACCGCCTACGGGCGCGATCACAACCCCAAGGCGATGACCCTGTGGTTCGCCGGCGGCGGCTGCAAGGCGGGGCACACCATCGGCTCCACGGACGACCGGGGCATGGAGGCCGTGGAGGAGGTGCATCATGTGCGCAATGTGCACGTGACGCTGCTGCGCCTCCTGGGGCTGGATGACAACAAGCTGACCTTTTACCACGCCGGGCGCTTCAAGCAGCTCAGCCAGTTCGGCGGGCAGGTGATCGAAAAACTGATCGCGTAAAAGTTGCAGGACAGCATGGCCGGGCGCGTTCACCTTGGACCATGATGAAAAAGTTCTTTGCCGTGCTGTGTCTGGCCGCCCTCACCGGAGGAGCCTGGGTGGCCCTGAAGCCCGCAAAGGGCAGCGGCGGCACACCGCTCATGGTCTTCTGCGCGGCAGGACTGAAGAAGCCGGTGGAGCAGATCGCCGCAGCTTATCAAAAAGACACCGGGGTCGAGGTGCGGCTGCAGTATGGCGGCACAGGCACGCTGCTGGCCCAGATCAAGGTGGCGCAGCAAGGGGACATGTTCATCGCCGCTGACGACGGCGCGCTGGCCGATGCCAGGAAAATGGGCGTGACACAGGAGGAATTTCAACTGGTGAAACAGCGCCCCGTGCTGGCCGTGGCCGTGGGCAATCCCAAAAAACTCGACAGTCTGGCCGCCCTGAAACAAGAGGGCATCAAGCTGGCGCTGCCAAATCCCGAGGCGGCAAGCATCGGCCGCGTGACCAAAAAACTGCTGGGCGCGGAATGGGACGCCCTGGCGGAGAAAGCTGCGGTGATGAAGCCCACGGTGACGGAGATTGCCGCAGATCTGTCCCTCGGCGCGGTGGACGCGGCCATTGTGTGGGACGCCGTCATCCCACAGTTCAAGGGCCTGGAAAAAGTGGAGGTGCCGGAGCTGGGCAAACATGTGGAGCACGCCACCGCCGCGGTGCTGCACTCCTGCAAACAGCCTGCCGAGGCGCTGAAGTTTGGCCGCTACCTGACAGCGCCGGACAAGGGCGGCGCCATCTTCACCCAGCAGGGCTTCACCAGCGTGCCGGGGGATGCGTGGGCCGCCAAGCCGGACCTGATGCTCTACAGCGGCAGCGTGAACCGCACAGCCATCGAGGCGGTGCTGCAGCAGTTCGCCGCGCGCGAAGGGATCAGCATCTCCACGGTCTTCAACGGCTGCGGCATCCTGTGCGCGGCCATGAAGACGATGGAAGGCAGCGCCAATCCGAAATACCCGGATGTGTATTACGCCTGCGACATCTGCTTCGTGCCGCCGGTGGCGCACCGCTTTCCCGAGGCTGTGATGCTGACGGAGGCGGAGATCATCATCGCCGTGCCCAAGGGAAACCCCAGCAACATCCAGACCCTGTCCGACCTGGCCCGTCCCGGCCTGCGGGTGGGCCTGTGCAATGCGGAGCAGTCCACGCTCGGCTTTCTCACGCGCTCCATCCTGAAGTCGATGAACCTGCTGGAAAGCGTGGAAAAAAACGCCTCCTCACAAGTGCCCACCGGGGACTTCCTGGTCAACCAGATGCGCACAGGCTCGCTGGATGCGGTGGTGGTTTACCGCATCAACATCATGGCAAAGCCCGATGAGTTTGTGGCAATCCCCCTCCCTGCCGACAAGTCCAAGGCGGTGCAGCCCTTCGCAGTTCGGGAGGATTCGCCGCACAAGCAGCTGGGCCGCCGCCTGCTGGCCTTTCTACGCGGGCACAAGGACAGCTTTGAGAAGGCAGGCTTTGCCTGGCGCGGCGACACCACGCCCGTGAAGAGCGCGGACATCGTGCTGCCAGACTGGCTGAAGCAGAAGTAGCCTTGTGGCTGCCGCGAGGCAGGCAGCCCCCCCACGGAGCAGCCACCGAACGCCTTGAAAAGAACAACGCGCGGCCTTGTTGCACAGCAACAACGCTACTTGGGCTGCAACACCTGCTCCAGCCCCGACGCCAGGAGGACGTGCTGCCAGCCCATGAGGTGATTGGCCGGCGCGCCATCGATGACGAGCTCCTCAATCGTGCCGCGTGAGCCGAGCAGCGACGGCTCGATCTCCAGCTCCAGCGCCACCTTTTCACGATGCACGCAGAGCTTGTCGATCTGGTCACGCTGCGAGTCGCTGAGGCGGCCCTTCGTCTTCTTCGGGCGCGCAGGCCAGCTGGCCGGATCAGCGCTCACGACGGCGGCGGCGACGTCGTGAAACTCCTTCTTCCAACGTGGACGCCAGCCGTTCGGCGGATTGAGCGAATGCCCTGCCTCGAACTGCTCGGCATAGGAGGTCATCTGCTTGTTGGACATGATCTTGAAGCAGGGCAGGTCACGCTCCTTGGCAATGCCTTCCCGCCACTCCCACATGGTCTTCAGGACAGCCAGCCCCTTCGGGTGCAGACGGCCGGAACCCTGCACACGCCATGGGTCCTCGCGGGAGGCCGTGTCACGCGCGGCCACGTCTTCCTGCAGCGCCAGACAGCTCTGGTGAAACCAGTCCTCCCTGCCCTTGTCACGCAGGTGGGTCACGAATTTGTCCGCCAGCGGCAGCAGGTAGCGCACGTCATCCACCGCATAGGAAAGCATGTTCGGCGGCAGCGGGCGGCGGCTCCAGTCGGCCTTCTGGGAGGCCTTGCAGAGGTCGATGTCGAAGTTGTTCTTCACCAGCGCGGCCAGGCCGAACTGCCGCGCGCCCAGCAGCCGCGCGGCGATCTGCGTGTCGCGGATGACGCGGGGGCTCCAGCCATAGCTGCGGCGCAGCATGGTGAGGTCATAGTCCGCCCCGTGGAACCACAGCTCATGCGCGTCCAGCAGCTCCAGCAGCGGCGTCACATCGGCGATCGCCAGGGGATCGACGAGGGCATAGCGCCCGGCGCAGTTCACCTGGAGGAGGCAGAGCTTCTCATGGTAGTGGTGCAGGCTGTCCGCCTCGGTGTCCAGACAGCAGCGCTTGTCCGGGCTTTCTGCCAGCCATTGCCTCATCCTGCCCAGCCATTGGTCAAGGTGCTCCGGCGTGTCGATGAACTCGTGGTCCGTCGTGGTGGGTCCGACCTGGGTCATTTCAGTCCGGTCAAAAGGATTTCAGCGTTGTTGCTGGTGCGGTTGATGTTGCGGATCAGCAGCTCCAGCGCCTCCACCGCCGGCACGGCGGCCAGCTGCTTGCGCACCTGGGTGATGCGGCGGAACTCGTCCGGGTGGTAGAGCAGGTCATCCCGCCGGGTGCCGGACTTCAGCACGTGCAGCGCGGGGAAGATCCGGCGCTCAGAGATCTCGCGGTCCAGGGTGGCCTCCATGTTCCCGGTGCCCTTGAACTCCTCAAAAATAACCTCGTCCATCCGGCTCTCAGTCTCAATGAGGGCGGTGGCAATGATGGTGAGGCTGCCGCCCTCCTCCACATTGCGGGCCGCGCCGAAGAACTTCTTGGGCTTCTGCAGCGCCTTGTTCCCCACACCACCGGAGGTGAAGCCACCCTTGCCGCCGCTCATCGCATTGTAGCCACGGGCAAGGCGGGTGATGCTGTCCAGCAGGATGACGACATCCTTTTTCATCTCCACAAGGCGGCAGGCACGCTCCCGCACCAGCTCGGCCACCTGGCTGTGGCGTTTCGGGCTTTCGTCAAAGGTGGAGCTGTAGATTTCACAGCCCTCCACGGTTTCCTCGAAATCCGTCACCTCCTCAGGCCGCTCGTCCAGCAGCAGCACGATGAGCGTGATCTCCTTGTGATTCTGCGCGATGGACTTGGCGATGTCCTTGAGGATGACGGTCTTGCCAGAACGCGGCGGCGCGCAGATCAGGCCGCGCTGCCCTTTGCCCAGAGGGGACACCAGATCCAGAATGCGGGAGCTGACAGCACAGGGCTTGGCCGTCTCCAGGATGATGCGCTGGTTCGGGAATGCGGCGGTCAGCTTGTCAAACTCCACAGGCGGCTCCCATTCCTCGATCGGCATGCCTTCCACCTCCGTGATCCGGTCGATCGCCAGATACTTGTCCTTGTCCTTCGGCGCCTTGGCATAGCCGGTGATGCGCTGGCTGGGGCGGAGGTTGAACTTTCTGACCAGGAAGAGCGGCACAAACACGTCCTCCGGCAGCGGGGTGAAGCTGTACTTGGGATAACGGATCAGGCCGAAATTATCAGCGCCGATTTCCAGCACACCCTCCACTTTCAGACGGGTTTTGTGCTCGGCCATCCAGGAGCACAGGTCATAGATAAGCTGGTGCTTGCTGCGGCTGGCATTGAGGCGGAAGCCGACCGTTTCCGCAAGCTCCAGCAACTCGGCCAAAGTCGAGTTCTGCAGGTCGTTGACGGACACTTCCTGGGGGAACGGCGGCTGCGCGCCATCTGGCTTCGGAGCCTCCACAGCGGCATTGGCCGGCGCGGTGGCAGCCTCCTCGGTGGCGGCGGTCTGCGGCGGAATCTGCCCAGGCTCCGCTTCGTTTGCGGCAACAGCCAGGGTGGGGGCAGCCGCCTCGGCGACAGGGGAGGGTCCAGCAACGGCCGGACCGGGAGATTCAAGAGATTGGTCGTTCATGCTTGCAAGAGTGGACTTGCCAGAGTCAGCACCTGGGCGTCAAGAGAGGCCAGACTGCCATCATTCCAAATGACTGCGTCCGCTCTTTCAACCTTGGCTTCGATGGGCCATTGGGCATCCAGGAACTTTTGAACGGTCGGTTCGTCGAGCCCTCGATTTTCCATCATCCGCCTGACCTGCACCGACCGGCTGGAAGCCACCACGATGACGAAGTCCGCTGAAACTGTGCCTCCAATCTCATAGTGCAGAGGAACTTCCGCAAGGAAAAGATTCACCCCCCCTTCCCGGGCACCTTTTCGTGCCTCCTCCAATGCCGCAAGCACTGGTGGATGGAGGATGCCCTCCAGCCTGGTTCGCAACGCCGGGACTGGGAGGACATTTTCCCGCAGCCAGCCCCGCAGGGCAGCAGTGTCCCCCTCTGGAACAGGGGCGCTGAACTCCGCCCTGACTTGAGCAGCCACCGCAGGCCCGACAACCTCACGCACAGCCGCATCCGCCGAAAAGGTGGCGGAAAAGCGCGCCGTCAGCACGCCCAGAGACTTCATCACATGGCTCTTTCCACAGCCGACCCCACCGGTCACGATCCAGGATTTCATGGTTTGGGAGAGGTTGGCCATGCGATGCTCACAGTCAAAAAAAAACAGGTGGCCTTGCGGCCACCTGCTTTGAAGGATTCAACACTACGGTTTCAGATCAGGGAGCACCCACGGCTGGAAGGAGCGGGTTGCCAGCAACCGTGCCACCGTCCACCACCGGTGCCACCGGGGTGGTGTTCTTCACCCGCTGACCAGATGGGTCGATCAGGTGGGCGGTGACGAAGATCATGAGGTTGCGCTTGTAGTGCTGCTCAGACTCGGAGCGGAACAGACGGCCGACGAAGGGCAGATCACCCAGCAGGGGGATCTTGTCCTGCACATCCTGCACGTCCTCACGGATCAGGCCGCCGAGGGCGACGGTCTGGCCATCCCAGATGGACACGCCTGTGGTGACCTTGCGGACGGAGAAGACGGGCTGGTTGATCACGTTCGGCGTGATCATACGCTCTGGCTGGCTGATTGGCACGTAGGCGGATGTACCGACAGTCGTGGTGCCAGCCTGACCGAGCTGAATGGGCAGCACGCTTTGGCTGGAAGGCGAAAGAATCGGCGAGCCGTAGTTGATGAAGCCGTCGAACTCGACCACTTCCGGGGAAAGGGACAGTTCGATGGTGTTGCCATCAGCGCCCACAGTGGGCTCGGCTTCCAAACTCACACCCGTGCGGCGTGTTTCAAACGCAGTCGGCGTCGTGGGCGTGGCGATCTGGTTGCCGCCGCCGCCACCACCGATGGCGAAGTTACCACCACCACCCTGGGGAAGCTGGGGCGGATCGAACTCGGTCGGGTAGATGAACTCGCGAACAACTTCCATGGTGGCACGAGTGCCGCTCTTGGTCGTCACGCTCGGTGCGCTCATAAGATCCACGCCCTTTTTCTGGCTCAGGCCGCGAATGACGGTCTGGAACTGCGGATCGGAGAAGATGCCTGCGGCGGAGAAGATGCCCGGAGCCACATTGGCGGCACCCGTGGCGCTGCCAGTGCTAAGAAGGTTGTCGATGCTGTTGTTGTTCAGGGCGTAGCTGCCGTTGCGGAGACCCGAAGAAATCGTGCCACCACCGTAGGGATACGGGGCGCTGGTGCCAACCGGCACCGGACCAGCAAATGCGCCGGTGACTGGGATCGGCGGGAACACCTGAACCATCGTGTTCGGGGGAACCAAGGGACTCGGATTGGTCACGAACTGGGCAGGAGTGGTGTAGGGACTCTGGAAGGGATAGTTGCTCGACGTGACAGGAATGCCATTGCCGGCACCGCCGCCACCCAGGAAGGTATTGTCACCACCGATGCCCATGCCGCCAAGCAGCCAGTCGAAACCAAGTTCCTCGGTGTTCTTCTGGGTCACTTCGACGAACTTGGAGGTGATCACGACCATCTTGGGCTGGTTCTTCGTGAGGGTGTCCACAAAGGCTTCCACCAAGTCAAGGTTGGGCTGCGTGTTGCGCACCACAAGCTGGGAGGTGGCAGCGTTGAAGCTGGCAGAGGAGCCTTCCGGGAAGGTGATGCCCTGGGACTCCAGAATCTGCTTCGCGTTGCGTCGCACGATCAGACCACCAGGACCACCACCCGCAGCGGGAGCGGCCGCAAACGGATCGGCAGGGGCAGCAGGCGCGGCACCGCCTCCGGCATCGCCACCACCCACGGCCAGGAAGTCCGGCGGGACTCGGTAGGTGCGGGTGTACTGCTGACTGGCGTCCTCAGAAAGCGGCACGACCAGGACGGCGTGGGCTTCCACCTTGAATTTCATCTGGGCCAGCTCTGTCACATAACGCAGAGCCTCGGACATCGGCACATCCTTGAGGTCCAGCGTGATGGACGCATTGCTTGGGGCATCCCCCTGGCGCAGGATGATGTTCACCCCTTTGACATCGCCCGGGCCGGAGAAGGTGTCCAGATCGCGGCTCTTGACGCGAAGGAACTCAATGGCCTCTTCAATCGTGGTACCCTGGAAGGTGACGGTCGGGAACTTGATCCTGTTCATCTTCTCCGTCAGGTAGGCGCCTGGGCTGCGGCCAACACCGTAATCGAAGACGACACCAGCTCCCTGCACAGGCACTTTGTCCTCCCATGCCTCATCCACCTGGGCCAGCATCTTGGCGCGCTGATGGTCATAGGCGGCACGGAAGTAGCTGGAACGCTTCTGCTCGGCATTTTCCATGCCGCGACGTGCCGCGCCATTGTAAGGGTCAACCCGCAGGACATCTTGATACTGGCTGATGGCCGAGTCATAATTGCCAAGCTCCACAGAGCTGTTGGCGACGAGAAGGCCCTTGTGGACTTTCTCCACGTTTTCCACGTGCTGCGCGGTGAGCGCTGGCGGCCAGCGGTCAGGGTCTTCAAGCTGCCTCTGCAGTTGCAACGCGCTGGCATGACCTGGAATCGCCACAAGTGCGCCGTCCAAAAGCTGCTTGGCATCATCATACTTGCCGTTCTTAGCACGCTCACGGGCGACGACCACACTGCAGTCAGCGTGCTTCAGCTTCGCCAAGGCCAGCCACTCCTGGGTGATCGGGGCGTTCGGAAGGGCTTCAATCGCCGCCTTGTAGCCAGCGAGGGCGCCTTCATAGTCGCCTTCCATGAAGAGCTTGTCCCCACGGTCCATGGCGACGCGGGCGTCTTCAATACGGGCATGACGCCGGGAGATTTCACGATTGGCCATCCCCGACGTGGAGGTTGTCTGAGCGGTGACCTGCGATGAAACAGCGGTCAGCGCGACAAGGGAAAGCTTGAACGCCAGGCGGGAGGAATGGGTCATAGTACGAACTAGCAGCATTTTGTGGTAAAGTTTGATTACTAGCAGACGAGGGCGAGTTTTGGCGAGATAAATTTTGGCGGCTTTAGAAAAAACTGGGGCGTTAACCTTGTTTAATTTCGATGGTTTCAGAGGACGGCTTGCCCTCCACAAGAGGAGCAATGACAGCCCTGGTTTCCTCCAGTTTCAGGATGTGGAAGGACTTGCCCAGGCCCGGGAGCTGGAAGTTCTTGCCTTCGCGCACGCCCGGGATGACTTGGCGCGTCTTCCAGCGGAACTCGAACTCCGCCTCGTATTCGGCCAGATTGACCTCAATCCCTTCCGCCGCCTCGAACTCCTTGTTGGTGGAAAGGTCCATGATCTTCAGCACAAAGACCTCTTTCTGGCCCAGCGTGGGATGGTCGATGGTTTTTTTCTCAGCAGAGGTGGCCTTGAAGCGCTCGCTGCCTTTTTCAAAGCCGAAGCCCTGGTTGACGGAGACGAACTTGCTCATCTTTGGCTCAGGCTTCAGGCGCTGCACCTGGAAGGTGGCGCCATCACCGCTCACCAGTTTCACAATGTAGTCGTGGCTGATGCGCTGCCGCAGGAACAGCTTGTCAGTCAGCGGAGGCATGCTCTGGGCATCACGCGGATTGGTCTTGGCATTGAACTCCTCCAGATTCGAGAAGCCGTCCGCGTCCGCGTCCAGGTCGCCAAGGTTTGGCGAGAACAGGCCGGGCAGCTGATCCTCAGGTGGAGACTTGCTCTTGTCCCCGACCACAAAGAGGTTCGTCATCGGCGGGCGGAACTGCGGCTCCGGCAGCGTGAGGTCGAACAACTCCCCCTGCTTCGTGACCAGCAGCACCGACTTGTTCAACGGCACAGGCTTGCCATTGCGCACGGGCGACAACCAGGCGTATTTCTTCTGAATGGCCTCGATGGCCTCGGCCATCGCCGGCGTGTTCGGCGGGTTGAGGCTGTTGCGCGCCCCCGGCTGCTCCACGGCAAGGCTTTCCTCGAACCCTTGTGACAAAAGGACGAGATACCCCGCCACCCCGATGGTCAAAAGGGCGGAGATGGTCAAAATGATTTTTTCGTAGCTTCCCTGGCTTTTCTGCATGGTAACAAAAGGCTGCGGTTGATGTAAAAGGGGTCTTTCTCGGCGCTTGAATCAGCGCTGTGCGGCGGGTGCCGCTCCGCTGGCAGAGGCCAGGAACCTGACCAGGTCGATTTCCATTCGGACCTTCAGTTTTTCCTGCCCGATCAGAGGCATGGAATCCGCTGGCGCAGGAGGTGGCGGCGGAAGGTCGTCAGCCGAGGCAGCGGCAGCCCCCTCTGGCGTGGCGGGCACAGGCACATCAGCGATCGGCGCAGGCGCGGCCGATGGCGCGGCGGCGATACGTGGCGGCCCCTGCTGGCTTTGATTTTCGATGCGCAGCAGGCGCAGGCTGGTGAAGTGCGGCATTTCAGACGGGTTGGTAAGACGGCCGGTGAGGAGCTGCAGCGCGCCCTGGTCGAGGGTCAGCACCACATTGATCTGGCTCTTTTCCAGAATGCCTGAGGCTGCCTGCTGGGCCGGGACCTGGCCTGGGCGGCCGCCAGCCTGTGGCTGCTTGGTGGCGGCACCCGCAGTCTCCACCGGGAGCTTGGAGCGCCCCAGGGAGTCCAGCGACTCGACACCACTGTTCATGAACAGCTTCACCAGATCGTCCATGGCGTCCAGGTAGCCGGAAAGTTCGGCGGCTGCGGCCTCCGACTTCGGCAGGCTGCTGGTGTATTCATCAAAGCCGAAGGCAAAGTCCCCCGGAATGGCCATGCGGAAGGTGGCGGCGGCCTTGCGGACGTCGGCCACCTTGGTCTTCAGCTTGGCCTGAAACTCGATGTCCTTGATGGGCTGCACCTTGGGCTGAATGATCAGCAGGGCGGTGCCGAGCTTGTTCACCGTGGCGGCAAACTCCGCCACCAAGTCTTTTTTGGCCTGCAGGTTGGCCTCCGTGGGGGCAAGGGGCGCGCTCTTCAGCGCCGCCACCTGGCCGGTCACCGCCAGGTAGTTTTCCTTGGTGGCGCTGTACTTGCTCCAGGAGTCGAAGAGCAGGTACCCAAGCGCCGCAGAGACGGCTATGATGACGCCAAGAATGGCGGCCAGTGATTTGTTTTCGCGAATCCAGTCCATGAGGGTCTCTGTGCTTTACTTGAATTGAAGGGGGGTGCGGAGGGGCATCTTGATTTCGAACTTGTAGGCGTAGAGGTCTTCATCCACGCCGCTGTCCACCTTCACGTACTTGTCGCGGTTGGTTTCGAAGTCGGTGATGCCAAAGTCTTCCAGCTTGGCCAGCTTGGCGGCAAAGTCGTAAACGACCTTCTGCTCGCCTTCGTTGTTGCGGCGGTACAGACCTTGCAGACGGAGCGCATAGACCGGAGCGGTGTTGGGCTTGGTCGGCTCCGCCTTGGAGGACCGTTCGTTGTCACTGGCCCACAGGGAGGTGGTCAGAGGCTTGTCGTCCTTGAGCGGCTCAATCACCGTCAGCCACAGCAGGTCGTTGTCGAACTGCTGGTTGAGGGTGTTCAGCATGCGCACCCACCAGGAGCGGTCAGTGACGGCCTGACGGAGCTGGGCACCACGCACATTGAGCTCCTGCTGCTGGGCCTCCAGCGTGCGGATCTGATTGGACAACGCGCCCAGAGTGACGCTCTCCGCCTGATAGGCGGCGGTGCGGTTCTGGATGGCTGTGTCGGCCTGCTTGCACCAGAAAATGGCGGCACCCAGGGCGGCGGCGATGCACAGGCCGGACAGCACCAGGGCAGGCGCGCGGCGTGCGGCGTCACGTGCGGAGGCCACAGCATCAGGCACAAGCTCGATCTCACAGGGGACGGAGCCCGTCCCATGCAGGGCCAGACCAGTCAGCTCGCCCAGCATCGGGGCGTCCACGGCGGCGGCATCCGCCTTCACCGCGCGGTCCAGCTGGACACCGCGCAGGCCGTTGAACAGCTCGACCGGGGTCTTGAGCTTTTCGGTGAAAAATTCCGCCACATAACCTGCGGAGGAGCCGCCACCGGCGAGGAACACGCGCTTCGGCGCGCTGCCGCCCTGCTGCGTGCGGTAGAAGGTGATGGTGCGCATGACTTCCGCGTGCAGACGCGTCATGGAGTTGCGCATGACCTTGGACATGGCGTGCACACCCTCATCCGGGTGGTCTTCCACCGCGCCGCCGAGCGCCACAAAGCCCTGGGAGCACTTCTGCACCTCAGCCTCGGCAAACAGGATGCCAAACTCCTTGCCGATCGCATTGGTCACGGCCGCACCGCCCACCAGCAGATTGCGGGTGAAGAAGCGGTCACCTTCCACAAAGATCAGGTTCGTGGAGCGTGCACCGAGGTCAACGACCAGCGCAGGCTCCTCCACATCCGGGTAGCTGTAACGGAAGGCGTTGTACAGCGCCAGCGGGCCGACATCAATGCCCTTCACGCCGATGCCGCAGGACACCGCCTCATCATACCACTCATTGAGCGGCTCACGCTTCATGGCGGCCAGCACCACCTCGACCTCGCCACCATCACCGCCGGAGACAACCTCGTAATCCCAGGAGACTTCGTCGAGCTGCCATGGCACGTTCTGCCGGGCCTCGAACTCCACGATCTGGGACAGCTTGTCGCCATGCACCGGGGGCAGTTTGACAAAGCGGCTGAAGACAGGATGGCCTGGAACGGAGCACCAGATTTTTTGACCGCGGATTTTCAGCCTGGAGACCAGCTCGTCGAGCGCCGCCTTCATCTGGGGCAGGCGGCTGACATCCACGGAGGGGTCGCCGTCCATCTCCACGAACTCGTAACGTTTGAGGATCAGGTCTCCTCCCGACGTCTTGCTGAAAACCGCCCCGCCCACCCGTTGGGAGCCGAGGTTAATGACTGCGATGCTGTTTGAGTCTGCCATGCTGGGGGTGTTGGAAAATACGATGCGCTACACGCTTTCTGGATCGCGAAAGGGATGCCTGGAACCAGGGGCCGCCTGCTGGGCCTTATTGCGCCTGGACGGGGAGGTCATAATCACCCCACAGGATGCTGAAGGGCGTCTTGGACTTGTGCACAAGCATGCCTTCGGAAATCTCAAAGGCGTCCTTCTTCGTCTCCCACCAGGCTTCCTTGCCCAGGCTGGAGTCACCCGCCACGCGCTGACCGTCGGCAAGAACTTCCACGCCCCAGCCCTGAATGTCGGTGGACGCGGTCACATTGTCCTTCTGGAAGATGGCACGCAGGTTGGCGGGGGACACATAAGCCAGCACATGGCTGGACTCACCGGCAGGGATGGAGACAACATCAAACGAGCCTTTCAACACCGTCCGCTTGCCTTCCTTGTTCACATGCTGGGTGGCCAGGTAGATATTGACCTTGAGCGCGCCGTAGCTGCCTTTGTTGCCACCGGCCTCGGCGGGAACCTTGATGTCAAACTCCACGTCCACCTCGATCCAGTTTTTGGGACGCCAGCGCTTCTCTTTCACCGCGCCGGCGTTGTACTGCGGGGTCGGCTGCTCACCCACCGTCGTGCGCTTGAGATTCACCTTGACCGCAGGCGGCGTGGCCTGGGCGTGCAAATCAATGGCGGAGAACGCAAAAGCGAGGGCGGAAATCAGAACGATTGATCTCATGAGGGAGGGGCTGGTTTGTTCGTGGTATTTTGGCGTTTTATCAGCAAAACACCCGCGGCAGCAAGCAGTGATTCGCAGAAAACGCGAAATTGGCCCTTCGCAGGTGAATATATCCCCCACAATTGATCATTTTGCCTTCACGCCCAGACAAACACGCTCATCGTGGCTTGTGCCCCCGCCTTTTTCGGATCAACTAAAACACTCCTGCTTTCCAACCTTTCCCGCAATGTCCCGCCTCTCCGCCCTGCTCCCCTTTGCGCTGCTCCTCACGGCCTGCCGTCCCCCAGAGGAGCAGCCACAGCCCGGCACACCCACACCGCCCGTCTCGCAGACCGGCATTCCCCTCCCCCCGGAAATCATCGAGAAGACGGGGCTGGGCGTCAAAGACGAGCGCGCCGGCATCGTCCTCCTGCAGCAGGACAACCGGCTGCCGCAGCAGGAGTTCCAGCGCAACGGCCTCTCCATGCTCGTCGGCAGACAGGCCGGCTACAAGTTCTCCACCCAGGATGCCGCAGGCAGCGCCACCCTGCAGGCGGAGCAGTTCCGCGAGGCCATCACCACCAAGCCTGCCGCCATCTTTGTCAGCCCGGTGGACCCCGCCTCGCTGGCGGCGCTCATCGTCGAGGCACAGACCGCCGGCATCACCGTCATCGGCCTGGACAAACGCATGATCAATGACGGCTGCGCCAGCACCGTGTTCAGCGACCAGAACCACCTGGGCCAGATCGCCGCGCAGACGGTGATCGCGGCGCTGAAGCGCAAGGCCGCCGAGGAAGGCCTGCCGGAAACCAAGGGCCGCGTCGTGCAGATACGCGGCGTGGAAAACAGCTTTCCCACCAACGAGCTGGCCGAAGGCTTTGCCGACGGCCTGCGCAAGGAGCCCGGCATCATCATCGTGCATGACGCCCCTGCGGACTGGAAGGCGGAAAACGCCACCCAGCGCGTGGCAGAGGCCGTCCGCCTGCAAAAGCAGTTCGACATCATCTTTGCGCACAACGACACCATCGCCCAGGGCGCGGCAAAGGGCGCGGCCGACGCGGGCCAGCGCGAAAGCGTTTTCGTCATCGGCGTGGATGGCATCACCGGCCCCTCCAACAAACGCGGACTGGAGCTCGTGCGGCAGGGAGATCTGGACGCCACCATCGTTCAGCCCGCCCTGGTGGACCTCGCCCTGCAGATCGTGCTCAAGATGCGGACCGACAAAAACTTCAAACCCCAGGCCTCCTATGAGGTGGAACCCGTGGCCGTGGTGGCAAAGAATGTGGAGCAGGCATTAAAGACCGGCACCTATCAGCTGCCAAAGCTGTGAGAGCGCAGCACCCGAGGTCTGCAATGCTGGCGGTGGTTGACACTGCACCAACCTCCGCCTCTGAAAAACCACGGCAAACCACAGCCGCCCCCCCTCACTTCATCTCCGCCAGCATCTCCAGCAGCTTCGTGGTGATCTTCACACTCCCCTGCTTCTCCACGCGGTTGGTGCCCAGCCACGTCTCGTAGCCACCCAGCTCATGGTGCTCCGGCGTCGGCAGATAGCCAAAGTAGCCGCCCGCGATGCTGTGCGTCCAGCTAGGCTTGAAGGGGTTCCTCTCCTTCAGCTCCAGCCCGGTTTCCACAAACGTCTCACAGGGGATGCCGGTGATGGCGACGCCGCCGATGCGCACCGCCTGCAGCGGCAGGTCGATCTCCGGCGCCGCGTCCTTCAGCTTCAAAAAGCGGTCCGCATAGGCCTGGGACAGCACGCCGGTTTTGTCGCCCAGCTTGATGCCTGCGGCCTTCGTTTTCTCCGCCCACGCGATCTGCCCCGCATCAGGGCGGCGCTGCGTCACACGCAGCTCCGCATAGCGGGCGTCCAGCACAGGGGCCTCCTGCCACTGCACGTTTTTCAGCGCGTCCACAGACGCCTGCGCCACCTCGTCCGCCACCTGCCGCATCTTCTCGTACGGCGCCAGCCGCGGGCCACCAGGGGCCTTGCCGTAGTCGATGTTGTTGATGTTGCCGCTGGTGCCGTTGCTCAGCAGCCCGACAAAGGGCGGCTCCTGATGCTCCGCGCCGAGGAGCTGCTCCACACGGCCGCAAAACAGGGCGAAGTAGTCGGCCGAAATATGGCCGTTGCCCACACCGCCCACGTAGTGCAGCGAGTAGTTGCCCAGCACGCTGATCCACCGCCCCTGCGTGCTCTGCACCGCCAGCAGGCACACCTCCGGGTCGGTGGGTCCGGCGGGCTTCACCAAGTTGGCGCTGTGCCCGGGGTTCATCTTCACCTTGTCAATGCCGCCCATCGGGTTCGGCGGCATGGTGCCCTCCTTCATGAACCAGCGGCGGTTGAAGACCTGCCCCGGCACGCCCGCAGTCACCCAGCCGATCTTCGCAGGCTCCAGGTTGTTGATGGCGCGCCTCACACCATCGGCAATGCGCCGGGCCACAAATTTCTGGTACGCGGTGAGGTCCTTCGTGGTGGTGTCATAGCGGTTGTCGGTCAGCGCGCTGGAGGCGGAATGCGTGTGCGTGCAGGACATCAGCAGCGCCTCACGCGGCAGCCCCGTCTCCTCCTTCACCAGCCGCGCCGCCTCGTCGAACATCTGGCGCGCCGCCCCCAGGAGGTCACATACCACGATGGCGATGCGCTTTTCCCCGCTGTCCAGCACCAGACAGCGCGCGTTCAGCTCATCATGGATGTGGGTGGAGGGAAAGGGTGAGAAGCCGCCCACCACCACACCGCCAATGTCCGGCGTGATGTTGCTGGTGGCAGCCCCCGCCTTGAACACCGCCTCCGCGTTGGCAAACCCCACCGCGAACACCCCGACCAGCAAGCAAATCATTTTCATAGGACAGCGGGTACGCGGGCGGGGATGAATTCATTTCTCCCCATCTGGCTCCCGCTTAAAAAACCAGGCCATGCATTGCTGTTGCCGCACTTCGAACCGGGCACTTGGACCGGGTCTTCATGGCGACTCTTGCCATGGGAACATGCCTCATGTTATGTGGCACCCCCTGTCTTTTCTTAATTTCATTGCCCTACACAACTTCACCCCTTCCCCAGATTTCTCCCCCCACTTATGCAGCAACAGAACATCCCGATTCACACCTTGGTGGACATGTACAAGCGCGGAGAGCTGCGCCTGCCTGAGATTCAGCGCCACTATGTCTGGCGGGCCACCCGGGTGCGCGACCTGCTGGACTCGCTCTATCGTGGCTACCCCAGTGGCTCCATCCTCATGTGGGAGACAGACGAGCCTGTGCCGACCCGGGACTTTGCCATCGCCCAGGACACCAACGCCTTTGCCGGCCGCAAGCTGCTGCTGGACGGCCAGCAGCGCCTGACCTCCCTGACGGCCGTGCTGAACGGGGAGCCGGTGACAGTGCGCGGGCGCAAACGTCCGATCGAGATCCTGTTCAATCTGGAGCACCCGGAGGGCGCGCCCACAGAGGCGGTGGACAATGATGACGACAGCCCTTCACCGCTGACTCCGGACGATGAGGTGACGGATGAGGCCGAAGACTCAGCCGACACCGACCAGCTGCTGATCGACCGGCTGAACCGGCGCACCTTTGTGGTGGCCAGCCGGACGCTGCAGGCACAGCCGCACTGGGTCTCCGTGAGCGAGGTGTTTGCCTCCAGCGACACGGCCATCCTGAAGAAGGCAGGGGTGAGCTCCTTTGATGATCCACGCTATCAAAAGTACCTGGACCGGCTGATGGCGCTGCGGCAGGTCAAAAATTACAGCTACGTGGTGCATGTGCTGGAGCGCGGCATGAGCTACGAGGAGGTGACGGAGATCTTCGTCCGCGTGAACTCGCTGGGCGCCAAGCTGCGCTCCTCGGACCTGGCGCTGGCGCAGATGACCTCCCGGTGGCCGAACCTGCTGAAAGAGCTGGAGGCCTTCCAGGAGGAATGCGAGCAGAGCTGGTTCACGATCGACCTGGGGCAGTTCGTCCGCGCCATCGTGGTGTTTGCCACCCGGCAGTGCCTCTTCCACAGCGTGGCCACCACCCCGGTGGAGAAGCTCAAGGAAGGATGGGCGGAGGCCAAGGAGGGGCTGCGGTTTGCCATCGACTTCATGCGCTCGAATGTGGGCATTGAAGACGAATCGCTCCTGTCCTCGCCGATGTTTTTTCACGCGGTGGCGGCCATCAGCCGTGTGAAGAAAAACCAGCTGACGAAGACGGAGCAGCACCAGATGCTGCACTGGCTGCTGGTGGCGAACGCGCGCGGCCGGTATTCCCGCGGCTCCACGGAGGGGTTGCTGAACGAGGATCTGAACATCATCTTCCGCACCGGCGACCTGGCGGCGCTGCTGGAGCCGGTGCGTCAGCAGTTTGGCCGGCTGACGATTGAACCCAGCGACTTGGTGAGCCGCGGCGCCAACAGCCCGCTCTTTTCACTGACCTACATGGCGCTGAAACATGCCGGAGCCACGGACTGGCACAGCGGCCTGGGGCTGTCCCTGACACATCAGGGGCGCATGCATTTCATCCAGTGGCATCACATCATTCCCAAATCCCTGCTGAAGAAAGCGGCATACGAGACAGGCGAGATCAACGAGATCGCCAACATGGCTTTCATCACCGGCGAGACGAACCGCCGCATCAGCAACAAGGAGGCCGGCATTTACCTGAAGGAAGTCATGGAAAAACAAGGGGCCGCCGCCCTGCAGGCCCAGCGCGTGCCCCTCGACCCCGAGCTGTGGACGGCGGAGCGCTATCGCGACTTTCTGCAAGCGCGCCGGGTGGCGCTGGCGGAGTGCATGAACGCGTTCATCCGCGCCAAAGCAGGGCTGGACAACTAACCAAGCCATGTTGCCCCCCTCATGAGCCGTCTCCTTACTTCAAATATGTGGCCGGAAACAGCCAGGCTGGCACGCAAGGCCAAGGTCCGGCAGGCCGCGATTGCCTATGTGACCACTGAGACGGTGACATTTGGGAAGGGCGATTTTTTGATCGTGGACGCGTCACCCCGCGCGATCGGGTGCGGAGAGACAACGGCGTCGGTGTTGTTGGCAGCCCGTCGGCGTGGTGCGTCCATTTACAGCTGTGACAATCTGCATGCCAAGGTGCTGGTGCTGGACGGGCAGGCGGTCATCGGCTCCGCCAATCTTTCACAAACTTCTGCCGGGACGCTGCGCGAATGCGCGGTGCTCACCCGGGATCCGGCGCTGGTGGGAGAGGCGCGGAGCTATCTCCAGCAGCTCAAGGAGTCTTCCAATCTGCTCACTGAGGCCGAGCTGAAGGCCCTCACGCTGCTCCCGGTGGTGCGGACGGGAGGACGTGGGCACGGCCAGCAAGGGGCCAGGCGCCGCCCAACGCCTGTGCTGGGAAGACGCCGCTGGATGCTGGGCACCACGCCTCTCAATGAGAAGACCCTGAGCGCCGACGACACCCGGGTGCATGAGCGGGCGCTGAACCGGCTGGCAGCCAAGCTAGAGAAAGACCGGGATGATCTGGAATTCATTCGTCTTCGGGGGACAAACATGATGCGCCGTGCGGCACGCGTGGGAGACCGCTTCATTGATGTCCATGGCAGCGGCTCGCAGACGAACCGGCTGCATGTCCAGCCCCCATGCGCCATCCTGGCGCGTGAAGACAGCCAGGACTCGACCTTTTTTTACTACGATGCCGAGGAGGCCGAACGGAAACAGAAGCTGGGCAAGACCAGCTTCCTCACGCTTCTCCAGGAAGCCGGATCGCGCATCACTCCCACACCTCGGATGACACGGGAGATAAGCCTGGCGCTCTTTGAAAAACTGGAGCTGCGGTGGCCGAAGTGATGAACTCTTTGGAGCAGCCACGGAGAAAGGAGGTGACTGGGAAAAGTGGCGATGGCAGCCGGTTCGATGGATGCGGCCAGGGGCTTGCAAAGGCTCGATAAACTGGGACGGACCGGTTAAAAAGCGCCCATCCATTCGGAGTGGCGGTCAATTCTTAACCAGCCTACTGGTCTGGCATCTGCCGGTTTGCCCTTTGCGCCGGGACTTCTAACCTTCATTCACCGCACCCACATGCGCCTGACCACCCTCGCCTTTTTCGCTTTCCTTCCCTTCGCGGCCGCCCAGGAGGCCGCCCCGCCGGCGGAGGCAGCCGTGGACACCAAGGCCCAGTTCGACGACGCAAAAAAGCTGCTGAAGGAAACCGCCCCCGGCGTGTATGACCTCAACGGCATCCAGATCACCGCCGCCACGCGGGAGCTGCGCATCCCATGCACCATCCTGCACCAGAAGCTGCCCATCGAGTACGCCCTGTGCCATGAGACCGGCGAAAAGGTGCATGAGACCATCCTCGAGACCAAGGTGAAGCCCATCCAGGTCCAGCTAGCCCTGCTGCTGGCAAACTACCAGCCCGGCACCAAGGGCATCCTGGACAAGCTGGACCCGAAGGAGGAGCGCCCCTACAACGCCAAGGATACCGAGCCCGCCACGCCCGGCGCCAACCGCATCGCCATTCATTGCGAGTGGAAGGAGGGCGACAAAGTGAAAAAGGTGCCGCTGTCCGACTTCATCCAGAACATCGACACCCGCAAAACACCGCCGGACCTGGACACCTGGATCTTCAACGGCTCCATCATCGACGGCACAGGCTTCGCCGCCGAGATCACCGGCTCCATCATCTCCACCTATGTGGACCGCGTGGCCATCATCAACTCCGCCGCCAAAGGCAACCACCGCGACGAGCTGTGGATCAGCATGCCCTCCAACATCCCCGCCGAGGAAACCAAGGTGACGCTGATCATCACACCCGCGGCGGATGCGGGCACACCTGCTGCCACGAAATAAAACCAACTGGCCTGACATCTCACCTTCACCACTAACTTCTAACAGCCATCGAGAGCGCTCGAATCGAGGACGGGTTCAAGCAGGAGGACGAGGACGATTTCCCAAAACAGCGAACCGAGAACAGCGAACCGAGAACCTTTTCCGACCATGAAACTCACCACCACCCTGCTGACCCTCGCGCTTGCCACGACAAGCATCTTTCCCCAGGCTGCCACACAGCCGGCACGCAATGAATCCCTGCGCCAGGAGCTGCGCCTCTCCGCCGAGCGCGGGCTGAACTACCTGCGCGGCCAGCAGAACCAGGAAACCGGCGCCTGGGGCGAATCAGAGCCCGTGGCCATCACCGCGCTGGCCATCGCCAGCTTCATGCTGGACCCCAACCGCAAAGCGGGCGACCCCGTGCCCGCCGAGGTGGAAAAAGGCACCGCCTTCCTCCTCAAAAACGCCCACGACGACGGCGCCATCTACACCAAGGCACGCCAGAACTACAACACCGCGCTGGCCATCACCGCGCTGCTGCTGAACCCGAAGCCGGAGCATGAGCAGGTCATCCTGAAAGCACGCCGCTTCCTCATCAGCCGCCAGTTTGACCTCGATGAAAAAGGCAAGCAGGACAACCCGCTGGACGGCGGCATCGGCTACGGCGACGACCGCGGCAACCACGCCGACATCTCCAACACCCACTTCGCCCTCGAGGCGCTCTACTACTCCGAGGCCCTGCTGGCCGACAAAGGCGACGCCGCCAAAAACGAGCCCAAGCTCAACTTCGCCGCCGCCATCGACTTCATTCAGCGCTGCCAGAACCGCCCCGAGTCGAACAAGTCCTCCTGGGTGAGCAAGGATCCCGACGACGCTGGCGGCTTCATCTACAACCCCGTCGAAACCCGGGGTGCCAAAGTCGAAAACCCAGACGGCAGCACCGCCCTCCGCTCCTACGGCAGCATCAGCTACGCCGGCCTCCTCAGCTTCAT
>CAZPSQ010000078.1:0-20875 GCA_964588755.1 uncultured Prosthecobacter sp. | reverse complement strand
CGGACCCGAAGTATGACGGGCCGCACAAGCATGAGCTGGCGCTGAACGTGGACCAGTTCATCGGGGCGACGGACATCAATGAGAAGTGGAGCAAGATGCCGCCGCGGGAGGTGGAACAGATCACCGCGCTGTATGACGGCTGCGTGCGCATGTTTGATGACAGCGTGGGCCGTGTGGTGGCGGAGATGGAGCGTCTGGGGCTGATGGACGACACCATCATCCTGGTGACCGGCGACCATGGGGACGATCTTTTTGAGCCGAACTGCACGTTTGGCCACGGCACGACTTTCAACGGGGGGGACCAGGCCAACCATGTGCCGATGGTCATGCATATTCCGGGTGTGGAGAAGCCGCAGACGCACACGCAGCTTGTCCGCACCCTGGACTTCGCGCCGACGCTGCTGGACCTGCTGGATGAGCCGGAGCAGCCGCGTTTTGAGGGAACCAGCCTGGGGCCGGTGATCCGTGGGGAGCGGGACAAGCTGGGCCTGGCATTTTTTGGCGAAACCAGCTACCTTTTCTTCCGCCGCAAGATCCCAGGCGAGGAGCCGCTGTTCATTCCGCCCATGGATGAAACCACCTTCATTGACCCGGAGTTTGATTTCCACTTTGTGCTGAAGGACAAGTTTCAGGACGCCGTGCTGAAGACCAAGGAGTATTGTGTGAGGACGGAGCGGTTCAAGTATGTGCGAACTCCCGGCAAGCATTACCCCATCGAGCGGCTGTTTGACCTGAATGAGGACAAGCACTGCGAGCAGGACGTGAAGAAGCAATATCCCGATGTGCGGGCACGTCTTTCCGCCGCGCTGGACAAGTGGCAGACCACCCGGCAGCAAAGCACGACGCAGGAGATCTACGGCATTCTAGGGGAGGAAAACATCCAGCCGCAGACCGCGGCGCCGGCCCCAACCGCCGCCAAACCATGACGGACGCTGATCTGCCACATTTGGTGATCGGGGCGTGCATGACGGTACACCGCACGCTGGGCCCCGGGCTGCCCCAGGATGCCTACCTGGAGTGTCTGGCCATTGAGCTGCGGGAGCTGGAGTTTGACTTTGTGCGCGGGGTGCGGCTGGAGTTCGGCTATCGTGGCAAGAAGGTGAAGACGGAGACCCGGCTGGATTTTGTGGTGGGCGGGTCGCTGCTGCTGCTGGTGAGGTCGCAGGAGAGCATCACCAAGCAGGAGCAGCAGCAGTTGGAGGCCTTTCTCCGGCTGGGCCGGTTCAACACGGCGCTGATTGTGAACTTCAATGTGGCGACCCTGCGCAAGGGGATTCATCAGATCACGATGAAGCGGAAGGAGGAGTAGGGGGAGGTTTGCGGGGGGGGCGATTGTTTGCTGTTGTTTGCAGCGGCTGGGGGGAGGGGATGTGATTGGGGATTGTCGCTATCTGTCGAGGTAAACGAGGGTTTGGCCTTCGCCGGATTTTTTGCCAATCAGAGGAATGGCGCCGCTCCAGCCGCGCAGGGCGATGCGGGCGGAGAGTTGCACGCTGGCGCGGAGGGCGTCCGTGGCGGTGGGATAACTGATGGAAAGGCTGAGGGGGGTGTTCAGGCTCAGCTCATAGTCCGATGTGGGCGCGACGAAGGTCCAGACGACGTGGTCTTCGCCGTTGTAGCCGCTGAGCACCCGGCTTTCGAAAGTTTGTTCCGTGGTCTTTTCGCTGCCGAGCGAGATTTTGATGCCGATGATGTCGGTTTCAAAGCCGGGCTTTATTGCTTCGGTGACTTTGACCTGATGCAGCATGGCTTCTTCCGGCAAGATGGAGAGCACCCTGGCACCTGGGGTCAGCTCCACATTTACTGCGAGCATGACCTGGACGAAGCGGCATCCAGGATGGGCATGTGACTGGAGCCTGAACTGCGCCTCTGACTGCGAGCCATGCTGAGATGAAGGATGCCTTGAGGTTTTCGTTTTGAAAAGACTGAGGCGGTTCTGTCTTGCAAGGAGGCGAAGTTCATCGCTGATGTCGAGCTCCTTGCCGCGCTCGCGGCTGATGCGGCTGGCTTCGACTTCATCGATTTCGAGTTTGTCAGGAAAGAGGTTTTCCGGCCCGGACTCAGGGGATTTGTTTTCGTCGGGAGTATTCATGGTGAAGCTATTTCCAATCGCCATGGAGTGTAAAGGTGGCCCAGTCGGCAAGGGAAGGAAAGTTTTGGCGCAGTTCCGCCACGGCCTCGCGCCAGGCGTCGGCCTTGGTGCGGTGGGGGGCTGAGAGGAGTGAGCGGTAAAAGCCGCGCATGGCCATGGCAGTGGCGTCATCCGCAGCCTCCCACTGGCTGGCGAGGACGGAGGAGGCCCCAGCGTAAAGAAGTGATGGAATGAGCCCAAGCACTTCATCCCCCTCGCGGCGTCGGCTGCGGGCGGTGCGGCATCCCGCGAGGGTGAAGATGTCCGCCTGAAGGCTGGTCTGGAAAAAATCGCGAGTGGTAAAGACGTTCCCGCCGCCCAATTGCAGCCCGCTGTCCCAGCCTGTGGCCGCCTCGGTGGCATGGCCGACGAAGTGCACGGCCGATGCTCCGCTGAGGGCCTCACGAAAGACCTCTGGGGCCATCTTGTCAGAGATGACGGGGGAAACGCCGAGCATGGCGGCCACGGCCGCTGCTTCTCCGGCTGCTTGCGCGAGCGGTGGAAATCCCGGCCCCGGATCGGGGCAGGCAAGAACCGAGCACTTTTCTCCAGCCCTGCCTGCCTGCCGCTGCCAGCAGACCATGAGGAGGGCTGCGCTGGGGGCGAAGGACAAGGGGTTGCGCTCGGCGAGCGGGACTCCTCCAAGAAGCAGCGCATTGAGCGGGAACGAGTGAAGGGGGCCGTGGGGGATGAGAAGCAGAACATCGCCGGGGGCAGCCCACTTTTCCAGCGGTGCAATCAACGGGGCGAAACCACGCTGCCATGTGGCATCGCCTCCGGTCATGCGCAGCCATTGGGCGAGAGATGAGCGGTCAGGATTGGAGAAACATGAATGCAGGAAAGACTCGATTTTTCGGGGGGAGAGGGAGACTTCGGCGATGCGTGGCTCTGCCCAGCCGCCACGGCAGGCGATGAGGCGGATGGGGGCGCCGTTGTTGCGTGGCCAGACAAAGTGAACTGAGAGAACGGGGCGGCCTGCGGCGGCGGGAAGGGTGCTTTGTTCTTGCAACGCCTGCTGCCAGCGGGACCAGTCCAAAGAGAGGCCCCGGCGCAAGGAGGCGTAAGCTGCCGAGGCAGGCTGTGAGGACATGGTCGTCCAGAGGCTCTCCAGTTGCGCGGTCAGTTGTTTCCAGCGTTTGCGGGCAGAATAGCTGTCTTTGGTGATGGACCGGCGTTCCTGCTCCAGGCGCGTTTCTTCGACCGCGAGGGTGGCATCCACATCTGGTGGCGGCTGCCATGTTTTGCTGGTGGAGATGGAGTCCAGCAGGCCGCGTGCCTTGCCTTTTTCCAGCCAGCCGAGAGCCTCGGCGGGGCGCTGAAGGACGGTGAGGTGGAAGCGGAACGCCTCCTCCAAAAAGGGCTCCATGGTGGCGGCGATGTCATCCAAACTGTTTTGGCGGTCGAAAAGCCCCTTCTCCTGACGGCCTTTGCGAAGGAACTCCATCAAGGATGCCGCCGCATGCATGTGCCGGGAGGCGGACTCGTAGAGTTGCGCACGCTCCTCATCCGGAGCCAAGTTTCCCGCCTCCCATGCTGCCGCGCCAGTCAGACGCTCCATGCGAAACTGTTCCCCGAGGAGGTCTTGACGTTGGAAAAGTGTGGAGGCTTCTTCGAATCTTCCGAGGGCGGCGAGACAAGTTTCTTGCGAGCGGTTGTGCCGGGCAATCTGAAAGAGAGCGAGTCCTTGCTGGCCCAGAGTGAATGCGAGATCCGCATTGCGCCCAACGGCGCGGAAGTTGTTTTCCGCCTCGGTGAGGCATTGACCACAGGCCGCGAAATCACGGTTTCGAAGTGCGGCCAGGCCGCGACGCTGGGCGATATTGCCGCGAAGGATGATGGACTCCAAATCACGGCTGGAACCGAGCAGTGACTCCGCCTGTGTGAAAAAATCATCTGGGCTGCGGCCATCTGATGACACTGCTTTTCCAGCAGACTGGGAGAGCACCTCAGCGATGTTCATGTGCCGCTGGGCGGCCGACACAGGGAGGCCGCAATCCAGGTCAGCCCTGGCGGCTTCCTCCCACAGGTTGATGGTTTCCGCCATTTCCTCCTGCGTGGTGCCGAGCTGGAACAGAGCATCTCCCAGCAAGAGACAGGGTGCGACTGGGCGCAGCATGGCCACGGCGTCTGCGGCCAGTTTGGCGGCTTCCTTGCGGGCTCCGCGTCCCATGAGTGCTGCGCATTCGATCAACATGGAAGCAACTGCCTGTCCTGGCTCCAAAGCCATGGAGCGTGTGAGGACAGAGATCTCGGAAGCAGCGGCGAAGTCGCCACGGACAAATGCTGAGTGAATTGCCTGCACGTTTCCCGTGACTGCGGTGAGCGTGCTGTCGATGGCTGTGCCCGTGGCTCCCAGTCTGGCTTCCAGGGCTTCGACGTGCTCACGATCTGCCCGGTGGCTGTGCCAGACGAGAAGGTCACGCCATGCACCATCTGCCGCGGCGAGATGACCTGTCTCCTCCCAGAGCTGTGCCGCTTCGTGGAGGCAGTCTGCCCCGGAAGACATGCCATAATGCATCAGCAGCCGGCCAAGGGATGCCTGCACCTCGGCGGGGCCGTGGGCCATGGCTGCCTTGTGGTAGTCTGTCTTCACCTGCTCGAACGTTTCGAGGGCGTTCCGAAGCATGCTTTCAGGGGCGGCTTTAGCGCCTCCCATGAGCGTCTCAAAGCCAAGCTCGGCCAAGGCCAGGGAGGCCTTGGCCACGGCAGGCCAATCGGCAGCGGCCAGGGCCTCGTCCCTCAATGGTTCGAGAATGGCGATGGCTTTGGTGGGGGCGGCCGGAGGGCCTTTTCTTATCCGGTCGGCCATCTGGAGCATCTCGCCGCGCGCCTCCTCCGCGCAGCCTGCCGCACGGAACTGATCTGCGGCAGCTGCAAAACCGGCATTCACTTCCGGCAGCTGCCTCAGGGAGCGCAGGCACAGGGTTATTTCCAAGGCCTGCATTCGTGTTTCCCAGCGTGTGGCCATGGCCTGCGAATAGGCATCCTGCTGGCGGAGCAGTGCCGCTGACTCTGTGCGCACGGCCTCGCGTGCCTCGTGGCATGGAGAGGCCATCATGCGGGCATAGGCTGCCTGCACCTTCAGGACGGCGGCCTCCGGGGCTTGGCTGTGTGACGCGGCGGTGATCCCCAGCATGGCGGCGGCAGAAAACTTTCCCATCTCCAGCAAAGCCTGCACTCCGTAAATCACCTCGCGTGCTTCCTCGCTGGAGCCTGGGTCTATTTGGCCGGCCATTGCGGCGGCTTTGCCGAGATGGCCGGTGCGATAAAGCTGTTTGACCTTGGCGGAGGGCATGCTGCTGGGCTGGTTAAGAACTCTGCGAAAATCGTCAACGTGGAGTGACATAGGTTTGTTGACTATGGGTGCCGGCTGCTTGCCATTGAGGTTGTACTGTCAAAATCGACACCTGTAGATGGATGGGCTGTGAACGATTTTGTTCGGATTGTGAAAAAGTCTTGTTTTCCCTGTCGTTTCCCGCACATGAAGCATTTCATAGCCCCTGCTGCTTTCTTTATGGCTTTTGGCGCCGCATCCGCCCTGGCGGCCGGAAAGCCTGACACGCGCGCTGCCGCGAGGGAGATCGACGCATTGCTGCAGGCAGACTGGCAGAAGCATAAGCTGGAAGGGAATCCTGCGACGGACGATGCCACCTTTGTCCGCCGTGTTTACCTGGACATCATCGGCCGGATTCCGACGACGCGTGAGGCGGAGGAGTTTCTGGCGTCCACGGACGGCGGCAAGCGGGCGGCGCTGATCGACAAGCTTCTGGCCTCCGAGGGCCATGTGCAGCACAGCTTCAACTACTGGGCGGATGTGCTGCGCGTGACGAGCCTGGGGACCCAGACGGGTCCGATCACCGGGGCGGCGTATGCGAATTTTGTGAAGGACAGCCTGCGGGCGAACAAGCCGTATGACCAGTTTGTGCGGGAGATGGTGGCGGCGCAGGGGAAGGCGTGGTCGAACGGCGCGATCGGCTACTACATGCGGGACCGGGGGATGCCGCTGGACAACATGGCGAACACGGTGCGGGTGTTTCTGGGGACGCGCATTGAGTGCGCGCAGTGCCACAACCATCCGTTCGACAAGTGGTCGCAGATGCAGTTTTACAAGATGGCGGCGTTCACCTTTGGGGTGAGCACGCAGGACTATTATGGCGGCACGACGGGCGAGGTGCGCGACCTGCTGCGGGAGAAGGAGGAGGCGGTGCGGGCGTCGTTCAAGGAGCCGCAGCGGCCCAAGAAGACCAAGGAGATGAAGGTGGAGGACTACAAGAAGCTGACGCAGGCCTATGAGCTGGAGATGAAGGCGGTGCGCGAGAAGCGCGAGGCGGCCCGCACGGCGCTGCGCAAGGAGCAGCGCAACATCGGGGAGGCGATGACGGACATCACCAACACGATGCGCTACACGTCTGTGGACATGCGGGACCGCAAGGTGACGCTGCCGCACGACTACCAGTATTCAGACGCCAAGCCGCGCGCTGTGGTGGAGCCGGGCACGATGATGGGGCATGAGAGCGTGACGCAGCCGGGGGAGACGCCGCTGCAGGCCTATGCCCGCTGGATGACGAGCGCTGAGAACCCCCGCTTTACGACGGTGATCGTGAACCGGCTGTGGAAGCGCGTGTTTGGCCTGGCGCTGATCGAGCCGCTGGACGAGCTGATGGACACCTCGACGCCGATGAACGCGGACCTGCAGAAGCACCTGGAGAAGCTGATGGTGTCCCTGAACTACGACATGAAGGCGTACCTGCGCGTGCTGTACAACACCAGCGCGTACCAGCGCCAGGTGACGCGCGAGGAGCACGCGCCAGGGAATGTGTACCACTTCACGGGGCCGCTGCTGCGCCGCATGAGCGCGGAGCAGATGTGGGACTCCTTTGTGACGCTGATCAACCCGAACCCGGACATGATCAATCAAGCCAACCGGGAGAACCAGGAGCAGCGCATCCTGCAAGCGAAGAAGAACGCGGACGGGGTGGACGCGCTGAGCGCTGAAGAGATGCTGGAGGGGCTGGTGAGCACGGCGGCGATCTATGACCGCAACCGGGCGAAGAGCGATGCGAAGCAGAAGCTCTACACGGAGGCGCGTGAGGCCTTCAAGGCCGCCCGTGACAAGGCGGAAATGCTGACGGGGGATGCCAGGAAGGAAGCCGATGTGCAAGTGGCCGAACTGAGGCGCAAGTCCGACGAGGTGGGCCGCGAGGTGAAGGCGCTGCAGAACGAGGCACGCACGAACGCGATGCAGACCGTGGTGATCCGGGGCCAGAAGAGGCTGTATGAGGAGGTGACGGGCAAGCCCTACCAGACCGTGGCCCTGAACGCCAACGCGGCGGCGGCAGGCGCTGATGCCGCCATGATGATGGCGGGTGGGGAGATGATGATGATGGAGAACGGGGTGCGTGCGGAGCGAGTGACCATCCCTGGGTATGACCGCAAGAGACTGACCCCCGAGGAGTCCAAGGCGCAGGCGCTGAAGGCGCGGGAGGCGTATGCGGAGGAGGGCCGCTTTTACGGCATCGCTGAAAAGCAGATGCGGGACTACTTCAACGCCCGGGAAAGGCAGAGCCGCAACTACCTGCGCGCGGCCGAGCTGGAAAGCCCGGCCCCACGGGGGCATCCGCTGCGCGACTTCGGCCAGAGCGACCGTGAGACGATCGAGAACGCCAACAGCGACGCCAGCGTGCCGCAGTCGCTTTTCCTGCTGAACGGCAACCTGCTGCCGGAGATCATCAGCAAATACAGCCAGCTGATGCTGACGGTGAACAAGGCGCAGTACCCCGATGACAAGATGGAGGCGGCGTACATGACGCTGCTGTCCCGCAAGCCGTCCGCCGGCGAAAAGCAGGCGTGGCTGAAGGCCCAGGAAAGCGGCCTGAGCATGGACGACCTTGTCTTTTCGCTGCTGAACACGCAGCAGTTCATTTTCATCCAGTAAGAACAAGTCCCGCAAAACCACCCTCAACCACGCGTCAACGCCCAACGTCATGAAGCAAGAACTCGCCTCCACTCTCCTCCGCAGCGGCGAAATCAGCCGGCGCGATTTTGCCGCCAAGACGGCCTCCTCGCTCCTGGGCGTGGGCCTGCTTGGACATTCGCTGACGAGCAAGTCCTTCGCGGCTTTTGAGGGGTCCTCAAAGCTGAAGCAGGCTGCGACGGCGAAGAATGTGATCTACCTCTACATGAGCGGGGGGCAGACGCACATGGACACGTGGGACGTGAAGGAGGGGGTGGAGACGGCCGGCCCGACCAAGCCCATCAAGACCAGCGCGGACGGCGTCCGCATTTCGGAGTATCTGCCGCTGACGGCCAAGCAGATGCATCACGGCACGATTGTGAACTCCTTGTCCTCCACGCAGGGGGCGCATGAGCAGGGGAACTACATGATGCACACAAGCTATGAGCTGCGTGGCACGATCCGCCATCCTGCGATGGGGGCGTGGCTGAATGTCTTCCAGGGGGGCGGCAACAGCACGCTGCCGAACTTTGTGTTCATCGGCAATGACAGCCGCCACCCGGGGGCGGGCTTCTTCCCGGCGGCGCAGGCGCCGCTGTTTGTGAGCAATCCGGAGAACGGCCTCAAGAATGTGAAGAGCGGAGTGTCTGAGGACAAGTTCCAGGCGCGGATGCGGCTGTCCGAAGAGCTGGACAAGGATTTCCGTGCGACGTTTCCGCACCGCAATGTGAAGGCCTATGCCGACATGTATGACGACGCGATCGCCATGATGAAGTCTGAGGACCTGAAGGCCTTTGACCTGAGCGAGGAGCCGGGGGACCTGCGCGCGGCGTATGGGAAGGAGGCCTTTGGGCAGGGCTGCCTGCTGGCCCGGCGTCTGGTGGAGCGCGGTGTCCGTTTCGTGGAGGTCTCCCTGGGGGGCTGGGACACGCACAATGCGAATTTTGTGGCGGTGCCTGAGAAGTGCGACATTCTGGACAAGGGGCTGGCGACGCTGCTGGAGGACCTGAACAACCGAGGCCTGCTGGAGGACACGATGGTGGTGGTGACCACGGAGTTCGGCCGCACGCCGGACATCAACCAGAACGTGGGCCGCGACCACTATCCCAAGGCGTTCTCCGCAGTGATGTTCGGCGGCGGGGTGAAGGGTGGTTTCGTTTACGGGAAGACGGACAAGGAGGGGCGCGAGGTGATCGAGGACAAGGTGAAGATCCAGGATTTCAACGCGTCCATCGCGTATGCGCTGGGCCTGCCGCTGGACCAGGTGATCTACAGCCCGAGCAAGCGTCCGTTCACGATCGCGGACAAGGGGCAGCCGATCACGCCGCTGTTTGCGTGACGGCTGCTGAGAAGCGGTGTTTTCGAGACGCGCGATGCTGCGAGGCATCGCGTGTTTTTTTTCAGGCGGGGCTGGCCGGCTGCGGTTCAACGGAGATGGACGAAGCCCAGGGTGGGCTGGAAGGTGCGGGTCAGGGCGGGCCAGTGATCGGCCAAGGAGTCTTTTATTTTTTGGGCCTCTGCCTGGGCGTCGGCGCGGGATGTGGTGCCGGGCGCGTGGGCCTCGCTTTCGCTGATCTGCTGGCGCCAGGCGAGGGCCTTTTTGCGGATGGCATCCATGAATGCCACGGCGGGCGGGTCGAAGAGGAAGCGGGCCTCTGTGGTGCCGCGGAGATAGGTGGTGACGCTGTCGAGGGTGAGGGTGTTTGTCTTGGTGGCGTCCACCAGGAGCTGTTTGACAGCCTCATAGACTTTGAAGCGGCGGTCGTAGAGGGCCAGCTTGAGCTGGTTTTTGGATACCTGGTGGTTGCGGTAGGCCAGCCATGAGAGGAACACGCCGTTGAAGGTGGCCAGGGCGGCGTTGATCCCGGTGAGCCAAACGAGCGGGTTGTTGGTCATGCGCGGACTTCAAGCGATGGAGGAGGCGCATGCAATCGCCTTGTGTGAAAATGAGGCGGCCCTGAGTTTGGCGAGTCGCGGCCGGGGCGTTTTTGGTCAGAGATGGGGCGACTCGCTGCTGGTGTCCTGAATGGGAGGGCAGCGGCCTTACTTGATCTTCCGCAGCGCATCGCTGACGTTTTCGACGGTGAGCAGCTCCGGCAGGATGAGCGGGGCCTGCTGGCCGGGAATGTAGAGGGCGTTGACGGGGATGGCGCCACGGCCAAGGGCGGTGAAGGCGGCGAGGATGGCGGGGTCTTCGTTGGTGTAGTCCGCCTTGAGGGTGACGACGCCCTTGTCCTTGAAGAGCTGCTGAAGCCGGGGGTCGGAATAGACGCGCTTGTTGACCTGGCAGGTGAGGCACCACTTGGCGGTGAAGTCGATGTAGACGGGCTTGCCGGCGGCGATGAGCTCCCGTACGCCGACGTCGGACCAGGGCTGCCATTCCAGGCCGTACTCCAGCGTGGTGCCGGCGGTGTGGGACTTCTGCTGCTTTGCGGGCCAGCCGAGCCAGAGACCGCCGCCAATGGCGGCGAGGGCAAGCATGACGGCGATGGCGCGGGTGCGTGCGGGCTTGTGGGGCAGGGACCAGCGGCCGTAGATCCAGCAGCCGAGGCCGATGACGGCAAGGCTGAGCATGAGCCAGAGGAGGGGGATGCCCTCCACCATGCCGGTGAGCACCCAGAGCATGTAAAACACGGTGCCAAAGAGGAGGAAGGACATGCCCTGCTTGAAGCTTTCCATCCATGCGCCGGGGCGTGGCAGCGCCCTGACCAATCCGGGGAAGGCGGAGAGCAGGAGGAAGGGGCTGGCGAGGCCGAGGCCGATCAGGGTGAAGAGCAGCATGGCCTGCGGGGCGGGCAGCTTGACGGCAAAGCCGAGGGCGGTGCCGAGGAAGGGGGCGGAGCAGGGGGTGGAGACGAGGGTGGCGAGCAGGCCGGAGAAGAAGGAGCCGCCGAGTCCGTGCCGGGCCTGGAGATCCGACCCGACGCCGACAGCGGAGGCGCCGATCTCAAAGACGCCGGCCATGTTCAGGCCAAAGACAAGGAAGAAGGCGGCGAGGCTGTAGGTGAAAGCGGCGGATTGAAGCTGGAAGCCCCAGCCTTTTCCGAGGGCGACGACGAGGCCGCCGAGCGCCCAGAAGGAGAGGAGGATGCCGAGGGTGTAAACGAGGCCGTGCATGACGACGTGCCGACGGTCGCCACCGGCCTGCTGGACCACGCCGACGACCTTGATGCCGAGGACGGGAAAGACGCAGGGCATGATGTTCAAGATGAGGCCGCCGATGAAGGCGGAGAGCATGATGAAGGCAAAGGTGGGGGATGAGGCAGGCGTGGGAGCCGTGGCGAGGGCGGCGTCTGCGGGCGGGGTCTTTTGCTCCTCTGGCTGGGCGGGAACAGTGGTGGGGGCTGATGGCTGCGGGGGCGTGCCAGCCGCAAAAAGAGCGGCCTGGGCAGGGTCCTTTGCCGCAGTGGCGGCGAGGGGGAGGGCCAGTGTGGCCTCCTGCTTGAAGGGGGTGCAGGTTTTGTCGTCGCAGACGAGGGCGTCCACCTTCACGATGAGGTCGGCTTTGGAGCCGGGGGACGCGCTGGCGGGCGGGGTGAGCTGGGCGGGGAGGTAAACGGTGCCTTCATACCCCTCGCTGGGGCTGCCATCGACGCCTTTGAAGGGATGAACGGGGGGCCAGGGGAGCTCGTCCATTTTCCAGCCGTCGGGGAGTGTCCAGATGAGCCTTGTGGGCTTGCCGATGATCTCGGGGGGGAGCACCTTGCCATAGGTGTGCGCGCCGGGCACGTGCTCCAGCTTGACGAGGATCTGGAAGGGCTGGCCGGGGGCTGCCGTGGTGACCTCGGAGACGAGGGATGCGGTGACTTTGGCCGGGGCTTTCTGCCCGGACAGGCCAAAGGACTGCGCATGCAGTGTGGCAGTGGTGAGGAGGGCGACGAGGGCGGCCAGCAGGAAACGGGGGCAGGTCATGAGAAGGCGGAAACTAATCTACGCATGAGAGAACGGGTGGCGGATGATATTCCGATCATCGCCTTTGAACGGGCTGGTGGCCGTCCGGGTGTCAGAGGGCCTTGTGCGATCCGTCGCAGAAGGGCGGGTTTTGGGTGTGCTTGCAGTTGCACAGCCAGACTTTTTTAGCCTCGGGGAGCGTGAATTTTTTTGGCCCGAGGCCGGTGCCCTTGTGGCTGCCGTCGCAGTCGGGCTGATGGGCGCTGAGGCCGCAGGCGCACCACCAGTGATCGCCTGCGGGGAGGTCGACGGCGACGGGCTGCTTGGAGTAAACCTTGGGAAGGGCGGGGGTGCTCATGCGTGGAAGACTGATTGCTACCGGGCCAGGGTGGACAGGACTTCGCGCACCAGGGCTGGGCCACGATACACAAGGCCGCTGTAAACCTGCACCAAGTCCGCGCCGAGCCTGATCTTCTCCGCAGCATGTGCGCCCTGGGTGATGCCGCCGATGCCGATGAGGGGGATGCTTTCCTGGAGGAGGGTGCGGAAGGCCTGGAGGACGAGGCTGGAGCGGTCGAGGACGGGGGCGCCACTGAGGCCGCCGGCTTCTTTTTCCAGGGGATGGCCGGCGATGGCGGCGCGGTCGATGGTGGTGTTGGTGGCGATGACGCCGTCGATGGCCTGCTCATTGAAGACGCGGGCGAGGGCCTCGATCTGCATGTCATTGAGATCGGGTGCGATCTTGACGAGCAGGGGGACTGTTTTGCCATGCTCTTTTTGCAGGGCGGCCTGGGCGGTCTTCAAGGCGGTGATGAGCTGGCGCATGGTGTCCTCCGCCTGGAGGTCGCGGAGGCCTTTGGTGTTGGGGGAGGAGATGTTGACGGCGACGTAGTCGGCCACGGGATAGGCGGCGTTGAGGCAGTGGGTGTAATCATCCACGGCCTTCTCATTGGGCGTGTCGAAGTTTTTACCGATGTTCACGCCGACGACGGCCTTGGTCCGGCGCTTTTTGAGTTTCTCCACAGCGGAGTGGATGCCGGGGTTGTTGAAGCCCATGCGGTTGATCAGCGCCTGATGCTCCGGCAGGCGGAAGAGGCGGGGCTTCGGATTTCCTGGCTGCGGGCGCGGGGTGAGGGTGCCCACCTCGACAAAGCCGAAGCCGACAGCGCCCCAGGCATCCACGGCGCTGGCGGACTTGTCCATGCCGGCGCCGAGGCCGAGGGGATTGGGGAAGGAGAGGCCCATGACGGTGCGCGCCTGCGGCGGGGTGTCCACAACGGACTGCAACATGCCGAGGCGGTGGGCCATGATCATCATCTTGACCGTGAGGGTGTGGGCCTTTTCCGCGTCCATGCGGAAGAGCCACGGTTTCATCACGGGGTAGAATTTTTCGATCAGGGTCATGCGCGGGTGACATGCGCCGCGCTGCCCGCGGCATCAAGGAGAAGATGCCGACACGGCGCGGAAACTGGACGATGCGGGACGCGGGGCTGCGGCTGAGTTTCGGGCAGCGGGCGACAGGCTGCGAAAAGTGAAACTGACCAGGGCCAGTGTCGCAAGAGAGCTGAGCGGCATGAGCACGGCGGCGGCGAGGGGGCTGAGCCAGCCGAACAGGCCAGCGGTGGCGGTGACGATGTTGTAAAGGAGGGAGAAGGCGAAGACCCGGCGTGTGGCGCGACGGTGGAGGGCGGCCAGATCGAGCAGGGGGCTGATGAAACGGAGGCTGTGGCCGAGGAAGTAGAAGTCGGCTTTTTGCTCCAAAAAGCTGCGGCCGGTGATGGGGCTGCCTGCGCAGAGGGCGGCGTCAAAGGCGAGGCTGTCGTTGGCACCATCACCGATGTAGAGGGTGTCGTCTTGATCACGTTCCTTGAGCCATGCGGCTTTGCCGGCGGGGCTCATGCCGGCGTGGCAGGCGTCTGGCGGAAGGCCGAGCTGCCGGGCGATGGCGGTGACTTTTTCCGGGCGGTCGCCGCTGAGGACGTGGACTTGCAGGCCGCGCTGGTGGAGTCGCTGGACCTCGTTGCGGGATTCATCGCGCAGGGTTTCCTGGAAGGAGAAGCTGGCTGCCAGACGGCCATCGCAGGCGAGGAGGGTGTCTCCGGGCGCGGTGACGCCCCAGGCACCAGGACGGCCGAGGGTCCAGCGGCGGCCGGTGGGGGCATGGATGGAGAGGCCGGAGCCGAGCGCTTCCTCCACTGCCTCATGGGACCATGTTTTGCCGGGGCCTGCGGCGTCGAAGAGGCTGCGGCTGACGGGGTGAAGATTGCCGCTGATGAGGGTGCGGAGCGCGGTCTGTGCCTCGTCATCGAGCTGGCACAGCGCGGCGGGGTTTTGCAACGCGGGATTTTCCATGGTGAGGGTGCCGGTCTTGTCAAAGACGACGCGGCGCACACGCAGCAGGCGTTTCCAGAAGGCCTGGGTGCGGACGAAGGCCCCCAGGCGACCGGCACGGGCGACCGCGAGCTCCTCCGCCAGCGGCACGGCCACGCCGAGGGCGCAGGGACAGGAGACGACGAAGATGGAGATCATGACCTGCAGGGCTGCCGCCACGCCCAGGCCCTGCCACCACCAGGTGATGCCGCCCCCGACACCCACCAGCAGGACCACCACGATGTACCAGCGCAGCAGCCGTTCGAGTCCGGCATCGCGAAAGTCATGGCCGCGCCGCGCCTGCAAAAGGTGGCGCAGCGTGCTGCTTTCCCAGCTTTCCAACGCCGCGACCTTCAAGGCTGTGCTGGCGATGTTGAGCGCGCCGGAGGGGAGGAGCTCACCCTCCTGGCGGAGCTGAGCCTCGCTTTCGCCATTGATCCACTCCAGGCTGATGGAGGCGGAGGCGCCGAGCAGACGGCTGGCGACCGGCACGGCCTGACCGGGCTTGATTTCATAGCACATGCCCGGCTCCAGGGCCTCCAGCGGGCGCCAGGACGCGGCATCGTCGTCGTCCCAGACCTTCACCTGCCCGGGGATGGAGGTGTCCTTCATCAGCCTGCGCTTGTTGCGCTCCAGCGCGCTCTGCTGGGTGTGACGGCCGAGCAGCATGAGGAAGATGAAGATGGCCACGAAGTCGAAGTAGAGCAGGCCCTTCACGCCGAGCAGCCAGCCGCCGAGAGAGCCTGCATAGGCCGCGAGGATGCCGAGGGCGATGGGCACATCGATGTGCAGCGCGCCGAGGGACAGCGAGCGCCAGGCCTTGGAGACAAAGTAGCTGCCCCCCACCAGCATGGCCAGGGTGGCGGAGGCCACGGTGATGAGCTCAAACCAGCGGGCAAAAAGGAAGTCGTCCGGCATGCCAAAGTAGGCGGGCAGGGAGAAGGCCATGGCATTCATGGCAAAGGCGCCGCACACCGCCATGCGGCGGCCCAGCTCACTGGAGCGTGGGGTGCCGGCCCCCTCGGCCCTGGGCGGTCCCAGGAGGTAGCCAAAGGCCTGGTAGTCCCTGGCGAAGGCGACGGTGTCAAAAGATCCTGGCAGCCAGGTCAGCGTCATCTCCCCATGCACGACATCCACGACCAGCCGCAGGCCGCCTGGGTGGCGGGCAAAGACACGCTCCGCGAGCCAGACGCAGCCGATGCACGACATGCCCTGCACGGCGAGGCGAAGCTCTGCCTGCCGGGGGCTGCGGATGGCGGCTTCTGCGGCGAGCTGCTCCAGCCAGCCGTAGTCCTGATCACGCAGGGACTGGGCGGGCACGGGGGGGGCCAGGACATTGCCGCGCAGCTCATAGTATTGCTGGAGGCCCTGGCCAAGGAGGAGATCATGAACATAGGCGCAGCCAGCGCAGCAGAAGGCGTCGCTTCTTCCAGCGGGCACCGGGGAGCCGCAATGCTGGCAGGCGGGGGCAGGGGATGTCATGGGGCAGTCATTACCCTGCCAGAGGGTGGGAGCGATGCTCCCCGGCGCTTGTGATTCACGACGCGGCAATTGTGGAGGCAAGGGGGCGTTTTGGCCGGAGCCTTGGTTTTGGCACGTCACAGGGAGGCGTGGCAGCAGGAGGGCACGCCGCCTTCTGGCAGGCCGCCGAGGGTGTCGCGCAGGCGCCAGGCCAGGACCACGGCGGTGACGAGAGCCAGGCCGCGCTGCAACCGGCGCAGCTTGGCGGGGGAAATGCGGCCGCCCAGCCAGTGAAGCTGCGTTTGAGCCAGGGCGAGCAGGGGCAGGGTGCCCAGGCCGAAGGCCATGCTGAAGCCGCCGCCCTTCAGCGCGGACCCGCTGGCCATGGCGAGGCCGAACATGAGATACAAAGGTCCGCAGGGAAGCAACGGGGTGGCCAGCCCGAGAAGAGCGGCACGCATGCCGCTCCTGAGCCGGAACGCGCGGTTCTGCACCGAACGCAGCGCGCCTGCCAGGATGGCGGGCTTGGGGATGAAGGCATCCAGCCCCATGCCGACGATGGCAAACAGGATGACGATCAACCAGGGCAGCACCAACCCTGCGCCCTGCTGGAAGAAGCGCAGAGGCAGCTCACCCACCGCGCCAGCAGCCGCGCCGACAAGCCCGTAGGCGATGAGGCGTGAAGCGTGGTAGAAACTGGTGTCCCGGATGAAGAGGGCCATGCCCGCGCCGGAGTTGACAGCCCAGGAGCATGAAAGCGGGCCGCACATGACGGTGCAGTGCAGGCTCGTCACCAAGCCTGCCATGAAGGCTGCCGCAGTGGTGTCAATGGGGGGCATGGGAATGTGCCTGCGCATTCTGCCGCTGGGCGGCGGCCGCCTCCATGGTGGAGGCAGGGACGGTTTCCCCACGCTTGAACACGGGCGGCTGATGCCGCACGGCAAAGGCAAGGAACAACACCCAGGAGGTGACAAAGAAGAGGAAGCCGCCAAAGGCCAGCAGCCAGGGTCTATTGGATAAAATCTTGAACATGGAGCGGGGTGTCGTCTTTGAGCCGGGGGTCGGGGCCCAGGAATTCGAGGAAGCCGGTGAGCGTGCTGTTGCCGTGCCGGGTGTCGGTGATTTTCACACGCAGCCTGAAGCCGCCGGTCCACGCGGCATCCGGCACGGAAAGGATGACGGCTTTTTGCTCCTCCCCCAGCGCGGGGAGGTGAAGAATCTCCTCCAGGCCGATGGCGCGGAGGGCGGGAGGCAGCGGGCCATCCAGCCCGATGCGGCAGGAGACGGGCTCGTTGCGCTTGTTGATGATGCGCACCAGGAACTGGTTCCGCACCTCGCCGCCGCCGAGGTAGTATGGCGCGCCGACCATGCGCGAGGCGGCCACCTTCAGGGGCGTGATCTGCGCGGCGGAGATGCCGAAGGCGAGCGCGCCGAGGGCGAGCAGGAAGGTGTAGAACCAGATGCGCGGCCGCCAGAGGCGGGTCCTGCCGCCCTGGAGGCCGACCTGTGAGTCATGCCGGATCAGCCCGGTGGGGCGTTTCAGGCGGGTCATGACCGAGTCACAGGCGTCAATGCAGGCGGCGCAGCCGATGCACTCCAGCTGCAGGCCGTTGCGAATGTCGATGCCGGTGGGGCACACCTGGACGCAGCGGCGGCAGTCCACGCAGTCTCCGGTGACGGTGGCGACCTTGCCACGTGGCTCACCGCGTCTGGCGTCGTAGCCGACGACCATGGAGTGATCATCCGTCAAAGCCGCCTGCAAACGTCCGTAGGGGCAAAGGATGATGCAGAACTGCTCACGAAACCAGGCGAAGGAAAAATAGAGCATGCCGGTGAGAAACACGACAATGCCGAAGGCGGAGAGATGCTCCGCAGGCGAGCCGTGCATCATCGCATACAAGGTCTTGAGGGAGACAAAGTAGCTCAGGAACAAATGCGCGATCAGCGCGGAGCACAGCAGATAGAGGCTGTGCTTCACCGCCAGGCGCCAGGCCTTGCCCCACGTCAGCGGACCTTCCGCGCGGTGGCGGCGCTCGGCGGCATCCCCTTCCACCCAGCGCTCGATGCGGCGGTACACGTGCTCCAAAAAGACAGTGTAAGGACAGGCCCAGCCGCACCAGATGCGGCCAAACAAGGCGGTGAGATAGAAGAGGGAGAAGGCCAGCCCGGTGATGAGGAAGAACCCCACCCACAGGTCCTGCGTGGCGAGGGTAAGCCCCAGGAAGTGGAAGCGCCTGCCCTGCACATCCAGGAACACGGCGGGGTAGCCGTTCACCGGAATCCAGGGCAGGGCGATGTAGATGCCCATGAGCAGCACGGCCACCACCCTGCGCCAGAACATGAACCGCCCCCTGGCATCCGCCGGGTAAACAAACTTCCGCGAGCCATCCGTGCGGATGGTGGAGAGGGTTTCGAGCGTGGGAGTGTTCATTGGGGGGCGGGCGCGCGGCATGCCGAAGCCGTTATTCAGCGCCCTTTTTCAAAGGAGAGTCCGCGGAGAGGGAGACAGGGGCGTCCTGCTTGTGCTTGCTCAGCACATAGGCGACCACCTCCACCACACGCTGCAGCCCGAGCTGTGGCTCCCAGGCTGGCATGCCCTTGGTGACGTCCGGCGCGCCTTTGCGCACGAGGTTCAGCACCTGGAGCGGACTGCCGCCGTGCTTCCACTCCTGGTCGTTGAGGGGCAGTCCTGGCAGCTTGGCCCCGGCGATGTGGGCGCTGAGATCCTGCGCATGGCAGGCCACGCATGTGGTGTTGTAAGTCGCCGCGCCAGCAGCCACGATTTTTTCATCCCTGGACATGGCCCAGAGCTTTTCGTCGCTGATGAGCTCCAGCTCTTTCTTCTGGATTTCGGCAATGTGGGCCAGGGCGCCTGTGACCTGCTGCTCCTCGGACTGGCCAAGATGCAGATGGTAGTAGGCCACCCACCCGATGACAAACCAGACCATGGTGATGTACCAGGAGAAGAGCCACCAGTTTGGCAGTTTCTGGTCGTACTCCTGAATGCCGTCGTAAACGTGCTCACGCAGGGTGGGAGTGGTCTTGGGGGAGGTGGAAGGCATGAAGATGGAGCAGGGGGCGGGGGTTAGTCATCCAGGGGAAGCTGGGCCAGATGCCGGACTTTTTCCTTCCGCAGCCGGATCGCACGGATGGTGCAGATGAAGTAGATGGAGGCCGTGGCGGCAAAGGCGACCCAGGGAATCCAGGAGAGCCAATTTTCGTAAACGAGGTTTCGGAACATGGGGATTGACGGGGGGATGTGGTTACTCGGCGGCTGGCCCGGTGACTTTGAGCGCGGCGTCACGTTCGCGGTCGGGATTGATGGGGGCGAGGGGCGGGCGGATGCCCTGCGGGCTGGTGAGGATCCTCCCCTCAATCTCAGGCGTGTCGTATTTGCCCAGCTTCTGGAGGTAGGCGATGATGGCGACGATCTGGGTGTCCGGGGAGGCGGCGAGCTTGTCCTCCTTCAGCTTGTTGACGATCTCGATGCCCTGCTTGATGGCGGCCTCCTTGATCTCCACGTCTGTCATGGCCGGATAGGGCACGCCCAGGCGGACCATGGCGGCGATTTTTGCCGGCAGTCCTTTCTGGTCAAACTTCTCGGTGAAGAGGTGCGGGTAGGCCGGCATGTTGGACCCTGCGGAGGTGGAGCGCGGGTCGCGCATGTGGTTGTAGTGCCAGCTGTGGGGGTATTTGTCCCCCTCACGGGCGAGGTCGGGGCCGGTCCGCTTGGACCCCCACTGGAAGGGGTGGTCATAGATGCTTTCCCCCATGCGGGAGTAGTCGCCATAACGCAGGACGTCCGGGAGGAGGGTGCGGATCATCTGGGAGTGGCAGTTGTAGCAGCCCTCGCTGACGTAGATGTCGCGGCCGGCGAGCTCCAGGGGTGTGTAGACCTGCTGGATTCTGTCCTCCATGTTTTTGGCGCGGTTGACCATGACGGTGGGGATGATCTGAATGAGGCCGCCCAGGGCCACTGCGACAAAGGTGAGGATGGTGAAGGGGAGCCAGCTTTCCAGGAGGCGGTCATACCAGCCGGACCAGCGGGCTGGGTTTTTCGCGGCGCGGGACACGACCATGGCGGCAAAGACCAGCGCGCCGATGAGCGAGACGATGTTGGCGTCGGCAGGGAGGAAGAGCCAGCCGAGGATGAGCAGCAGGAACATGAAGACATGAACGACAGGGTCGCCAAAGAAGCCTTCCCTCAGCGGCATGCCGTCGCGGGCCGTGGATTGGATGACGGTGATCTCACGCTTTTCGTTGACGGCTTTTCCGCTCTTTGCGGTCTGCCACAGGTTCCAGGCCATGAGGCCCATGCCGACGAGATACATGGAGCCGCCGATGATGCGGAAGCCCATCATGGGGCGGATGGCGTTGAGTGTCTCAATGAAGTTGGGATAAACCAGGGCGGTGCCTTCCGCGTTGGTGGCATTGAGCATCAGGCCCTGCATGATGCCGGACACCCACATGGCGGCCACATACATGAGGATGCCAAAGAGGGCGGTCCAGAAGTGGAAGTTCGCCATGGGGACCGAGTGCAGGCGCACGCCGTAGAGGCGGGGCGTCAGCCAGTAAAAGAGGCCTGCGGCCATGAGGCCGTTCCAGCCGAGCGCGCCGCTGTGAACATGGCCGATGGTCCAGTCCGAGTAATGGGAGAGGGAGTTCACCGCCTGGATGGACATCAGCGGCCCCTCAAAGGTGGCCATGCCGTAGAAGGTGACAGCGGCCACGAAGAACTTCACGACCGGGTCGGTGCGGAGCTTGTCCCACGCGCCGCGAAGGGTGAGGAGGCCGTTGAGCATGCCGCCCCAGCTAGGCGCCCAGAGCATGAGGCTGAAGAACATGCCCAGCATCTGCAGCCACTTCGGCAGGGAGGTGTTCAGCAGGTGGTGGGGGCCGGCCCAGATGTAGATGAACACAAGCGACCAGAAGTGGACAATGGACAGCCGGTAGGAGTAAACCGGGCGCTCCACCGCCTTCGGCAGGAAGTAGTACATGATGCCCAGGATGGGTGTGGTCAGGAAGAAGGCCACCGCGTTGTGCCCATACCACCACTGCACCAGCGCGTT
>CAZPSQ010000077.1:0-21042 GCA_964588755.1 uncultured Prosthecobacter sp. | reverse complement strand
GAGCAGCGGACTGAAAATCCGCGTGTCCGTGGTTCGATTCCGCGCTTGGCCACCAAAATTCAAACCCCAACCACTCTCGGTTGGGGTTTTTTATTGCCTGTTTGCGCCAACTCCCGCGTGTTCTCGCGGGTTCCTTCGGAGTCTTGCGGACTTCGCCTTCGCCACCGCTAGGCAGGTTCGGCGCCCGGTTCTCTCTCTATTGGCCCTTTCTCTCTGCGGGCGGGACTTTGTGTTTTTGCCCGAAGTCCGCAATGGTCACGACCTACCCCCTATAAAGATCAATGGGTTACGAGTTGTCGAATCGACTGGTTTGTTTTACAGATTGGTAGGCGAGTAATTCGTCACCCACCAACCCAGGCGTTGCTACTACTCGTCGTCCCTGATCACACGGAACAACTCCGCTGCGTTTTGCCGTGCAGTTGCCTGTTGTTCTGCACTGATCGGTTTAAGCCTGACACCATCGCGGCCGTCTGCAAAGATGGGGCCACCGACGTCATCGTCGTAAGGGGACCCATCTTCGTGGATAGCGTGGTAGTCGTCCTTGGTCAGATCGCTACCAAGCATTTCTGCGAGGTAGAGCCATGTCCAACAACGAACCAGATCACCATGGTCAAATTCTTCAATCAGCTGGCGCATGGCTTCGGTGTCACCGCATTTGGCCGCCTCAGTCAGCCACTTCTTCGAATCTTCGCGCCTGCCCAGTCGTTCGGCGATCTCTGCCACCCAGGCAGGGTCTGCATTGACGTCAGTGGTGGACTGCTCGAAAAACGCAGGGTCATTAAAACGATCAGCCATTTCCAGTAGCGCTTCGGGGCAGCCAAGTCTGGCGGCTTCCTTCAGGTGCCGAGTGAATAGCTGCTCGCGGTTCAGTCTGGCTTCATGGCTGTCTGCCCACTCTTTTTCGACACCCGCTAGTGCCCGGCCGCTTTGAGCCTGCTGGTACCAGTAATCGCCTCCAATCTCTTCCTGTTCGAAGTCGTCGTCATCGCCAGCGTGTATCAATGCCAAAGCGTAGTGGGCGGTACCGTTACCTTTGCTCGCTGCGTTGTTGAGTCCATCAATCAGCAGCGGGGAAATGAGAGCTTCGGTAACCGCGACGCGTGCGTCTTCCTCGAGTTCCCAGTCATCTTCCTCTTCGTCCTCGTTCCAGTCCCCATGCCCTGGCTCATAGCGAAGATGGGCGATCAAATCCGGAATCCTGATGACGCCAATTTCCTGCTCAGTCAGTAACCGTGGAAGCGAAGCAGCCACCACGTCTGCTGTGGTGGTGTCGTACCCGATCTCCAGGCAACGATCCCTTACGTGGTCGACGTATTTCGATGTACGTCGATTGGTGAGTGAGTCTTTGGTGAAAACAGCGTCCGATGAGAGCGCCGCATAAGAGTGGAAGCCGAATGATGCGGCCAACAACTCGTAGATGTGAGCCCGTTTGAACTGGGCGCCGGTAGCTGTCTGGAGGTGCTGTTGCGTGCTGTACGCGAGTTCTTTGATCGTCATGATCAACCTTTCCTGAATGCCACGTCGAATTCGGGTCAGGCGCACACGTTTAAGTCCCCGACGACGAGGCTCAAAGAGAGGTTGGCAATGACGAAACAGATCGCCTGTTTTTACTCGTGTGCAAGTAAGGTGGGCACCTCTGTGGATTCTAGCCTCGTGGCCGAAATCAGTCTATGCCCGCAAGTGATCCGGTTTAGGAACGGACTTCAGATTTTTTTCCTGAATTTCAGAAAATAAGTGTCGGCTTGATCAGGATTCCAGCGTCGCTTTCAGGTCGTGCAACCCTTCGGACACTTCTTCAACCAATGCTTGCTCCGTAGCGTCCTCGGGGGTGCAGTGGGTGGTCCATTCGACAAATTGGGTCATCTGAGCAGCGCGATCGCGTGAGAGCTTGGCGTTGGCCAGCCCGGACTGGATGATGGGGATGAGGGCTGCCGCTGCGCGTAAGCGATTTAGCTGAGGTGTGGGGGCTGGCGATTTCGACATAGCCCAGCATTGAAGCATCTTTGTCTTTTTAGGTAAACGATGCCGGATTTGAGAATGAGTGCCTGGCAACTTGTGGCGACAAAGGTATGGCACTTATACTGTATGGAAAAACAGTAATCACATGCAAGCAGCCATCTTTCGTCGTCGCCCAGTACCGAGTCTATGCCAGATCCCATTGGATGTGGCCCAGGAGCCGGCCGCGTTCGAAATCCGACTGCTCCTGCACAGGATCAGTGCTGGCTTTCCTTCTCCAGCTGCCGATTATGCTGAAGAAGGACTCGACCTCAACAATTACCTCGTTCGCAACAAGCCGGCAACTTTCATGTTTACGGTCAAAGGTGACTCCATGATCGGGGCCAGTATCGAGGAGGGGGACAAGGTGGTCGTCGACCGGGCGCTGACGCCGAAGCATGACGACATTGTGGTTGCTGTCGTTGATGGCGAATACACGATCAAGCGCCTCCACAAGCACCAGGGTCGAATTGAACTGCGACCAGAGAACCCGGCTTACAGCCCTATCGTCTTCAGCGACGGCGTCGAACTGCTCGTCTGGGGTGTCGTGGTTGGCGTTGTCCGGCGCTATCCATCCCGAGGTTGATCATGACGTCGGCGCCGCAGTTTGCGCTGGTGGACGTCAACAACTTCTACGTCTCCTGCGAACGGGTTTTCAAGCCGAGCCTGGAGAACACTCCGGTTGTCGTTCTCTCGAATAACGATGGTTGCGCCGTGGCTCGCAGTAACGAGGTCAAGGCGCTGGGCGTGAAGATGGGGACGCCTTGGTTCAAGATGAAGGACCTGGCGCGTCAGAACGGCATCCTCGCCTACTCATCCAACTACACACTGTACGGCGACATGAGCAACAGGGTGACCACCATTCTGCGCGACTTCTCGCCGGACCTGGAGGTGTACAGCATCGATGAATCCTTCCTGCGCATTGAGACGGTGGCGCATCTCCATGGGGGGGCCGTTCCCATGGGGCATCTGATGCGCAATCGGATCAGGCAATGGACGGGACTGCCTGTCTGCGTTGGTGTTGGACCGACCAAGACGCTGGCGAAGTTTGCCAACCACCTGGCCAAGAAGAACGAGGTGTTCAACGGCGTGTGTGACCTCCATGCGATGACGCGTCCGGAACGTCTGGAGTGGATGTGGGGTGTCGAGGTTGGCGAGGTATGGGGCGTTGGGTCCCGTATCAGAAAGCGCCTGGCTGGCATGGGCATCGATACCGTGCTCGACTTGCGCAATGCCTCGCCCAAGCAAATGCGTGCTCATTTCGGGGTGGTCATGGAGCGCACCTGCAACGAACTGCGAGGGATTTCTTGCCTGGAGCTGGAGGATGTCATGCCTCCCAAGCAGCAGATCATGTCGTCGCGCAGTTTTGGGACACCAGTTGAAACCATCGAGGAATTGCGTGAGTCGGTGGCAAGCTACTTGGCCAATGCAGCAGAAAAATTGCGGCGACAGAACTCCGTGGCGGGTGCCGTCTATGTGTTCGTGCTGACCAACCGCTTCAAAGAAGACGAGCCGCAGTACAACGCCGGGATCACGGTGCCAATGGACGATGCTACGGACGACACACTGGCGCTGACCTCTGCCGCATTGAGGGGGCTGGCGGCGATCTTCCGGCCAGGGTTCCGCTACAAGAAGGCTGGTGTGATGCTGACCTTGCTCTCCGACAAGGCTGCCCGCCAAGCGACGCTTTTCGATGACCCTGCCGCCCGAGCGAAATCTGAGAAGCTGATGGCAGCGATGGATGTCATCAACCGTGAGTTCGGGAGGGGGACCCTCCGCTCGGGGGCGAGTGGCGTTGCGCAGCGTTGGGCGATGCGCGCAGGAAACCGTTCGCCACGTTACACGACACGATGGGACGAGTTACCCGTGGTTTCATAGCTCAGCCGATGTATGCATCAAAGGAACAAAGCCTGCGTTGAAGGCGTTAACGATCGATCTTGGCGTGAGCACGCGCACTGCCTTTTGATTGTCCATGGCTTGCGGGGCGCCGTATCCGTCGAAAGACCAAGGCAAAACTCCCCTTGGGGATAACAGAAATGCTGATCCGCCACTTTCGAACATGCTACCCACTGGCAAGTCGGAAATAGAGGACGCATATGAGACCTTGCCTCCGCCACGCACAGCCCGTTCTGCATGCAAGATCTTGTCAATTTGTGGCATCCGGAAGGTATCAAACTGGGCCGGGTCGGCGACATTGGCCTGTAGCCATGCTTCTCGGAACGCATTGCTGCGATCTCGTTGGCAATATGAGCACGGTCGATGCCCGGCAGAAAAAGCAGTCGCTTCATCTAAGAAAAACAGCTCGGAATAATTCCCCGCTGAAAATGGTTTTGGACGCTGTATGCCTTTGAAAGAAATCAGGCAGCTAACCCAACCCTTATGTGCCCAGGGACGGACAATGTTGTTCTCGCTGTCGTGCAATATCCCCCGGTTTCCCATTCTGGTGGCGGATTTGGATGGGTTGGCATGTAGCTGCCCCCACGGGTCAACACGGTTTTGCAAGGTCATGATGAATTTCAGTTGAGATTCAGAAGAGTCGTAAATTTCCTGGCATTGACGTACTGCTTTCCAGCGCCTCTGATGGGTATAGCTTCATGAAAGCTGCGCTCTGATCCGCCGTTGCTCGAAGCCATTCGTCGTACCGATTCTCTGGCAGGATGACCACCATCCGTTTTTCGTCGGTGGGCTTGTGGAATTGCTTCATCAGCGGATGTTCATCCGCATTGATGGTGAGCATGGTGTAACTGTGCAGGACATCCCCCTTGGGCGACTTCCACCATGACCACAGACCCGCGATTCCCATGGGCTCACCATCGGCACGCGAAATCCGAGTCGGAATGGCTTTACCAGATCGCCAGTCTGGTTCATAAAACGCTTCAGCAGGGATGATGCAGTGGTGCGCCTTCTTCCATGCATCACGGTAACTGGGTTTGACCGCGACCGTTTCCGATCTGGCGTTGTAAGTCTGGCGAGCAATCTTGGTATCGGTCGCCCAGTGCGGGATAAGGCCAAATGAGCCCAGCACAGCTTCGCGTTCAGGAACAGCATCGTCACCTACGTCGGCGAATTCATGGCGGCGGATGAACGGCCCCAGGTAACCGGGCCACATATCCCATTTGCCGCCCTCTGGAATGTCGTCCAGTTGGAAGTGGCGCTTCAGTATTTGTCGATCGCGGACGGATTCGTAATGGCTGCACATCGCGCCATACTATCAACGCGCGTGTCCGTTCAGAAAGCCCGACGCACCGTCACGACTGCTTTTTCTCAGCAGTGCGCGTTGGTCGTCCCACAGCAGCGGGGTCCCGGATGCCAGGTCAAACAAAGTAACGTGGTCAGGCAATGTCTCGTCCAGGATGGCTGCCACGATGTCTGGTGCCAAGGTCGTCAGGTTCACCATTCGGCTGACGTAAGCCCTGTCCATCCCTTCCTGTTCGGCGACTTCTGTCAGACTTTGTGCCTGCCCAGACTGCAACATTTCCAGCCAACGATGCCCGCGTGCCAAGGCCTGTTGGATGGGGGTGGGGGTGTCGTCCCAGGGGCGTGGTTGAACTGTGGTTCCATCTGGCAAGGTTACCGCCTTGCATTTCCCTCGCCGGATGAGCTTGATCGGCAGTGAGACCGTCAGACTCCCATTGCTGGCAGAAATCAGGTCGGGTTCACCATCCCGGCTGATGCGGATATCGCTCATGCTGATACCTCCTGGGTGGTCTGGGTTTTGACTTCCTTGGCCAACATTTCGATGCCGTTCGATCGGAAGCGCACCTCAATGTTGTGCGGCGTCACGATTACTTTTTCCACGAGCAACCGAACAATGCGGTGCTGCTCGGCTGGGAAAAGCTGCTCCCAAATCTTGTCGATTTGGTTCATGGCAATCCAAACGTGGGCTTCATTGGTGTCCGGGTCAAGCCGCATGGCATGCTCACTGACACGAGCAATCATTTCTGGATTTCTCCAAACACGACGCATCTGCTCGACCACGGTGGCCTCGAGTTCTGTGGCCGGCAGCCTCGGGAGCCCGGACGCGCCAGCGAACTCCTTGTTTTCTCGGGTATGCATGTAGTACCGATAAAGGCGACCATTCCCCTTTCGTGTCCATGCCGGCGTCAGTGCTCGGCCGTCATGACCCTCGACTACCCCCTTCAGGAGGAATGGGATCTTGGCGCGCGTGTTGTTGGCGCGCACCCTTGGGTTCACATCCAGGATCGCCTGCACTGCATCGAAGACACTTCGTTCAATGAGCGGAGGATGCTCAGCCTTGAACCACTGTTCCTTGTGACGCAACTCACCAAGGTAGGTGCGGTTGTTGAGAATTTGATAAACGCTGGTCTTGTCGAGCAGCTTCCCTGCGCGATAGTTGCCGTCCTGCGTGGTCCACGACTTGGTGGTGGCCCCGTCCAACTGCAGTTCCTTGACCAGCTTGGTGCTGGAGCCGAGTTCCAAGAATCGTTCAAATACAAATCGAACGAGTTTTGCCTCCTTGGGATTGGGGACCAAGCGCCGGTTTTCTACGTCATAGCCAATGGGCGGAACACCCCCCATCCACATTCCCTTACGCTTGGATGCCGCAATCTTGTCGCGGATGCGTTCGCCAGTGACCTCGCGTTCAAACTGTGCGAAGGACAGCAGAACGTTCAGCATCAGCCGGCCCATCGATGTGGTGGTGTTGAATTGCTGCGTCACCGAGACAAAGGACACGCCCTGTCGCTCAAACACTTCGACCATCTTGGAGAAGTCGGCCAGGCTGCGGGTCAGGCGATCAATCTTGTAGACCACGACAATGTCGATCTTGCCCTCTTCGATGTCCGCAATCATGCGTTTCAGCGCAGGGCGCTCAGTGTTGCCGCCAGAAAAGCCAGGATCATCGTAATCATCTGCGACCGGAATCCATCCCTCTGATCGCTGACTGGCGATGTAGGCATGGCCAGCTTCACGTTGCGCGTCGATCGAGTTGAACTCTTGATCCAGTCGTTCGTCCGTGGAGACACGGCAATAGACCGCGCAACGCTGGCGCCGCTTGAGAATTTCGTTCATTTCTTGCCTCCTTTCTTGGCGGCTGGTTTTTTGCCGGCGTAGGTCTTCAAGCCAAAGAACAGTGGCCCTGACCATGCTGTTCCTGTGATCTCCTTGGCAATCCGAGACAGGCTTTGATACAGCCGTCCTTCGAACTCGTATTGGCCATCCGTGGTGGCCATGACGCGGTACTCGTGGCCTTGGTATTCCCTGGTGAGTACGGTGCCGGCCATCATCCGAATATCGCGATCCAGCTTCTTGTTCTTGCCAGAGTCGAGAATTTGCTGGATGCGTCGTTTGTTGCGGTCGACCAAACTTCGGTCGACTTTCCGAAACTCGATCTCTTGCAGCCGATAAGCAATGCGCCGCTCTAGGAACTGCCGGTTATGGGTCGGCGTGTCGGCGTGGAACAGCTCCTTCCAGATGGACTTGATGTCGGACATCGACAGATCCGGAAGTTGTGTGATTTGAGCCGTCACCGAGACTGAGGTGGTGTGGCTGGCGGGAGCGGTGTTCATCGTGACTCCGTGGTGTTGTTGTCGGGGTCTGTATGAACGCGCTGGTGACCGGAGAAGCCAAGCTCAAACTCGCTCTTTCCGACCACATTTGTGGACTTTCTACTGCCTGCCGCGCGCAGGCGGACAAGCCCTCTTGCCAGCAGGGCTGCGGCCTCGGTTCGACGCTGCTCTGCGGTCATCACCTCGGGCGGGTGGTGGTTGATTTCATGCACTGGTTACCGATCCTTTCTGTACAACTTGCTCAAGGCAAAATTGTCCGTGGGGGTCATTCACAGTGCCAGGAGGGAATTTAGGGCTCCTGATTGCCCGTTAGGGCTGATGCGAAAAGCGCAGCAAAAATCCGGCTATTTTTTCGATGGAAACTGGCCGTTTCGGATGAACCGATCGAAGGTGTCTTCTTCGGATTCTTCATCGCCATGCCAAGGGCGCTGCCACTCTGCATCGGGCATCAGCAGCAGCGTCAAGGTGTAGTCGTACTGCCCGGCCACCCGTGTCATTTCGGTGATGGGCATGCTCTGTGGCTCGCGGTAAAACCAAACCTGCGCACGGGTGGTTTGCTCCTGGTTTGATAGCCATGCGTTGTTGCTATGCGCCAGAGCCTCTGGTGGGAGTTCGATCGTGTTCTTCCGGGTCGGGAAGTACGCCCCGGATTTCACAGCAGCCAGGTTCGACTTTGCCCACAGCATGTGGTCATCGCGGCTGGCGATGAGGATGGCCCGTTTTTCGGCGATCTCTGTCCATCGTAAGGCGGCGGCTGTGAGCGACACCCCGTAGCGGTCGGCACAGTGACCAAGCAAGTCGAAGTTGATTTTCTGCCCGTCGACCTGGCGCCGGAAATCGTCCAAGGGCATGAGCAGGGTTGAGGCAAACAGGTCGGCTTCCGACTCGATGTCGCGACTGTCCCCGGATTCAATATCGTCGTCGCCGCACGCAAATTCAGTTTGTTGGTGGCGATGCAGTATGTAGTGGCCGAACTCATGCGCGATCGTGAAGCGCTTGCGTCCTTCCGACGAGACAGCGCGGTTGTAGAGGATCAGCCACTTTGATCGATCCTTTTTCGCCTTCAGGAGACCGTCGAAGTCCTCAAGGTCGGCGCCTTCCACCTTGTCGATGGGCGAGTCGGGAAAACACTGGCGGGAATACTCGACGGCCAGTTCGTCGACCTTGACCGGGAACCGCTCCTTGCCCAGCACGGTGTTGAGCATGCTGGAAATACGGTTGGCCTCGGCCATGGGCTTTTTGTGCTCAGTCATTCATCTTCCCAAGCGTCCAGGATCTTGCGGATTTTCTTTTTGTCCGGTTCCGACAGCTTTTTGAACTTGCGGAAAAACGCCTCGTCGGCGACTTCCTCGTCAGGGGTGGTCACGCTGTCGCTCAGCAAGAACTCAGCAGTGACTTCCAGCACGGCCGCGATCTTGGCAGTTTTTTCGGCAGATGGTTTTGGGTCGTCCTTGTTTTCCAGTTCCCAGATGTAGCTCTTGCTGGACTCGGTGAGTTCAGCCAGTTGCTCAAGGCTGAGCTTCTTTTGCTTCCGCAGTTCGCGGATCTTGTTGCCTAGAGGGGACGGCACTGTTTTCTCCTCGTTGATCCGATTTAGAACGCAAATGTTACCACCAGACCGAACGAAAACGTAACTGCTTGACAAACCCATAAGCAACCAGAAATAATCACAACAAGTTCGGCGTACCGAACGAAATTGGTCAGATGGCTCCTGCTGTACGGAGGGGGTGTTCGATCTGGCGCTCACATGTTGGACCTCTTCCGTAAGGAGAATTTCGATGAATGATGCAGAAAACCTGTCCAAGCTGCTGGGCCACCTGCCCCCGGCGGTGTTCCGGTCTTTCATGGCCGCTAAGTTCAGTCTGGAAATGCCGGAGCTGGACAAGAAGGCCACCAAGAAGGACCAACGGGCTGGCATGGAGGCGGTGCTGGCGGCCCTCGACGTGAGCGCGCGACAACGGATCGAAGAGGTTGCCGAGCAGATCATCCTGCTGTCCGATGGACCTGGACAGGACGTACTGGATGGCTTCAGCCAGGAAATCTTTGATGATGAGGCACGGGCTCAGTTTGAGGGGATTCGCAGCCAGTACGAGCGTGCACTGTGGATTTACCTCAACGAAGGGGATCTGTTCGAGGAAGCGCTCAACGCACGTCAGGCTGACATCTTCCGTCAGAGCCCATCCTGCTACTCAGGCTACATGGCACCGAAAGACCTGTCTGTCCTCGAGGATTCGGCGGCTCGGCAGGCATTTCATAACGCTGTAGCCGGTCAACTGGGGTGCCCAGTCGATGAGGTAGCGGTCCAGGTCTTCAAGCGTTTGCGGCCGGATACCCAGACTGGCGAGGAGGTTGATCTGTACCAGGTGAGCGTCCACCACAATCGCCCGCCTGAGATTGTTGACTGCGTTCAGGCGAGCGAACTGGTCCAGCAGGAGGTCGTGCGTGCCGTGACATCACACATTACCTACGAGCCGTCCAATGGTCACCTGGAAGTCCTGTCGAAATTCACGGATGGACGGGAGGCATTGGCGCGCATCGTATCTGACCATCTACTGCAGTCCCCGATCACAGGCGAAAAGATTCCGCTGAAGCAGTACGACTACCAAAGCCTGAATGCACCGCGCACTTTCGATCTGACCGGGGAAACCACGGTTGCTTCCGTCAAGGTGGTCGAGTTGGGCTACACGTCGACGGACTTCAGGACGCTGGTGGTGAAAATCGGCTTCAAGGACACCGACGACATCCACACGGCGGCGCGATCCCTGATTGGCCCCGGATTTACGTTCCAAGGCCGACGCCTGACCTACGCCAAGTTGTCGATCCGCCTGAAAAAGGTGGGGAAGGATCGCGCCAGGACCATCACCGTCATTTTGCGTGACGAGAACAAGTGCAACATCAAAACCAAGCGCGAGAAAGACCGCGTGCTGTGCGACCGCTTGCTGGCCAAGTGGCAACTGGTGAAGGAAATCGGCGATGTCACGAACGATCCCGTCTACGCGCTTGCTGCTTGATCTCCTGGGCCTGTTTGAGCAATCGAACAGTTGCAGCCTGGACGCTGACGGGAACAGGCTGCACGGAGTCTCCGGGGGACAGATCGAAGCGTCATCCAACCTTGACCCGAAAACGGTGCAAGCCTGGATGCCCCGTGTTGGTTACTTGAGTGAAATCGAGGTGCCGTGCGTTGATGGCCGTGCCCATGTCGAACTTTGCGAAACGGATGATCCGGGCATGTATGAGTACCGTTGCCCGGAGACATTTCGCCGTAAGCGAGTCAGTGCGGATCATGTGGCGGTGTACGACATGGATGCCGCCAAGCTGCTCAACCTTTTGTCTGACCTTCTGAACATCCCACAGGTGAAGCGCGCGGGGATTCCAGCGCCAAGGATTGAACGAAAGTTGTGGCAACTGGGTGAGGCGCGTATCGGACCAGTGATGGCTCCGGTATGGCTGGCGCGTGGGATGGACGTCAACGTGGACGAGGTGTTTCAGTCCCTGCTGGATACGCGGCTTCCCGAGCAAGGGTTGGTTCTTTGTCACGGGCGCGAGCTGCCCCGCGTGATTCGGCCGCCGCGCAACTACCGAGTTGCCTATTTGCACGATGCACTGGTGCACTACTCGCCGTCACCATGCATGGACGTGCATTACCTGGAGCGGGTGCTGACCTCCGATGAGGAGGGCATCAAGCCGAGTGCGTTGCCTGTCGACTTTGCAAACGGCGTCCTGCGAATCAGAACAAAGACGGAGACGTGGGTCATCAAGGGCGAGAAGCAACTCAAAGCGGTGGCGTACATGTACGAACAGGCGCAGCTCGGACGATGGGAGTTGGATGCCAATGAAATCCTGGCTGCTGCTTATCCGGAACGGCGCACAGAAGAGTCGCGCAAGGGGTTAAAAATGCAGAACCTCTTCAGCGGCAATGAAATGTGGCGCGAGTTCATCGTCAATCCTGAAAAGGGCAAATACGCATTCAAGACGCTTTGATTAGCACCAGCCAGCACCAGTACCAGACACCGCCTTCGGGCGGTTTTTTCATTTCAGGGGCCAGTAAACCCCCCCGTTTTCCGTTGCCCATACATCAGCCCATACATAGGGCGGATCGACCCCCATACACGCCAAATCCGATCATTCCCTCACGTTTTCGCAACTACCTGAAAGGAGAAAAACGTGAGCATAAAACACCTCAACCAGCGTCAATTGGGCGACCGTTGGGACGTCAGCGAAGCCACTCTGGAGCGTTGGCGTTCCGAAGGAATCGGACCGGTCTTTCTCAAGCTGCAGGGCCGTGTTCTCTATCGCTTGGAGGACGTCGAAGCCTTCGAGGCCGAAAGCCTCCGCAAGAGCACCTCTGAACCCGTCAATGCGGGAGGTGCGGCATGAATCAGCTGACGCCCAACCAAGTTCTGGCCATGCCGGCCGGCGATCTGGCACTCCAGGCCAGCGAGTCGTTGTTCCAACTCAAGAACGACGCCGCTGATCTACAGGCCCTGGCCAAAGCTGTCGTCGATCACCTCGATCGCGCCTTGGACCTGAAGTACTCGAAACAAGCACATGCCCTGCGCCTGGCCGCAGGCAAGGACACCGGCGTCGTGCATTTCGATGACGGCCATGTCCAGGTCACTGCTGATCTCCCCAAAAAAGTCGAGTGGGATCAGAAAAAGCTGGCCGATCTCGTGCGCCGGATGACGGCTAACGGGGACAACCCTGCCGAGTACGTCGAGATCAGCTACCGGGTTTCAGAAACCAAGTTCAACGCCTGGCCAGAAACGCTGAAAAGCGCGTTTGCACCGGCGCGCACCCTCAAAACCGGCAAGCCCGGGTTCCGTCTTGCATTGCTTCAGGAGTAACCAGCATGAAATTTCCATCGTTCAAAAAAGTGTCCCGTCAGGTGGCCGAACGCAAGGTACAGGAGGCAGAGCAGGCCACGCCCCTGCCGCTGATGACTTGGCTGCGCAAGAACCTGTCTCTGTACTCGAAGCATTTGCCGGACGCGATCCGCATTCCTGCGATGGGGGCGGCGCGCCCTGATGAAGTGGTCCGTTTGCTGCCGGATGCAACGATCGACGATCTCGCATTCGCCATCCAGGGCAGCGAAGAGGAAAGCAGTGAAGTTCTGCGTCGCACGGGTGCCTTGAAGGAGCTGTACGAGGCAGCACGTAAACGGGGCGCTTTGGGCACTACGACGATTGCTGAAGCATTTGCCGCTGCAGTCGATGGGGAGGTGCGCAAATGATGCTGCCCATCATTACTGCAGATCAGCGCTTGGCAGAGCGTCGTGGCATCAAGGGAGTCCTGGTCGGGAAGTCGGGCATTGGCAAGACTTCCCAGCTGTGGACGCTCAATCCGATCGCCACGCTGTTCATGGATTTGGAAGCCGGCGATCTCGCGGCTGAAGGCTACCAGTGCGACACCATCCGTCCTCGCACATGGCAAGACTGCCGGGACTTCGCGGTGTTCATTGGTGGCCCAAATCCGGCGTTGCGTGACGACCAGCCCTACAGCCAAGCGCACTTCGATGCGGTGTGTGGTCGCTTTGGTGATCCTGCTGTTCTGGACAAGTACGAAACCTTGTTTGTGGACAGCATCACCGTGGCCGGTCGATTGTGCCTGCAATGGTGCAAGGGGCAGCCGCAGGCCTATTCCGAGAAAACCGGCAAACCCGACAGCCGTGGCGCCTACGGTTTGATGGGCCAGGAAATGATCGGCTGGCTGACCCATCTGCAGCACACCCGGCGCAAGAACGTCTGGTTCGTCGGCATCCTGAACGAAGCCCTCGATGACTTCAATCGCCGCGTCTTCTCACTGCAGATCGATGGTTCCAAGACCGGCCTCGAACTGCCGGGCATTGTCGATGAAGTCATCACCCTGGCTGAGATCAAGGGTGATGACGGCAGCAGCTATCGCGCCTTCATCTGCCAAACCCTGAACACCTGGGGCTATCCGGCCAAGGATCGTTCGGGGCGCCTCGACCTGATCGAGGAACCCCACCTGGGTCGCTTGATGGAAAAAATCGCCGCGCCGGGGCGGCCTGCACTCGATCGCCTTGATTTCGCCCGTCCCGCGACAGCCGCCGTCGAACCCTCTCTGAATGCCAACGTTTCCCAGGAGTCCTGATCATGTCCTTCTTCGATTTCAATTCCGCTTCCGAACAAACTTCCTTCGATTTGATTCCGAAGGGTGCCCTGGTCCGTGTCCGCATGACGGTCAAACCCGGTGGCTTCGATGATGCATCTCAGGGTTGGACCGGCGGTTACGCCACCCGCAACGACAACACTGGTTCGGTTTATTTGAACTGCGAGTTTGTCGTGATGGAAGGGCAGTATGCGCGCCGCAAGATGTGGTCGCTCATCGGCCTGTACAGCCCGAAGGGGCCAGAGTGGTCGAACATGGGGCGCACTTTTATCAAGGCGGTTCTCAATTCGGCACGCGCCATCCATCCCAACGATAACGGTCCGGCGGCACAGAACGCCCGACGCATCAGTGGTTTTGCTGATCTCGATGGCATCGAGTTCCTGGGCAAGGTCGATTGGGAAAAGGATCAGAACGGCCAGGACAAGTGCGTCATCAAGTCAGCAGTAACGCCGGACCACAAGGACTATGCCGCCTTGATGAACGGGGTCAGCCAACCGGCCCCGGCAGCCAGTGCCCCCAATGCCTATGCTCAGGCCACCGGACGCTCGCCGGTTCCGGGTCGTCCGAGCTGGGCGCAGTAAGGGAGGGCCAGCGTCATGATGCTCCGTCCCCGTCAATCCTTGCTGGTCGATCGCACCTTGTCGGCGCTCGATGCCTACGGGAACACGCTGGCCGTCGCGCCAACGGGGTCGGGCAAAACCATCATGCTGTCGGCGGTGGCCGGCAGGGTGTTGGTCGAGCCCGATGCCAAAGCGTGCATCCTGGCGCACCGAACCGAGTTGACCGGCCAAAACCGCGCCAAATTCGAACGCGTGAATCCGGGCATGAGCACGTCCGTGTTCGATGCCAACGAAAAGTCGTGGTCTGGCCAAGCGACGTTTGCCATGGTGCAGACCTTGTCACGGCTGTCTCACCTTGAACAGATGCCGACACTGGATCTGCTGGTGATCGATGAAGCCCACCACTCGTCGTCCCCCAGCTATCGGGCGGTGATCGATGCAGTGTTGGCACGCAACCCAAAGGCTGGCATCTGCGGCCTGACCGCCACACCCAATCGCGGCGATGGTAAGGGGTTGCGCGATGTTTTCTCGAACGTGGCCGACCAGATCACCCTGGGGGAGATGATCGCTGCCGGTCATCTGGTCTCACCGCGTACTTTCGTCATCGATGTGGGTGTCCAGGATGCCCTGAAAAACGTCCGCAAGACGGCGATGGACTTCGATATGGACGAAGTCGCCTCGATTCTCGACAAGCGCTTGATCACGGAAGCGGTCATCAAGCACTGGAAAGAAAAGGCTTCGTCCCGCAAAACGATCATCTTTTGCTCCACCGTCGCCCATGCTCAGAACGTTTGTGATGCCTTCATCGATGCCGGGATCAATTCCGTCCTGATTCACGGTGAGCTGTCCGATGGCGATCGGAAATCACGCCTGGCTGAATATGAGCACGGGCGTGCGCAAATCGTGGTCAACGTGGCCGTGCTCACCGAGGGCTACGACTACACGCCGACCAGTTGCGTTGTCCTGCTGCGTCCCAGCTCTTACAAATCCACCTTCATCCAGATGGTCGGACGCGGTCTGCGTACCGTCGATCCGGAGGAGTTCCCCGGCATCATCAAGTCGGATTGCTTGGTGCTCGATTTCGGCACCGCGAGCCTCATGCACGGTTCGCTGGAGCAAGAGGTGAACCTCGATGGCCATCTGCACGATGGCCCGGCGCCAACCAAGGATTGTCCCGACTGCGGTGCCGTGGTGCCGCTGGCCTGCATGGAATGTCCGTTGTGTGGCTACGTTTGGGAGCGGCAGCCGCAGGATCTGGGCGTGCTGGCTGATTTCGTCATGAGCGAGATCGATCTGCTCAAACGTTCCAACTTCCGCTGGTGCGACCTGTTTGGCAGCGATGACGCCTTGATGGCGACCGGTTTCAACGCATGGGGTGGCATTTTCTTCCTCAATGGTCGTTGGCATGCCGTGGGCGGTGGCCAAGGCATGCAGACCCATCTGCTGGCCGTCGGCGAGCGCACGGTCTGCATGGCCAAGGCCGATGACTGGCTCAATGACCACGAAAGTGCTGACTCGGCCCACAAGACGCGTCGCTGGCTCAACGAGCCGCCAACCCCGAAGCAACTCCAGTACCTGCCCCAAGCGCTGCGTGCTGATTTCGGGATGACCCGCTACCAAGCCTCAGCCTTGCTCTCCTTCCAGTTCAACAAAACGTCAATTCAGCGCCTGGTCATGGCCGCCAACGACAGCTATCGGGAGGCGGCGTGAAATGCATCGTGTGCCACCGACAAGCCAAAGGGTATGGCTGGTTCAACACCCGCCGCAAACGGGGCGATCCCCAACGCTACTCCGACCAGTGGGTGTTCTGCTCGCGTCGTTGTCAGGAGTCGTTTTCCAAACTGATGAACAAGACGGAGGGGCAAATGATCGACCCCAGTGACATGGAAATTGCCGCCATGCGTGCTTGCCTGGCGCCGCTGGGTGAGTACGTCGGTGAGATCGGCATGCAGCGCCCCTTGGCGGATTACAGCCGCGATGAGGTGTTGATGCTGATCGATGTCGTGGTCACGGCCTACCAGGACTGCATGGTGGCCGAGCACGAACGCATGGCCGCCAAGGATCGCGCATTCTTTGAGGAACGTCTGGCGCGTCAGGGGCTAGTGGCTGGGAAAGGAGCGCCGTTCTGATGCTCGACTTTAATCACCGCCCCAAGATTCACGAACAGATCAGTGAGCTGATCGATGCTGCACTGCTGGCAGAACGCCAGCAGCAGACCCCGCGCAATTATCTCGGTGCATCTCGCCTGGGCGTGGCCTGCGAACGGGCCTTGCAGTACGAGTATTTGCACACTGCCCCCGATCCTGGACGGGATTTTCCGGGCCGCGTACTGCGCGTATTTGAAGTCGGTCACGCCCTGGAGGACCTGGCCATTCGCTGGTTGCGCCGGGCTGGATTTGAGCTTTACACCCAGAAAGCCACAGGCGGGCAGTTTGGATTTTCCGTGGCCGGTGGGCGCATCCAGGGCCACGTCGATGGCGTGATCAATGGCGCACCGGCGTCGCTGGGGATGAACTTCCCCGCACTCTGGGAGTGCAAGACGATGAACGACAAGTCTTGGCGGGACACCGTCAAGCAGGGCGTCGCCAAGTCAAAGCCGGTCTACGCGGCTCAGATGGCCATCTACCAAGCCTACATGGAGTCGGCTATTCCCGGTATCTCGCGCAACCCAGCGTTGTTCACGGCCATCAACAAGGACAGCCAGGAGATCTGGTTTGAGTTGGTGCCCTTTGATGGTGGTCTGGCGCAACGGATGTCGGATCGGGCCGTGAATGTCATCGCAGCGACCGAAGCTGGCGAGCAACTCCCCCGCCACACGACAACGCCTACGCACTTCGAGTGCAAATGGTGCGCCTGGCAGGATCGGTGTTGGGGAGCGGCCGGATGACGGAAAACATCGTGTGGCTCGATTTCAACGACGCGATCGACCCGCGTGAGGCGCAACTCAACGACACCGAAGTACTTCGTGCCGGCCTGCTCGACCGGCTTGAGTCTGTATTGCTCTACCTGTTTCCACAAGGACGCATCCGTGGTGGCAAGTTCTACGTCGGCGATGTTGATGGCAATGCTGGCAAAAGTCTTGTGGTGGAGCTCGAAGGCGATCGCCGAGGGCTCTGGAAGGACTTTGCCAGCGACGAAGGCGGCGACGTCATTGATTTGTGGGCGCGATCCCAGGGATTGTCGGCCCGACATGACTTTCCCCGGCTGGCCAATGAGATCCGGCAATGGCTGGGCGTGGCTGCGCCGGCTCAAACGGTCGCACGCCGCGAAGGTCGCTCGGTGCCGATCGATGAGTTGGGGCCGTATACCGCAAAGTGGGATTACCTGTCGGCAGATGGCGAGCTGATCGCTTGCGTCTATCGGTACGACCCACCCACTGGCAAGGAATACCGGCCTTGGGATGTGCGCGCCCGGATGTGGCGGGCGCCCGATCCGCGTCCACTCTACAACCAGCCGGCAGTCGCTCAAGCCAATCAAGTCATTCTGGTTGAAGGTGAGAAATGTGCGGATGCCTTGATCCAGTTGGGCATCGTGGCCACGACGGCGATGAATGGGGCCAAAGCGCCGATCGACAAAACGAACTGGACGCCCCTGGCCGGTAAGTCCGTATTGATCTGGCCAGACCGGGATGCCCCCGGCTGGGACTATGCCGAGAACGCTGCCAAAGCCTGTGTTGCTGCTGGCAGTGTCTCCGTGGCGATCTTGGTGCCCCCATCTGACAAGCCGGAAAAATGGGACGCGGCCGATGCTGCGATTGAGGGGGTTAACTGCGTTGAGTTCATCCAGCAGGCCGAGCGGCGGATCGTTAAGGCGGCGCCTGCGCTGTTACCCACGTTCACGCTCGGTGCCTTGCTGGATGACCTGTCGCCCTTGCCGCCCGACTTGATTTCACCACGGGTGCTGACCCCTGGCGGTCTGCTCGTGTTCGGTGGCGCGCCCAAGGTAGGGAAAAGTGACTTCTTGCTGTCGTGGCTGACGCACATGGCCGCCGGAGCAACGTTCCTGGGGATGCGGCCGCCGCGTCCCTTGCGGGTCTTCTACCTGCAGGCCGAGGTGCAGTACCACTACCTGCGAGAACGGGTGAGGGAGATCCAGTTGCCACCCCATCGCTTGCTCGACGCCCGAGTCAATTTCGTCGCCACGCCACAGTTGCGCATGGTGCTCGACGATGCCGGTCTGGAGCAAGTGATTCCCGCCATTGCGAACGCTTTTGGCGGCCTGCCGCCCGACATCATTGCCATCGACCCAATCCGCAATGTGTTCGATGGCGGGGATGCTGGTGGCGAGAACGACAACGGTGCCATGCTGTATTTCCTGTCGCAGCGCGTGGATCGAATTCGCCAGGCGGTGAATCCGGATGCCGGGGTGATTCTGGCGCACCACACCCGGAAATTGGGCAAGAAGCAGTTCGAGGAGGACCCGTTCCAAGCGCTTGCTGGCGCCGGCAGTCTGCGCGGCTACTACTCGACCGGGATGTTGCTGTTCCGGCCCGATGAGAGTCGCACGACACGCCAGTTGATCTTTGAGCTGCGTAATGGCGCAGGCATTCCGATCAAATACGTCGACAAACTCAAAGGCGAATGGCGCGAAGTCGATCCTGGTGATCGCTTGGTCATGAAGGAATACGGCGAGCGCCTGGATGCCGAACGTCGGCGCAAGCGCGATGCCATCTTGGAGATCCTGTTTCAGGAAGCTGCCAAGGGGCATTGCTACACCGCCAACCAGTTCGCCGAGTCCTTCGAGGGCAAGGCGGGTCTGGGGGGCGAGCGCACGATCCGCGAGCGGATTTCAGCCCTGTCGACCCAAGGCTATATCAAGTATTTCCGCAATGCGGCGGACTACGGCTTGCCGTCCTGTGGCCGCACCAAGTTTGGCTACCTCTGTGTCGAGGACATGCTGCTGCGCACACCAGATGGCGAGCCTGATCACGAAACCGGGGAGGTGCCCATGCGCGAGCAGCGTGTGCTTCCCTCCCATTACAAGTGCCCTCTCTCTGGCGCGGCCATGCCGGTCGAAGACCCGGAGGTGTGGGTGTACCACGACGATTTGAACGATACGGAGGCCCCATGATTGCCCATTCATTTGTTGGCAAAACCGCTGCCAACTGCACCCGCCACTTTGCCAACTTCCCGCAGTTGGCAAGGCGCTGCCAACTGAAAACCCAGACAGGACGGGCATTTCGCTCCGATTCGGTTCAGTTGGCAGTTGGCAGTGTTGCCAACTTGCCAACTGGCGCAAACCCGCGTCGTTGCTGGGTTTCTCCGGGTTTTTCAGTTGGCGAAAACTCCCCCTCCTACTACGTAGGAGAGGGAACAAAGGTTCCCTCTTCCCTACGTGGAGGGTTGGCTGCTGGTGGGAATGGTGGTGGCCTGCCTTCTCCTGCGTCATCAATCCTGGCCCTTGATCTTGGCACCCAGACCGGTTGGGCGTTGCATGGGCGCGATGGCGACATCACCAGTGGCAGTGAGACGTTCAAGCCCCAACGATTTGAAGGGGGCGGCATGCGCTACTTGCGTTTCAAGCGCTGGCTCATTGAGATCAAGCAATCGGTCGACGGGATCGATGCGGTCTTTTTCGAAGAGGTCCGCCGCCATGCTGGCGTCGATGCGGCCCACGCTTACGGCGGCTTCATGGCACATCTGACTGCCTGGTGCGAACACCACCAGATTCCGTACCAGGGCGTGCCGGTCGGCACGATCAAGAAGCATGCGACTGGTAAGGGCAATGCGAACAAGGAGCAGATGGTGGCGGCCGCACGACAGCGTGGTCATGCCCCTGCGGATGACAACGAAGCAGACGCACTGGCGATTCTGCACTGGGCCATTGAGACACAGGAGTTTTGACATGAAGATCCCAAACTACCAATACCGCTGTCCTTTGGGACGTTTGCAACCCCAGACCACCGATCTGGATGCGATCAAGGAGCGTGGCTGGCGCGACCAGCACATCCTCGTGGTGTCAGAGTCTGATGAGCGCTTGGACTTTGTTGAGCGTGAGTTCGTGAAACGGATTGGTCAGCGTCTGTACGGTGCCAGCCCAAAGCAGGGAGGCCGTCATGACTGAATGGTGCACGGATACGGTGGCGGCCCGGCTGGAAGAGGCCGCCAACACGGGGCGGCGCCTACCTCCGGTACGAGTGCAGGGTTATTACACGGTGTGGCCAGCCTTTGTTCGTCAGGAGTGGGAGACGCTGGCTGCCGATGAGAAGGTCTACCGTCCCTTTCCACCAAGTCCCAAGGACATCGACCGCATGCTCGAGGTCATGCGTTGGGTGCAGTGGCTGGAGGTCGAGCAGCGTCATCTGGTCTGGATGCGGGCCAAGCGCTATGGATGGCGAGAGATTGGTATTCGCTTTGCCTGTTGCACCAAGACAGCGCAAAGGCACTGGCAGAAGTCCCTGCAGACCCTGGCGGATCATCTTAACGGTCATGCCAAGCAGCAAGGGAGTTGATAGAAACTTCGGAAGCCTTCTAACCGGAAAGGGGCGGAGCGGGAGAACGACAAAAGAGGGTGCCCGAGGGGGTGTCTCATTTCGAAGCGAAATGCCCTACAGTGACGGCTATGGTTGCGAAAGCTGCGTGACCGAGAGGGAGGGCCCAGGCAAAAGGGGTCCTTCCTCGCCAAAATCCAATGCGGGGGGCGCGAGCGCGACGCTTTTTTAGCGTCAGGGTGCGAACTTAGGTTCGCATGGTTCGCAGTTCGCACCCCGGGTACGCACCCAGATCATTCACGAACCCGCCCACGGCATTTCCGTCGGCGGGTTTTCTATTTTCAGGACACCCTCTTTGAACACCCTCAACGTCGAGTACCGCAAGGTCGAGGCGCTGATC
>CAZPSQ010000076.1:0-22124 GCA_964588755.1 uncultured Prosthecobacter sp. | reverse complement strand
GGGAGCGGCGGCCGGTGAACACGGTGTTTCAAAACTACGCGCTGTGTCCGGATCTGTGTGTGTGGGAGAATGTGGCGTTCGGCCTGCGGATGGCGGGCCGCCCGCAGGCGGAGATCCGCAGCGAGGTGGACCGGATGCTGGAGCTGGTGAGGCTGGGCGGGCACGCGCAGAAGCGCCCGGCGCAACTGAGCGGCGGGCAACGGCAGCGGGTGGCGATCGCCCGGGCGCTGGTGAACCGCCCGCAGGTGCTGCTGCTGGACGAGCCGCTGGCCGCGCTGGACCTGAAGCTGCGCCAGCACATGCTGGTGGAATTGAACACGCTGCACCAGCAGGTGGGCACCACCTTCATTTATGTGACGCATGACCAGGGGGAGGCGATGAGCCTGAGCGACCGGATTGCGGTGATGAACGCGGGACGGGTGGAGCAGGTGGACAGGCCACAGGCGCTGTATGAGAGCCCGCGCGGCAGCTTTGTGGCGGCGTTCATCGGCGACGCGAATTTTCTGCCGGGGACGGTGGTGGAGCCGCGAAGCGAGGGCCATGTGCGCGTGGCCGTGGAGGGGCTGGGAGGGCTGCTGACGCTACGGCACGGGGCGCTGCCGACGAACCAGGCTGTGCGTGTGATGGTGCGGCCGGAAAAGATAGCGCTGACGCTGCAACGCCCGCCAGGAGGGGAGGATGTGAACGCCTTTGCCGGCGTGGTGGAGAGCAGCGCCTACTTTGGCAGCCACGCGCGGTATCAGATCCATGTGGGGCCGCACCGGATCGTGGCGCAGGTGCAGCGCAGCCGATCCAGCGGCGGCGCGATCCAGCCGGAGCCGGGGAGGGAGGTGTGGATGAGCTTCCACGCGGAGGAGGCCCAGGTGATGGAGGCCGGGGCGGGGAGTCTCTGATGACACGGCCGCCCGGTGTCTGTACTGGCTGGCATTTCGACCATCTGTATCTGGCCGGATGGTGCGTGTGGGCGACTTTCGGGAGTCATGAACACAACACTATCCCACCTCACTCCTATTCTCGCCCTCATGCAGCCGGAGGGGCTGTTTTTCCTGAAGGTCTTCGGCGTGTTTCTGCTGCTGTTCCTGATCCCCATGGGAGTCATGCTGTGGCGGAATCAGGACCGGTGGTTTGGACGCTGCACAGACACGCCGAACGAAACGAGCGGCAGCCTGGGCTATGGCCGGGCGCAGAGCTGGCTGGTGTATGTGGGCGCGATGCATCTGGCGCTTTGGCTGATCTTTGGCTGATCTTTGGCTGATCTTTGGCTGAGGGGTGCTGGGCCGGGGGCGCTGAAAGTTGAGATGCTTAATATTTGATTAATATAATTATTATGGTATTTATTATCAAATGTCTTCAGCGCCTTCGTTTTCCGATCTTGTGCTTGTGTTCGCCTCCACCGCCGGACTGCTCCTTGTCTGCTGGCTGATGGGCCGCCTGCTGGTGCCGGGAGAGGCGCTGCGGGGATCGAAGATGCTGCGTCTGGCGGCGGAGATGAGCAGCGGGCTGCTGTTCACCACAGGGGTGGCCGCGCTGGCCTGCCTGCGGCATATGCAGGTGACGAGCTGGCTGGCGCTGGCCCAACTGCTGGCGATGGTGATCTGGAGATGGCGGGCCCACCGGGCGGGGGCGACACAGCCCCCCTGCCCTGAGCGGGATGGCTGGAGCTGGAAAGAAGCCGCCTCCGTCGTGACGGTGGGGACGGTGTTTGCCGTCTTTGCCACGCTGGCCAATGTGTGGTGGATGTCTGACGGGGCCATCCGCGCCCAGCATCACGACATGGGTTTTTATGTCAGCCAGGTGGTGGCGTTGTCGGAGTCGCAGGCGGCGAACCCGTGGAGCATCTTCATGGGCGAGCACACGGTGGAGGCCACGGGCATCCAGGACACGTGGTACCACTGGGGGGCGATGCTGCTGGCCACGGGTGTACGCGCGGTGACGGGCCTTGCGGCGGCACCGGCGCTGCTGCTGGTGACGTGCGGGGCGCTGAACTTCATCCTGGCAGTGGTGGGCGGCGCGCTGGCAGACGCGCTGTGGCGGCTGCGGCCCGGCACGGCCACGCTGGCGGGCGCGGGGGCGATCATGAGCGTGCATTTCATACGGCTGGTTCCCTCTGTGCTGGGGATGCTGGGAGTGGCGCTGCCGTTTGATGTCTTTCACTACCTGCCGCTGACCTTTGCGCTGACGCTGCCCTACAAGTACGAGGGTGTGCTGCTGCTGCTGACGCTGGCGCTGTGGCAGGCCCGCCACCCACGGCTGGCGCTGGCGGCGCTGTATGTGGCGGCGTGCAGCGCGCCGCACAGTGTGGCGGTGGCAGGAGCGGCGGCGGCGACGCTGGCGGGCGTGGGCGTGCTGCTGAGAGATTGGGCGATGCTGCGCACGGGCCTTTCGGCGACCGGGGCGGCCCTGGCGGGATGGGGCACCATGAAGTACCTTTTTGGCGCTGGACTGGGAGAGGCGCAGGGTGCGCCGGCGATGGGGCTGGCCCCGCTGACGGAGCTGCCGCAGATTCTGGGTCATGCGACGCTGGACATTTTAGTCACCTCTGTGGTGGCGGGTTTCTTTGTGGCCGGGGCGGTGTTTTTGGTGCGCCGTGGCCGCGCCGGAACGCGGCGATCCGAGGCGGGTGCCCCTGCGCAGGAGGGGGAAGAAGCCCGCCTGCTGGGCTGGCTGTGCCTGTGCGGCCTTGCAGGCTGTAGTCTGGCACTGCACACGCTGCGCTGTGGGGACCGTTTCCATGTGGTGATGCTGACGCATGCGGCGCTGCTGATGCCTGTGGGCGCGCTGGGCCTGCTGGGCATGGCGCGGCTGCTGACCGGGCGGCGGCGGCTGGCCGCCGTGGCCGCCCTGGCGTGCGTGGTGGCGCTGGGTGCGCACACGCAGCTTTTCCCCCTGCTGACGTCAGACCGGGAGGCCTGGAACGCGCGTGATCTGGCAGGGCTGAGGGCGGAGCTGCAAGGCCGCCCTTTTGGCTATATTTCCAACCTGGACCGCATGTGGTGGATCTCCAAGCATGCCACGCTGGGGGGGCTGATCGACTCCCGGGGGATGCGGCTGAACCCCCAGGATGAGCGTGCCTCCGCACACTACTCCCCCTATGCCAGCACCCTGCCGCTGCGCTGGCTGCCGCCGCTGAAGGATGAGCTGACGACTGAGTGGTCCCTGCGACTGGCACACCGGCTGGGCGTGCGCCACCTGCTGGAGACGTGGCAGGACCGGCTGCCGAGGAGCCTGCGCGAAAAGTGCCGCCCGATCTGGAGCGGCTCCGGCCTGATGCTGTATGAGCTGCCCCCTGCCCCGCCTGAGACGGCGGCAGCGGGAGAGGTGGCGGCACGGTGATGGGGCTGGTTGTCGGTTGCTGACCTTGGGATGGGCGGGTGCGCTCATCCTCAATGCTCCCGGTTGCAGAGTGGGCCGCATTCGGTCAAGCTAGGAGACGTCCTCCACCAAGCCCTCTGATTTGAGCACGCCCGCCACCATTCTTTATTGCCGCTGCGCGTATGCGCAGGTGGTGCCGTCCGGGGTGAAGAACGAGGTGCTGCAGCGGCTGTGCGACTCGAGCACCAGCTTTGAGACGGTGTCCGACCTGTGTGAGATGGCGGCGCACCGGGACCCGCGCCTGAAGGCGATCGCGGCCTGTGACGGCCTGCGCATTGCCGCCTGCTATCCGCGTGCCGTGAAGGGCCTGTTTCAGCAAGCGGGATGCCCCCTGCCTGCTGAGACGGAGATCCTGAACATGCGCGCGCAGACCGCGCAGGAGGTCGCCGACTCCCTGCTGAGCCCGGCCCCCGACCATGTGCTGACCGCCTGAGCCAAGCCCGGCTCGTCATTCGCCCATTCCCCCTCTTCCGCATGATCACCCATACCCACCGTCCGCTCCGCGTTGTTCTTTACGAGGGCACAGGCAGCATTGTGCTGCGAGCGGAGGCGCGTGCGAAGGTGATGATGGCGCTGCTGGACAAGGGCTACGCGGTGACGCGCAGCGGGCAGTCTGCCAGCGCGATGCCGCATGACGACCGCAGCCTGCTGGTGCTGGGGGCGTTCGAGGGGGTGGCACCTGTGCTGGAGGACCACACGGGACAGATCCGCATTGAGACGCGGGACATCACGGGGCTGGAGGCGGAGGCGATCGTGGCGCTGGTGGAGAAGTCGCGCGGGGCGACGCCGATGAACGAGCCGGGCAAGTGGAAGCCGTGGTTTCCGGTGATCGACTACAGCCGCTGCACGAACTGCATGCAGTGCCTGTCGTTCTGCCTGTTCGACGTCTATGGGGTGAGCGAGGACAACAAGATCCAGGTGCAGAACAATGACAACTGCAAGACGAACTGCCCGGCGTGCTCCCGCGTGTGCCCGGAGGTGGCGATCATGTTCCCGAAGTACCAGCAGGGGCCGATCAACGGGGACGAGGTGAATGAGAACGAGGCGCGGCGCGAAAAGATCAAGGTGGACATCTCCTCCCTGCTGGGGGGGGACATCTACGCGACGCTGAAGGACCGGTCCGCGGCGGCGAAATCCCGCTTTGGCAAGGAGCGCAGCCCGGACAAGGCGCTGGATGAGCGCAAGAAGTGCCTGACCAAGCTGGTGGGCGACGGCTTCATCCCCGCGGATGTGCTGGCCAGCCTGCCGAGCCCGGAGGAGATTCTGCGCAAGGCGGAGGTGGCGAAGGCGAGGGCTGCGGCGGCGATCGCCGCCGGAGCGGCGGGCTGAGGGAGGTGGCCTGCCCCCTTCAGACGCTCACTGGCGCAACTGGGCGGCGATGTCCCGGAATGCTTTGGAGGCGGCGGATTTTGCGGGGTCTTCGAGCGCGATGGGGTGGCCTTCGTCGCCGCATTCGCGGACGTTCATCTCGATGGGGATCTGGCCCAGGAGGGGGACGCCGAGGCGCTTGGCCTCATGCTCGCCGCCGCCTTTGCCGAAGATGTGGTACACCTGACCGTCCCCCGGGCAGAGGAAGTAGCTCATGTTTTCAATGATGCCGAGGATGGGGACGTTGACTTTTTGGAACATGGACACGGCCTTGCGCGCGTCGATGAGGGCGATCTCCTGCGGGGTGGTGACGATGACGGCGCCATCGAGGGCCACGGTCTGGACGATGGTTAGCTGGATGTCGCCGGTGCCGGGCGGGAGGTCGAGAACGAGGACGTCGAGGTTGTCCCAGGCGACCTGCCGCAGAAACTGCTGGGTGTAGCGGGTGGCGATGGGGCCACGGACGATGACGGGGGAGCTGTCCTCCAGGAGGAAGCCCATGGACATGAGCTGCAGGCCGTTCTTTTCAATGGGGACGATCTGCTGCTCGTCGTTCTGGTAGGGCCGCTCGTCGGTGCCGAACATGTGGGCGATGCTGGGGCCGTAGAGGTCGCAGTCACAGAGGCCAACGCGGAGGCCGGAACTGCTGAGGGCGACGGCGAGGTTGGAGGCGACGGTGCTCTTCCCCACGCCGCCTTTGCCGGAGCCGACGGCGATGACACGCTTGACGCCGGGGATGCTGGCTTTTCCCAGCTTGTCGGCGGCGGTGGCGACGGAGCCGGGAGGGTCTTTGATGTCGAAGTTGAGCTTCACATCCCGGACGCCAGGGACGGCCTTCAGGACGTCCATGGCCTGCTCATGGATGAGGCGGGGGATGTTGGGGTCGCGGGTGGCGAGGGAGAGCTCCACCACGACATTGCCGCTGGCCGCATCCACCTGGATTTCCTTCACCAAGCCGAACGAAAGAATGTCCCGGCTAAAGCCAGGGTAACGGACGTGGCCGAGGGCGGTGCGGATGTCTTGTTCGGTGGGCATTGAGGTGGAGGATGGGATACGCACGTAGCAGGCGGTGGGGATGAAGTCAAAGGGCGCGGCCCCGTGATTGAGGAAGGACTTGCCCTGGCCGCGCCGTTTTGAGAAAATCCGCACATGCCAACCCAATCACGTACCATGAACACCTCACGCCGCTCCTTCATCACTCAGTCCGCCCTTGCCTTCACGGCGCTGTCCGCCAGCCGGGTGCTGGGGGCGAATGAGACGGTGCGTGTGGCATCGATCGGCCTGGGGGGCCAGGGGCTGGGGAATGCGAGCCGGATGGCGAAGGTGCCGGGGGTGGAGATTGTGTACCTGTGTGATCCAGACACGGCGATGCTGGACAAGGCGAAGAAGGTGTTTCCGAACGCGAAGACGGCGCAGGATCTGCGCAGGGTGATGGAGGACAAGGAGGTGGACGCGGTGGTGGTGTCCACAGGGAACCACTGGCATGTGCTGGCCTCCATCTGGGCGATCCAGGCGGGCAAGGATGTGTATGTGGAGAAGCCGGTGTCCCACAACATCTGGGAGGGACGCAAGCTGGTGGAGGCGGCGCGGAAGCACAACCGCATCGTGCAAGGGGGCACGCAGCAGCGCAGCGACCCGCTGCAGGAGGAGATCAAGGCGTTTCTGGACACAGGGACGCTGGGCAAGATCAAATACGTGCGGTGCAACCACTACAGCCAGCGCAGCAGCATTGGCAAAACGGAGAGGCCGCTGACGCCGCAGAAGAGCGTGGACTACAACCTGTGGCTGGGGCCGGCCCAGGACGAGCCGCTGTACCGGGAGAGGCTGCACTATGACTGGCACTGGGACTGGAACACGGGCAACGGCGAGATGGGCAACTGGGGGCCGCACATTCTGGATGATCTGCGCAATGTGGTCTTCCGCGACAAGGTGGCGCTGCCGAAGCGTGTGATCGCCGGCGGCGGGCGGTTTGGCTGGGATGACGCGGGGGAGACGCCGAACACGCACTTTGCCTACATGGACACGGGGGAGATTCCGGTGATCATCGACTTCCACAACCTGCCGAGGCAGAAGGGCATGCGGGCGCCGGATGTGTACCTGCGGCGCCGGACGGGGGCCTTTCTGATCATCGAATGTGAAAACGGTTACTACACCGGCAGCCGTGGCGGCGGCACGGCGTATGACGCCGCAGGCACGAAGCTGCAGACCTTCAAGGGGGACGGCGGCAAGACGCACGCGGCGAACTTCATCGACGCGGTGCGCAGCCGCAAACCGGAGCAGCTGAAGGGGGAGATCGAAAAGATCCACTACTCCAGCGCGTGGTGCCACCTGGCGAACATCAGCCAGCGCCTGGGGCAGAAATACAACCGTGCGGAGGCCGAGGCGGCGGTGAAGGACTTCCAGCCATGGAACGAAGTCATTGCGGACTTCCATCAGCACCTGGTGAACAACGAGCTGGATGCGGCCACGCTGGACATCAAGATGGGGCCGATGCTGGAGCTGGATGTGGCGAAGGAGACCTTCACGGGAGCGACGGCCACGCCGGAGGCGCTGGCGCTGCTGACGAGGGAATATCGCCAGGGTTTTGAGGTGCCGAGCGTCGCCTGACCCGGTCTTTTTATTTTCCATATTTATCAATATGGAGCATGATTAAAATATGTTTAATATAAACTTTGTTTTAGTAAATACATTATTTATGAAATAAGCTTTACACTTATCCTGATAGAAGCTAAGAGGAGAGGAACAGGAGAATCCTACGATCCCCATGAAGTCTTCCCCCTCGCGTCTTGCTGTTTTCACCAGTTTGTGGGTGCTGCTGACCGCGCAGGCCTTTGCGGTCACACAGTATCAGTATGTGGACCTGAGCATGGGGGGCACGATCATTGGCCAGGCCAATGCGGTGAATGATTCTGGCCAGGTGGTGGGCACGCGGTTTGTCCCGGGCACGGTGTTCACGCAGGAGAGCCGGGCCTTCACCTGGGCCAACGGTATTGCGCAGGATCTTTACTTCCCTGCCGGCACCTTCCAGACGCTCGGCATGGATATCAACAATGCGGGGACCATTGCGGCCATCATCCAACACACTCCGTATATGGGGGGTGAGTCGGCGATTTATCATGCCGATGGGAGCCTGCAACTGCTGAGCACGCCCGGATACACCACTGGCGTGGCGTACGGCATCAACAACCAGGGGCAAGTGGTGGGCGGCGGATGGGCATGGAGCGACACTCCTGGGTATGTGTACACCAACGGAGTCTTGACGCCGCTGCCGAATCCCTCCGCAGGAACCAGGACGGTGGTGAAGGCCATCAATGACAACGGGCAGATCGTCGTCCAAACGGTGGATGCAAACAATCCCGCCTCATTGGGCCCGACCAAAATCAACAACAATGGCACCGAGGTGGGCACAAGACGGATAGCGGGCCCTTCCAGCACCGCCATAGCGAGGGCTTACTTCACCCAGTATGGAGTGCCGCAGAATCTGCTGCCGGAAGATCCGGCGCTGATGTCTTATGCCGAGTCGATCAACGATCTGGGCTTTGTGGTGGGCTACCAGCAGGCCGTTGGCAGCTACCCGTCGGACCAGGAGGCGCTGCTGTGGGACAGCACCGGGCAGGTTTACAATCTGAACGATCTGACTTCCGGGCTTGGCAATTTCAGGCTGAGCCATGCGATGGACATCAATGCGGACGGAGTGATCGTGGGCTGGGGCTATGAATCTCTGGGACCGAATCTGCCAGGCCCACAGCGGCCGTTCATGCTGGTCCCGGTGCCGGAACCGGGCAGCATGGTCCTTATCTTGGGCGCTTTTGCCACAGCCCTGGCAGGACGCCGCAGGTCACTGCGGGTTTCCAGCGCAACCGCCTAACCTGAAAACGGAGTTGATGGTCTATGGTTGATCGTTGATGGCCTGAGCTTCAGAGGCTCAGGGAACTAGAAGCCATCCTCTGAAAAGTGAACACCGTAACCTTCATAGCGGTATCATTCTCAGGCTCTCAACCATCTATTTTCGACGATCAACCCCGGATCTAGGGTGACAGTTGCCTTGTGCGGGGCAAAAACAAAGCGCCAGGAGCAAGTCCTGGCGCTTGTTTCATTAACTAACTAAGGAGCATCGCTGACCTCACTGCGGAGGAGCGGGCGGAGGAGCAGGTGGTGCAGTGTCGGGCACGGCGGGAGCGGGAGCGGGAGCGGGGGCCGGGGCCGGAGTCACGGCTTCCTTGGCCTGCTCCACGGCAGCGTTCACCGCAGACTTGGCATCTTCCAGTTTCTTTTCTGCGGCTTCCTTGACCGCCTGGGCTTCCTTCTCGGCAGCAGCCTTCAGCTCGGCAGCTTTTTTCTCGGCGGCTTCCTTGGCCTGATCGAGCTGGCTGGCAGCAGCGTCCAGGTTGGACTTGGTGGCTTCCTTGGCCTGCTCAAGCTGCTTGCCGGCGGCTTCCTTGGCCTGTTCGATCTGCTTGCCTGCGGCGTCCAGGTTGGACTTGGCGGCTTCTTTGACGGCTTCTGCCGCCTTCTTCGTGTCCTCGGACGCCTTGGCGGCTTCCGGGCTCTTCTCGCAGGAGGTGATGCCGCCTGCGAGGAGGAGCATGAGGGTGAATGATGTGATTTTCATAGGGTTGTTATGCGCCGATCATGGCTTGCTGTGCCAAGCTCGGCGCGAGTTATCGATAGCATCGCACGCGGCAGAGGGTACGGCTTTGTTCATGTGTGGATGATTTTTGCCCTTTTACTTCGCGTCCAGGGTTAGCTCGGTGAGGGTGTTGGCCTTCACGTCCAGCTCTTTCTCGGCGCGCTTGTCGTCTGATTTGCGGACGATGAGGACCTTCCCGGCAGGCACGGCCAGCTTGGCCTCGGCATCGTAGGAGTAGAAGAACTGCTTGCGGTTGCCTTCGGCATCCTGCGGGCCAAAGACCTCCCAGCCGCCGGAGGTGGCGGAGCTGAGCTTGAGCATGCCTGCGTTCAAGAGCACTTTCTGCGAGGTCATTTTGCCAGGGGCGACCTCCACCTCCTGGGTGACGGCGGCGCCGCCGCGCTTGAGGCTGATGGTGTATTTGCCAGCGGCCACGCGGAACTTGGGCTGGGGGTCGTAGCTGTAGCCGACGTTTTTCCGCTCGCCTTCGGCGTCCGGCTCCGTCAGGATTTCCCAAGCCAGATCGTTGCCCGTGGCGGCGTCGGCACCTTCCGCCATGTGTCCGCTGACGGCCAGGGTGCCGGCATTGAGAACAAAGGGGACTTCGACAAGCTTGCCTGCGGCGACCTCCACCTCCTTCCGCACGGTGGCGCTGCCCCACTTCACCTCCACCAGGTATTTCCCGGCGGGGAGGTTGAGGGTGGGCTGGGCCTCATAGCTGTAGCCGGCCTTGGCGCGATTGCCTTCGGCATCTGCCTGACCCAGGATTTCCCAACTGAGGTCGTTGGCGAGGGGGGAGGAGCCTTCGGCGGCGCTGGCGGAGAGCTTGAGCCGGCCGGCGCCAAGCACGAGGGTGCGTTCGATGGTCTTCCCAGCCTCAATGTCGATGGTGGTGCTGCCGGTGGCATTGCCGACCTGGGCCAGGACGAGGTACTTGCCCGCAGGGAGGTTCAGGGTGGGCTGGGCCTCGTAGCTGTAGGCCACTTTTTTGCGGTTTCCTTCGGCATCAGCCTCGCCCTGGATGTCCCAGGCGACATCCTTGGCCACGGGGGTGCCGCCTTCCTCCATGACGACGGCGAGCTTGGCGCGGCCGCTGCCGAGGATGACGACGATGTTCTGGGTTTCCCCGGCTTTCACCTCGACCTCTTTTTGTCCCCGTGCATCCCCATGGGCCACGGTGACGAGCCATTTGCCGGAGGGCAGTGTGATGGTGGGCCTGGCCTCATAGCTGAAGGCGGCATTTTTGCGCTGGCCTTCTGCATCCGCAGGGGAAAGGACCTCCCAGGCCAGGTCTTTGGAGAAGGGCTCCTGGCCTTCTGCGGAGGCGGCGGAGAGCTTCAGGTTGCCGCTGCCAAGGATGATCTTGAAATTCTGGGGGGCGCCTTCCTTGACCTCGACCTCCATGCTGGCGGTGGCGTCGCCACGGGTGGCCTCCAGCAGGTATCTGCCGGCAGCCATCTTGATGAAGGGCTGGGCCTCATAGCTGAAGGCGAGCTGCTCGCGCCGGCCCTCGGCATCCGCATTGGGGCTGAGGACCTGCCAGGAGACGTCTTTTTCAAAGGCGGGGCCGCCTTCCACGGCATGGGCGGTGGCCTTGAGGCCGGTCTCCGCAAACACGACTTCCTTGGTGACGGTCTCGCCGTCTTTCAGGGTGGCCTCAAGTTCGATACTTTTGCCACCCAGCCGGGCGCTGATGGTGTATTTGCCCGCCTTGGGAAGCTCGGAGCTCCAGCGGCCGCCGTTGCCGGAGGCGATGGCGTTTTCGCCGGAGCCTTCGGCGAAGATTTGGAAGGAGACGCCTTCCAGCAGGGGGCCGCCGGAGGATTTGCGGGCCTCCAGCACCAGCGTGGTCACTGGTTTGGCCACTTGTTTCATGGCGGTTTCAAAGGAGGTCTTGAGCGTGCCGGCGTCCTGGGCGGCGAGGTACATGCCGCCGGTCTTTTTGGCCAGGCACTCCAGGCCGGAGGACTCGCCAGCCTTCAGGTCAAAGCCGATGACGTGGCAGGTGAAGTCGATGCCGAGGCTTTCCAGCTCGGTGGCCACCTGGCAGGGGTCTTTCTCGCAGGTTTCGACGCCGTCGCTGACGAGGATGACGGAGGCTTTGTTTTCCTGGAATTTGAGGTATTGCGCGGCCTGAACGACGGCGGCGGTGAGGGGGGTCTTGCCCTTCGGCTCAAGCCCGGCGACGGCTTTCAGGACGGCGGCGGCGCTGCCGGCCTGCGGTGGGACGAGCAGCTCGATGTCCTCACAGTCGCCCTTTTTGCGATGGCCGTAGGCAATGAGGCCGAGCTCCATGGCGGGGTCGATGGTGGAGACGATGTCGCTCACGACTTTTTTGGCGATGTCTATCTTCACCCCGCCGGCGACCTGGCCGTACATGCTGCCGGAGGCATCAAAGACGATGATGGCCCGGGCCGGGGATGATGCGGGCTGCTGGGCTTGAAGGCTGGTGGTTCCGATGAGCAACGAGGCCCATCCCATCAGCATGCTGACGAGAGTACGATTCATGGGGAGGTTGTTTTTTTGACGGTGACACATCGTTGGAAGTTCTGATCCTGGTCTTGTTCAAACAAAACTGGGCGGTGGTTGTAATCGGTGTGCCGCTGGACATCGACTGGCCGAGCGGCTAATCATTCCCCCCATGAGCACCCCGGCCAACGGCGAGCATGACATGAGCATCGAGAAGGTGTCCCAGCGCGCGCAGGACATCGAAGGCAAGCTGCCGAAGCTGAAGCATCTCTTTGAGCAGGGAAAGATCATGCTGGGCCTGGTGCGTGACTACTGGAACGGCAGCTACCGCGAGGTGCCGTACTGGGCGATCAGCGCGGTGGCGCTGGCGCTGCTGTATGTGCTGAATCCTGTGGATGTGCTGCCGGACGCGCTGCTGGGCATCGGCTATCTGGATGACGCGACGGTGGTGGCCTTTTGCCTGAAACTGGTGCAGCGGGAACTGGAGAGGTATGAGGAATGGGTGGCGGCACGGAGAAAGGCCCCTGAGGGGAAAGTGGTGGATGTGGGGTGAGCAGATGGCTATGGATGCGGGCTGTTTGTTGCCGCCGACCCTGCCCATGACTGTGACTGCCGCCGCCCTGCCCCGCTCCCTGCCTGACCTCACGACCGGGGAGCTGACGGCGTGGCTGAAGGCGGAGGGGTTCAAGGCGACGCATGCGGAGCGCGTGCTGCGGCGGGTGTATGGCACTGAGGCCCCAGGCGGGGCGATGCGGGCAAGCGCGCTGCTGCCCGGCGGACTGGAGGAACGACTGAGGGCGGCCTTTGCAGGAGAGGCCGCCAGTCTGGCGCGCAGGCAGGTGTCTGAAGACGGCACGACGAAGCTGCTGCTGCGGATGACGGACGGACGCACGGTGGAGTCCGTGCTGATGCCGGACTACCACCCGGACCGCGCGGCGGGCTGCATCTCCAGCCAGGTGGGCTGCGCCATGGGCTGTGACTTCTGTGCGACGACGCAGACCGGGTTTGAGCGGAACCTGACGTCGGGCGAGATCGTGGAGCAGTTCATCCGCCTGCGGCGGGAGGCGCAGGCCGCCGGGCGGACGCTGCGCACCATCGTCTTCATGGGCATGGGGGAGCCAATGCTGAACCTGAAAAACGTGCTGCCCGCCGTGCGGCGCATGGCAGACCCGAAGCTGGGCGCGCTGGGCTGGCGGCAGATCACGATCTCCACGGTGGGCGTGGTGCCGGGCATCGAGGAACTGCGGGAGGCTGACTTGGGCGTGCATCTGGCGCTGTCCCTGCATGCGCCGGATGATGCCACGCGGGCGGACCTGCTGCCGATGGGACGGCGGTTTGCGGTGGAGGATGTGCTGGCGGCGGCCGACCGCCATCAAGCGCAGAGCGGCCGGATCACCACGATTCAATACTGCCTGCTGGAAGGTGTGAACGACTCCCTGGCACAGGCGCGGGAGCTGGCCCGGCTGCTGCAGGGCCGCCGGATGCATGTGAACCTGCTGCGCTACAACCCGACCGGGCTGAGCCTGCGCGGGCGGGCCTATGCGCCGAGCAGCCTGGGGCAGACGGAGGCGTTTCTGGCCGAGCTGCGCGCCCAGGGCACGGTGGCGCATCTGCGGCGGGCGCGCGGGCCGGACATTGACGCGGCATGCGGGCAATTGAGAAAGCGGGAGGCGGAGGGTGGCTGCCAAAGCAAAGCCACCCAGGCTGCCGCAGTCTGCTAAGCGCCCTGCTTCTTTTTCGAGGTTTTGGCGGTTTTCGGCTGCTTGCCGGGCGTCCCCTGATCGGTGGCCTTGAGTCTGGCGAAGACTTTTTGCGCGTAGGCGGCCTGCTGCTCGCGCGTGAGTTCGGGGCGCTTTTCGACGCGGGCGAGGACGAGGTCTTTGAACTTGTCGCGAGCCTCCGGAGAGAGTGAGGCGTACATCTTTCTGCCATCCTCGCCGAGGAAGGAGGAGGCGCGAACTTTGCCACTGCCGTCAGCGAGACGGGTTTTGCCGCTGGTTCCCGCTGGTGCGGCGCTGCCCGGCGAAAGCTGCATGCCGCCGTAGTGCATGGCGACGATCTCCCCGCCGACGGACAATTCGACCTGGGTCTGATGCAGGTTCGAATCGGCACTGGCAGCCACAAGCGCCCAGCCCTGGGCGTTTGGCTCGCCGGTGACGACGAAGCTTTTTTTGGTCTCCTTGTTCAGCACGGTGGCGACGGGCTGCCCATCCACATAGGCCACCCCGGTGAGCGCGTAGGTCTGCTCGAAGCTGACGATGCGGGTGAAGGGCGGCTGCATGACCAGATCATCCGCGAAGCTGAAATCGATCGGCTGGGGCAGGTCTGGGTCTGGCGCGGCAGGCGGCGCCTCCTGCGCCTGCGGACAGGTCGCGGAAAAGGCAAGAAGCAGGGCGCTCATTCGAATGAGTAACTTGGACTTCATTTGGGGGGCGGCTCCTTGAACGAAGCCGTTCCCCTGCTCTATCACCCAATGAGATTCCTTATGAGCAGGACCGCAGCCAGGATCACCCGGCCTTCAGCGTCTTGTTGAAGAACACAATCGTCCGCTCCCAGGCCAGCTTGGCCGCGGCCTCGTCGTAGCGGGGCGTGGTGTCGTTGTGGAAGCCGTGGTTGGCCTTGGGGTACATGTGGGCGGTGTAACGCACACCGGCCTGCTGCAGCGCGGCCTCGTAGGCGGGCCAGCCTTCGTTCACGCGGGCGTCCAGCTCTGCATTGTGGATGAGCAGGGCGGCTGTGATCTTCGGCACGTCCTCGGTGGCGGGCTGGCGGCCGTAGAAGGGCACGGCGGCCTTGATGAGGTCCGGCAGGCGCACGGCCAGGGTATTGGCCATGCCGCCGCCGTAGCAGAAGCCGACGACGCCGACCTTGCCGTCGCAGGCGGGATGGACGGCGAGCCATTTGGCGGCGGCGATGAAGTCCTCGATCATCTGCGCGGGGTCGCGCTTTGCCTGCATTTCCTTGCCTTTGTCGTCGCTGCCCGGATAGCCGCCGAGGGGGAACAAGGCATCCGGGGCAAAGGCCACAAACCCGGCCACGGCGACGCGGCGGGCCACGTCCTCAATGTAGGGATTGAGGCCGCGGTTCTCATGCACCACGATGACGCCGGGGAGCTTGCCTGCGGTCTTGGCGGGCCGCACCAGGAGGCCGCGCATCTTCCCCGCGCCCTGGGGGGAGTCGTATTCCGCATGGGCGGACTCGATGCGGGGATCGTTCTTGGCGACCTGCTCCGCGAGGGCGTAGTTGGGGCTGAGCATTTCCAGCAGCGCGGCGGCGGTGACTCCGCCGACAGCGTAACGCGAGGCGCGATCCAGAAAGCCACGGCGGTCCATGCGACCGTGGGCAAAGTCGTCATACAGATTGAGGAGATCCTGCGGGAAGTCGGCGGCTGTTTTGCGGTTCATAGGAGGCGGAGGCTATCAAGCGCGGCCGCGTTTGGGAAGCATGAAGGTCATCGGGGATTCACCTGAAATCCCGGCCACTGGCCTTCGAAAACATCCCCCACGAAGAACACCCTCCCGGGCCAATCCGCCCCCCCACACACACGTTACCAACACCTATTTGCCCGTCCACTGAAGCTGGCCTACACTCAATGTCGCAACTTACTCCCAATGAACATTCCGAAAGTTTTTTTCAGCTGCCGCTTCAGCGACAGAGAAAATGTAGAGAAGATGGTCGCGGCCTTGCTCGAACAATATCCCAACCTGCCGCTCGAGCCCGTTCTGGGAGACATTGTCGCATCGAACGAATGGCGGCAGGAAGTGGAGTCCTCCATTCAGAAAAGCGAGGGCTTTGTCTGTGTGATTGGCAAAGAAACTTGGGAGAGCCCCCATGTTGGCTGGGAAATCAAGCGAGCCCACGCCCATCAAAAACCCATTGTTCTTGTGAAGCTGAACAATGAGTATCGCCTGCCGGAAGAAGCCAAGCCTTTGGTGGAAATGCTCAAACTAAAACTCATTTCTCCGGCTCCAGTCGAGCTTGCTCTCGCCTTAATAAACGTGCTTCTGCCCCAGGCGATCCTCAAACCCTCCGTTGACCTGAAAAACGAAGGGTCATTGTCCGCCTTTCTGGCACAATACACGACCATTGTCACCAGCTGGGAGTCTTTGATCAGCCGACGTCAGCAGGTGAACACCGTTTATTCAACGATCATGGCGGCAGTTTTGGGTGGCATCGGCGCCTTTGCCGGAAGTTACGATAAAACGGGCATTTTTGCGGTGATCGGAGGGGCTGTGCTAGCCGCGATCGGCGGAGTCATGAGCTACATCTGGCACCGAATGCTAAATTCCTATGGAATTGCCAGCGGGGCAAAGTCAAACATGGTTGATGCAATGGAAGCGCACCTTCCATCGCCACTTTTCAAAATTGAGTGGCAGGTCATGGATATGCGGAAATATGTCTCCACGAATGAGAGCGACGCTCGCACCGCCAAATTCTTTGGCATATCCTTCACCGTTCTCTCCTTCCTTTTGCTAGCCCTTGCGGTCTGGCTAAAGGTTTATGACCTGCTTCCCAAAAGTTGAGCCAAGTGCCATGAAAGCCTGAGGTGAGCGAAGCGCCAGATCAGCCCCAATGACACGACGAGACCCACAGCGGAGCAAATTCATCAAGAAACGGCGGGAGGTCTAAATCCCCTCCCACATCCGCTGCGCCACGGGGTCGCGGCCTTCATCATATTCGATGTGGTCGATGACGGTCTCCACCACTTTGCCCTGAAGGCCGCTGTCGATGATGCGCTGCGGCATGACGTGGGTGCGCTCGTCCCGCCAGCCGAGCTTGGCGATGAAGCGGTTCCACATGTGGCATTCCTCATCGGTGCGCGGGGTGCCGCGCTGATGCGCCCAGGCGAGGATCTCCTCGTCGGTGCCGCCTTGCAGCGTGCGCTCCTTGATCTCCGCATAGGGCACGCCGAGGAAGCGGCAGAGGCGGCCGTCCAGGGTGTAGAACTGGCTGTCGCCCAGGAGGACGGCGTAGTCCTCCGGCATCTTTCCCTGCGCGTGGAGGCGGATTTTGTCCAGCATGCGGCCGAAGTAGATGAAACGGCCGACCTTGGCGTAGCAACTGCGGAGTCCGGGGATTTGAGGCATGGCGGCATCATAGCCAGCAGAGGTGCCTGCTGGCAAAGCATTCCGCTGGCATTTGGCGGCATCCTGAGAGAAGGCTGGGGATGGAAGAACAGCAGCAGCATCCCTTTGCAACACTCGGCGTCCGGGCAGACCTGAACCGTGGCCTGGAGGAGCTGGGCATTCAAAATCCCACGGAGGTGCAGCAGAAGGCCATCCCCTTCCTGATTCAAGAGGGCAGCAGCCGCGACCTGGTGGGGCAGGCGCAGACGGGCACGGGGAAGACAGCCGCCTTTGGCCTGCCGCTGCTGATGAAGATGGACAGCCGCGTGCGCCATGTGCAGGGGCTGGTGCTGGCGCCGACGCGGGAGCTGGCGAAGCAGATCGGCAAGCAGCTGTTCCGCTTCACCAAGCATGTGGAGAAAAAGATCTTTGTGGAGGTGCTGACGGGGGGCGACAACATCGACCGGCAGGCGGAGGCGCTGAAGCGGCCCACGCAGATCATCGTGGGCACGCCGGGACGCGTGATGGACATGATCGAGCGCCGTGCGCTGGACCTGCAAAACGTGAGGCATCTGGTGCTGGATGAGGCGGATGAGATGCTGAGCATGGGCTTCAAGAAGCAGCTGCTGGAGATCCTGAAGCTGACCGGCCAGCGGCAGAGCACCTGGCTTTTTTCCGCCACGTTTCCGGAGGCGATCCACCTGCTGATCCGTGGCTGCATGGAGCCGAACCCGCACACGATCCAGGTGGACCAGGAGAATGTGGTGAACCGGGACATCGACCACCGTTTTGTGATCCTCAAGCCGGAGGAGAAGGTGAAGTTCATCACCGACTTTCTCATCCGGCAGAAGGAGAAGCGCGGGGTGATCTTCTGCCGCACGAAGGCGGACGCCAACACGCTGCACCAAGCCCTGGCCGACCAGGGACTGCCCGTGGGGGTGATCCAGGGGGACCTGATGCAGAAGGAGCGTGACAAGGTGATGCGTGCCTTCAAAAAGGAGCGCGTGCAGTTCGTGGTGGCCACGGACGTGGCGGCGCGCGGCATCGACGTGGCAGGTCTGGCCTTTGTGATCCACCACCAGCTTCCGGAGCAGCTGGAATACTACACGCACCGCAGCGGCCGGACGGCACGCGCGGGGAACAAGGGGATGTCCCTGGCGCTGGTGCACCCCAAGGAGAAGTGTAAGCTGCCGCAGATCGAGAAGGAGCTGCATGTGACCTTCCGCGAGCTGCGGACCTAGCCGGCCCCAGCCCCCGTGCTGAGGGCCGCCTCCGGCACGGTCATGGAAGGCTCACCTGATCGGCGTCACCACCTGCCTGACGCCAGCTTTCGGATCTTCGCATTCCCAGTTGACCCAAAGCTTTCCGTCGTCGCCCTCAAAGAACCACGCGAAATTTCGGCAGACCAAGAACCGGTCCGAAGCCCCCTGGGGCCGGACCATTTTGGCGATCACCGGCTGCGCACGGATGCTGTAGTCCTCATCCGAGCTTAGAGCGCAGACGCCCGCCCATTGCATTCGGGTGGGCGCGGGATGCACGATGGCCGACGCCACAATCTGCGCGACTTCTTGGTGCGTTTCCGTGTTCTCCAGAAAGCCGAGGCTGCCGACATGCACATCCCCGGAAAGCAGCATCACCCGCCGGTAGCGACGCTGCCATTCGAACAAATGGTAGATGAGCTTGTTGCGCTCTCCTTCATGATCCTGGTGGTTCCAGTGGTCGAGCAGGTCGTCCTCTCCGCCATGCTCCCCTGGCAGCGCGCTCACCCAATTTGCAAAGCGCCGGTACACCACCGGAATGGGCGTCACCACCAGCAGGGTCTGGCCTTTGTCCGCATGGGCATCCCCCCAGCTGACAACCTGTTGCCACTGCTTTTCACTCATGATCTGGGTGGGCGTCCGTTGTGAACGGTTGTCCAGCATCAGGATCGCATAGGGCCCAAAGCTCAGCCCCTGGGAGAAGTGGCGCGGCGTGGCCACCTTCCTGTCGATCAAGGACCGGTTGCTGCCCCGCGCCTGATACCACTGATAGGCCTGCCGTGCCGCCGCAAAAGCCTGCACATGATAGGGCCGGTCGTCCTCCTGCGCCCGGTAGGAGCCCCAGCCGTCATAGATGTCGTGGTCATCCCACACCATGACACTTGGCACACTGGCCATCATGTTGATCATCGCCCTGTGGGGATGCTCCGCCGGCCCGACCCAGCCAAGGAGATAGTGGTCGGTGTAGCGTTTCAAAAACTCCGCTGGCGTGGGCACCTCCTTCTTCCGGCTGCCGGGCTGAAGCCATGTCCAAAGAGCGAACCCCGAATTCTCCTGCCGCGCGATGTTGTCGCAATAAAGCTGGTCCCCGCCCATCAGCAGCAGCGAGTAAGGCGCGCCTTCTGCACCGTGGTTTTGATTGAGCGACTCAAAGTGCTTCCACAGCGCCAGAGGGTCCATGCCTTTCGCGGCATTCGGGTCGCTAAACCCATTGCATGAGCAGAAGGCAATCCGCGGCTGATGCTTTTTGGATGGCTTCCCCGGCAAATGGAAGCGCCAATGATCATCGCCACAGACGTTGGCCAGTTTGTTGTCACGGCGTTTGATCCTGTAGTCGATGGTGCGGCCGGTGGCCTCATCAAAGGGCTTCAGCGCCAGCTCCCCGCGCCAGATCGCGGAGCCGTCATGCAACGGTCCGGAGATGTTCGTCAGCGGCACGGTCTCTCCATTGAGTGTCCAGGCCGGGTTCCCCACCCCTTTTTTGATCCGCGCCACCACCGTGTAGTAAGAGGTGCTTGTGGAGTCATCCCATTCGTAACCGAGGATCGGGCCGAGAAGTATGTCTTTCATGACTCGATTTAAATCGGCTCCCTTTTCTGTCAACGCGACTTCTGACGTTTTTCCTAGTTGAAAGAATTAGACGCAAGGATTCGACTGCTTTCCACTTAACCGGATTGACGCGTCATTTGGGCGGGTACCGGCCCGCCTAAAACCAAGCATGGGAAAGCACAGGATATGTTTCCCAAGCCCCATGTGCCGAGCAAAGGCACTGCCACCCGAGGATGGCAGTGCCCGCATGAAGGCTGCTTACGCAGCGCGGTTCACGGCGCTGAGCACGGCCTTGATGGAGGCGAGCTCGATGTTGGTGTCCACACCGGCGCCCCAGACGGTTTTGCCCGCAGCGGTTTTGATCTGGATGTAGGCGAGCGCACTGGCCTCGGTGCCACTGCTGAGGCTCTGCTCGCGATAGGTGGTGACTTCAAAGGCGGACGCGCCTGCGTCATTGACCAGGGCATGAACGAAGGCGGCAATGGGACCGTTGCCTGTGCCTTCGACGCCGATTTCCCTGCCCTCCTTGATCATGCTGCAGCGGCAGGTGAAGACACCATCCACGCCGTCTGCATGGAAGTGATGGAGGGCGAAGGGGGTCTCCCGCTCGATGTATTCCTGCCAGAACATTTCCTTCAGCTCGGCGCCGCTGACCTCGCGGCCAAGCCTGTCCACCAGGTCATTGGCGATGGGGCCGAACTCGCGCTGCATGTCCTTCGGCAGCTCGATGCCGAACTCGCTTTCCAGCAGGTAGGCGACGCCGCCCTTGCCGCTCTGGCTGTTGACGCGGATGACCTCATGGTATTCGCGGCCGATGTCCTTCGGGTCGATGGTGAGGTAGGGGACGTCCCAGATGGTCTTGTGCTGGTCGTACCCGGCGAAGCCCTTCTTGATGGCGTCCTGGTGGCTGCCGCTGAAGGCGGTGAAGACAAGCTCGCCTGCATAGGGCTGGCGGGGGTGCACCGTCATGCCTGTGGTGCGCTCATACATGCGGATCAGCGCGTTCATGTCGCTGAAGTCCAGCTTCGGGTCGATGCCGTGCATGTAGAGGTTCATGGCCACCTGGACGATGTCGAGATTGCCGGTGCGCTCGCCATTGCCAAACAGGGTGCCTTCCACACGGTCCGCCCCGGCCAGCAGGCCCAGCTCCGTGGCGGCGGTGCCGGTGCCGCGGTCGTTGTGGGTGTGCAGGCTGATGATGAGGCTGTCGCGGTTTTTGATGTTCGTGCAGATCCACTCGATCTGGTCGGCATAGACGTTGGGCATGCAGACCTCGACGGTGTCGGGCAGGTTCAGGATCATCTTGTGCTCCGGCGTGGGCTGCCAGACGTCCATCACGGCCTCGCTGATCTCCTTGGCGAACTCGACCTCGGTGGCGCTGAAGCTTTCGGGGGAGTACTGAAGGGTGACCTTGGTGCCACCTTCGGTCAGGCGGTGCAGACGGTCCTTGATGAGCTTGGCTCCGTTGCGGGCGACTTCGATGATTTCCTCCTTCGACCTGCCAAACACGTATTTGCGCTGGGCGGGCGAGGTGGAGTTGTACATGTGGATGATGACCTGCTTGGCGCCGATGAGGCTCTGCACGGTCTTTTCGATCAGGTCTTCACGGGCCTGGACGAGCACCTGGATGGTGACGTCGTCGGGAATGCGCTTTTCCTCGATGAGGCGGCGGTTGAAGGAAAATTCGGTGTTGGAGGCGCTGGGGAAGCCGACCTCGATCTCCTTGAAGCCGCACTTCACGAGGGCGTCGAACATCTCGAGCTTCTGGGAGACGTTCATGGGGACGGCGAGAGCCTGATTGCCGTCGCGCAGGTCAACGGAGCACCAGATGGGGGCCTTTTCGAGGGTCTGGGAGGGCCACTGACGGTTCGGCAGCTTCACCGGATCGAAGCGCTGGTATTTGGTGGCGGGGTTCTTCAACATGACAGAGGTTCTATGGACAGGATTCACGGGAGGGGCGCGGGATTTCAGGAGTCTTTTCCTGAGCGCCGGGAGGGATGCTGCAACGTGACAGCAAGGGCATGACGAGGAAACGCGGGCCGCCTACCCTCGTGTAAGTCGAAGGTTGAGGAGAAGCAGAGCCTGGGCGGGCGTGGTCATCGGGCCACCAATACTGGCCGGGTTGGCCCGGAGGTCAAGGCTGCGAATCGGGGCATATCGGGCGGCCTAAAAGCCTTTTCTGTATCGTTAAAGACGGGGCCTGAAGCCCGTAAATAAAGGCATGTCGTCCCCCCTTGATCGTCGTCGTTTCCTTTCCGGTGCCTATGGCATGGGCACCATCGCGCTGGCCACGTTGCTGAAGCAGGAGGGTCTGCTGGCCAATCCGGCGCTGGCGGGCGGGGCACAACACTATGATCTGACGCCCAAGCCGGCGCACGGCTTTGGCCAGGCGAAGGCGATGATTTCGATGTT
>CAZPSQ010000075.1:0-22316 GCA_964588755.1 uncultured Prosthecobacter sp. | reverse complement strand
GAGGAGAGGGACAGGACAGCATCAAAATCTGCGAGGACACCGATGGAGATGGAAAGGCGGACAAGTTCACCGTGTTTGCCGACAAGCTGAACCTGCCCACGGGCATTGTGTTTGCGCGCGGCGGCATCATCGTGGCCGCGCCGCCGAAGTTCATCTTTCTGAAGGACACGGATGGGGATGACAAGGCGGACGTGCGGGAGACGATCATTGACTGCTGGGGCATCAAGGACACACATGCGCAGGCCAGCAGCCTGCACTACGGTTTTGACAACTGGATCTACGGCTGCGTGGGCTACTCAGGCATCGAGGGCATGGTGGGCGGCAGGATGCAGAAGTTCTCCATGGGCACCTATCGCTTCAAGCCGGATGGCAGCGCGCTGGAGTTTCTGCATCAGTTCACCAACAACGCATGGGGTCACAGCACGAACGACGCGGGGGATCAGTTCGGCGGCACCGCCAATGGCGCGCCGCTGTTCTTCGGCGGCATTCCGGCCACGGTCTATCCAGAAAACTCGCGCGGCATGACGGCGAAGAAGATCAACGTGGTGGACACCTGCCACACCATCACGCCGAACTTCCGGCAGGTGGACGTGTTTGGCGGATACACTTCCGCCGCCGGGAGCAATTTCATTTACAGCAACGCACTGCCAAAGCGCTTTCAGGGCATGGCGATGGTGTGCGAGCCTACCATGAAGGTCGTGAGCCTCATGGACGTTCAGCCTGATGGGGCTGGATGGAAGGCCCTGGACGCCTGCAACATCTACGCCAGCAGCGACGAGTGGAACTCCCCCGTGCATGCGGAGATCGGTCCGGATGGCGCGCTCTGGGTGGCGGATTTCGAGAACTTCATCATTCAGCACAATCCCACGCCGAGCGTGGAACGCGGCGGCTTTGTGGCCACCACGGGCGTTGGCGGGGCGCATGAAAATGATCTGCGGGATCATTCGCGCGGGCGTATTTACCGGGTCTTTGCAAGGACACCGGACAACCGGCATGTCGCCGCCAGAAAACATGCTGTCCCCCCGCCCAAGCGAACAGCCGCCGACTGTGTTGCCGCGTTGGGACAAGACACACTCTACGGCAGACTATCGGTGCAGGCAGGGCTCGTCTCAGGCAGCATTCCTGTTCATGCTGGCAAAGCGGATCTGCCCAACGATCTGAAAGCTGCGGTGAGTGCCAATGACGGCCATGACAAGGCCATCCACGCCCTGTGGACGCTGCAAGGCCTGGGCCAGCTAGACGAGGCCACCCACAAGGCAGCCCTGCTGGCGAAGGACGCCAAACTGCGCCGCAACGCGGTGCGCGCGCTGGGCAGCGACGCCAAGGCACAGGCGCTGCTTTTCGGCTCCGGCACCTTCAATGATCCAGACCTGCACACACGCCTCGCCGCCTTGGTGAAGCTGGCCGGCTTCCCCACCACAGAAGAGATCAAAACACTGGTCAAAAAACTGGCCGCCGATCCGGCGGTGGCGAAGGACGAATGGCTGGCCGAGGCCGCGAAGCTCCTGGGCAAGAAGCACGGCGCGCTGAACTACAAGGAGGGGCCCAACCTGCTTCCCAACCCAGGTTTTGAAACCCTGGCCACCGGCAACCCCAAGCTGCCGGAAGGCTGGAAACGCCGGGACTACGGCGCCAGACCTGGCAATCCAGGCGCGGAGTGGACGATTGTTTCTGGTGAAGGAAAGACGCACTCCGGCAACAATGCCTTCCGGGTGATCACCCGTGCGGACGCGGACACCAGCTTCTTTGCCGACGCGCCGCTGAAACCGAACACAGAGTACAAACTCGGCGCGTGGATCAAGACCCATGGTTTCCGTGGCAAGGCCAGCATGAATGACCACATCGGCCGCGCAGAAACATCCAAAATCCTGCGCACACAGGACTGGACGGAGGTCGAGGTTGTCTTCAACAGCAAGGACCGTCCCAAGGCCAGCCTGAACCTGCTGCACGTGGGCAAGGGCGACACCTATTTCGATGATGTGAGCCTGGTGGAGATGATCCCCGAGGCTGAGGATGACGCATCCAAACTCATCGGCGATGTGAAGCGCGGCGAGACGATCTTCTGGACTCACCCCGTGGCCGCCTGCAAAAACTGCCACATGCTAAAAGGCCAGGGCAGCGCTGTAGGCCCGGCGTTGGACGGCATCGCTGGAAGGAAGGACGCGGCCTACCTGGAGGAGAGTCTGTCGAACCCCAATGCGAAGCTGGCGGAAGGTTACACCGCAACCCCCATCTCTCCCATGCCGCCGATGAACCTCATCTTAAAACCGCAGGAATATGCGGATGTGAAGGCGTTCATCTTGAGTTTGAAATGAGGCCGCGCCACGCGGCAGCAATAGATGTCCGCCCCGGTTTTCCCCGCCAGCTTTTTGATGTGTGGGAACTCCCCTCTTGAACCAGTGCCGCACCTTGGCGGGGCCTTGCTGAAACACCCGCCACAGGTGGCGCTGGGCGGGCGTCCTTCATTGCAGTCTTGGGGACCGCCATGTTTTTCACCTGGATGCTCAGAATGCGGCGACGATGAGGCGGGCCGTTTGGCAGATGAATGAACGCAGGAACATCGTCACGCTCACACCCGTGCGAGCACGGCGGTCAGCAACTGCCAGAAGGTGGCCACGGTGGGGACGCTCACGTGCTCCTCAGGGGTGTGGGGGCTGCGGATGGTGGGGCCGAAGGAGATCATCTCAAGGTCGGGGTAGATAGCGCCGATGACACCACACTCCAGCCCGGCATGCACGGCCACAATCTTCGCAGGCTTCCCAAAAAGCGCGCGGTGCGTGGCATCGCAAAGCTTTGCCAGGGGGCTTTCCGCCAACGGCGCCCAGCCCACATAGTCGTTTTCGGTCTGTGGCTCGAAGCCCGCCATACGAAAGATGGCGTTGATCCGGCTGACAAAAAACGCCTTGGAAACCTCCACCGAACTGCGGGTGAGAAGGGTGATGCGGGCCGTGTCCCCATGGATCTCCGCCGTGGCCAGGTTGGTGGAGGTTTCCACCAGGCCGGGCACCTCGGGACTCATGCCCTCCACCCCATGAGGCAGCGCGTCGAGGACGTCGAGAAAGAGGCCCGCGTCGGCATCAGCCACGGCGCTGTCCACTGCGACGGCAGCCGGGGCGATGTGAAGACGGAGCTTGGGGTGATGCTTCAACGCCTGCCGCCAGAAACCCTCAGCCTCCGCCACGGCCTGCTCCAGGGCGGCCACCTGGTCCTCGCCCACCCACAGGGTGGCGGTGACGCGGGAGGGAATGGCATTGCGAAACTTGCCACCCTGGAATGTGGCCAGGGACAGGCCGAACTGCCGCATCCAAGGACGCAGCAGATAAACAAAAAGGCGCAGCGCGTTGCAGTGCGCCTTGTCGATGGCCATGCCGGAATGACCTCCGTTCATGTCTTCCAGGGTGATTTCGACCAGCCTCGCGCCGGCAGGCGGCGCAACCCGGGAAACGGACCGCGTGCCGATGTTGTCCACGCCGCCCGCGCAGCCAATGGTCAGCTCGCCCTCGTCCTCGCTGTCCAGATTCAGCAGACAAGCCCCGCGGAGCCAGTTGGGGCGCAGGTACTGCGCACCGGTGAGGCCCGACTCCTCATCCACGGTGATCAGCACCTCCAGCGGGCCGTGCTCCAGGTCCTGCGCGGCCAGCACTGCCAGGGCGGCGCAGACACCGATGCCATTGTCCGCCCCCAGCGTGGTGTCTGTGGCATACAGGTCGTCCCCCTTCATCCGCAGGACCAGGGGATCCTTTTCAAAATCATGCGTGCTGGCATTGCCACGCACACACACCATGTCGATGTGCGCCTGCAGGATGACACCGGGCCGGTGCTCACGGCCGGGTGTGGCGGGTTTGCGCAGCAGCACGTTTCCCACCTCCGGGTCCGGCCCCATTTGCTGAAACTCCACCTCACAGCCGAACAATGCGCCTTTTTCCTTCAGCCAGCGCACGGCCAGCCCCTCCCGGCCGGACGCACGGGGAATGTGTGTGAGCTCTTCAAACAAGCTCCATAACAACCGGGGGCTCAAACCTGACAAGACACTCATAAAGAAAACATGGTACGCAGAGAATGGCGGCTGTGGCTAATGCTTTTCAGAAGCAGCCGCCAGCCGGCGGAACCATGCCTGGTCCTCCAGCGCACGATCCCGCCCGCCCAGGCCGAGGAGTTCCCGCACATCCCTCACAAAGAATCCCACCTCCTCCATGCCTGCGGGAACGAGCACCAGCTGCCGCCGCGCATCCTCCGCCAGACGTGCCACCCATGCGCGGAGCTGCACAGTGCCAAAGGGCCCCGTCCAGTCATGCACACTGAGGTCGTAAACATTCCACAAAAGGGTGACGCTGTGGCCCAGCCAGGCGTCCTTCTTGCCGGTGTGCTTGAACACAAGCATGCAGCCCGCGCCCACCAGCGAATGCTCCTCCCCTGCCACCGAGCGGAACGATTCCGCAGGCGAGCCGTTGAGCAGGACCTGCGAGGCGGCCTCCACCTCATACTTGCCGCCTTCATGGGTGATGGTACACAGCACCTGCGGCGCGGAAGGCGAGATGAGGCGCAAGTCCGAGGACGGCAGGGAGCCGATGACGAAGGGTGACTTCCGGACCACCACCCGCTCACCACTGAGGCAGTCCAGGATGCAAAGGGCAGATTCGGCACGTGGTTTGTCGGGCATGGGATGGGAAACGTGGCAATTAGCCAACCGCATCCAGGAACTCAAGCCCCCTGCTCCACTTTTCCAACGCCATTTTCCAGGCCGCCGACGTCAGGCACACGTGCCAAAATTGGCATGTGAAACACATTAACACATTGAAATTCAAAAATCTGCATGAATCACCTCCAAATTATTTAATTCCTACTTGCGCAGTGTATATTGTTTCATCATACATATGCCCAGCAAGGCTGCGCGCCCCAGGTTCCAACCCGTCTCCGTTAACAACAACACGTCCGACAATCTCATGAACAGACGCCATTTTCTCCAGACCACCCTCTCCGCCGCCGGCCTGACCGCCTGCGGCAGAAAGCCTGCCGACGCCAACGCGCCTCTGCGCTTTGGCCACTTCCCCAACATCACCCATGTGCAGGGTTTGGTGGCGCATCAGCTCAGCCGCCAGGGCAAAGGATGGTATGAGCCCCGCCTCGGCGTGCCGGTGGAGTGGTTCGTGTACAATGCGGGTCCCTCCGCCACGGAGGCCATCTTTGCCCGGGCCCTGGACGTGACCTACATCGGCCCCAGCCCCGTGCTGAACGCCTACGGCAAGTCCAAGGGCACCGAGGTGCGCGTCCTCTCCAGCGCCGCCGTTGGCGGCAGCGCGCTGGTGGTCCGGCCCGGCGCGAACATCAACACCCCTGCCGACTTCAGGGGCAAGCGCATCGCCACACCGCAGCTGGGCAACACGCAGGACATCCAGCTCCGCGCCTATCTGGCCGACAACGGCATCAAGGTCACACAGACCGGTGGTGATGCCTCCGTGCTGCCCACGCAAAACCCGGACCAGCTGGCTCTCTTCGTCAAAGGCGACATCGACGCCGTGTGGACCGTGGAACCCTGGGTCTCCCGCCTGGAGCTGGAGGCCAATGGCAAAATCTTCCAGGAAGACACGGGCACCTTTGCCACCGTGCTGGCCTCCAGCGCCGCCTTTGTGACCGAACGCCCGGAGCTGGCCAAAAAGCTGGTGGCCGCCCATGTGGAGCTGACGGACTGGATCAAGGCGAACGCCGCCGAGGCGCGCGAGCTGGTCAAGGCCGAGCTGAAGGAGCTGACCACCAAGGCTCCAAGCGACGCGCTGCTGGACCGCTCCCTCCCCCGCGTGGTGCTGAACACGGAAATCTCCCGCAGCGGGCTGGATGAGATGGTGAAGGCGGCTCAAAAGGCTGGCTTCATCGGCGAATTCCCCTCTCTGGACGCCCTGCTGCCGAAGCTCTAATCCCACCCTCCATTTCCCGAATGTCCGTCGCCGAAGAACTTGCCAATCCACCGCCAGCCAAGCTGCACGTGCAAAACGTGACGAAGGTCTATCATGGCTCCAGCCAGACCGTCACAGCTTTGGAAAACATCAATCTCCAGGTGAAGGAGGGCGAGTTCGTCTGCCTGCTGGGTGCCAGCGGCTGCGGGAAGAGCACGCTGCTGAACCTCATCGCCGGACTGGAAAAGCCCACCGAGGGCAGCATCCACGCCGATGGCCAGGAAGTCACCGGCCCGGGCCGCCAGCGCATGGTCATGTTCCAGGAGCATGCGCTCTTCCCCTGGCTCAATGTGCTGGGGAATGTGCTCTTCGGCCTGAAACTGAAGCCAAGCCTGACCGACAAGGACCGCCAGGAGGTGGCGCGCTACTACCTGAAACTGGTCGGGCTGGAACGCTTCGTCGATGCCAATGTGCATGAGCTCTCCGGCGGCATGAAACAGCGCGTGGCCCTGGCCCGCGCCCTGGCGCCAAACCCGCGCATGCTGCTGATGGACGAGCCCTTCGCCGCCCTGGACGCCATGACACGCGAGCAGCTCTACTCCGACCTGCAGGACATCCAGCAGAAGCGGCAGAAAACCGTCATCTTCGTCACGCACAACGTGCGCGAGGCCGTGTGCCTGGGGGACCGCGTGGTGCTCTTCACCCCGCGCCCGGGGCGCATCCACGCCGAGTACCGGGTGAACCTGCCGCGCGAGCGGGACATCAACGACGTGGCCGTGGCACAGCTCGCCAGCGCCATCACCGTCGAACTCAAAAAACACACCGCCAAGCAGGCATGATCCGCTTCATTCGCTCCTTTCTCTTTTTCGCCCTCGTCGTCGCCGCCTGGGAGGCCGCCTGCCGTGCCGGGGTCTGGTCCCCCGTGCTGGTCCCATCCCCCCTTTCCGTGGGGCAGTACCTGTGGTCCTCCCTGCTGGATGGCACCCTGCTTGAGGCTGGCGTCGTCACCATGACCCGCCTGGGCATCGGCTACATCATCGGCCTCCTGCTGGGCATTCCCCTCGGCCTGCTCACCGCACGCTTCCAGTTTGCGCAGGACACCCTTGGCGTGCTGGCCCTCGGGCTGCAAACACTGCCCAGCGTCTGCTGGGTGCCGCTGGCCCTCCTCTGGTTCGGCCAGACGGAGACCGCCATGCTCTTCATCGTCGTCATGGGCACCCTGTGGGCTGTGCTGCTGGCCACGGACCATGGCATCCGCCAGATCCCGCCGATCTACCGCCGCGCCGCCACCACCATGGGCTCCAGCGGCTTCCACCTCCTGTGGCATGTGCTGCTGCCCGCCAGCCTGCCCCACATCGTGAGCGGCACCAAGCAGGGCTGGGCCTTTGCCTGGCGCTCGCTGATGGCGGCTGAAATCTATGTCACAGTGCTTTCCGCCTTCGGCCTGGGCCACCTGCTGCACTACGGCCGCGAGCTGCAGGCCATGGACCAGGTGGCCGCCATCATGCTGGTGATCCTGCTGGTCGGTTTCGTGGCGGACAAGGCATTGTTCAGCCCATGGGAACGGTTCATGCGCAAGCGCTGGGGGCTCTCATAGCCCCGCCCATGTTCCTCTTTTTCCTCATCGTCTGCCTGGCCAGCCTGGGCGTGTCCTTCTTCGCCTCGCTGGTGGAGGCGGTTCTGCTGAGCCTGAACCCGCTGGACCTGAAGCTGCAGGAGCGCAAGGGCGGCAAGGTGGCCGCGCGCTGGCTGGCGCTGAAAAACCAGATCGAGCGCCCCATCTCCGCCATCCTGGTCTTCGGCACCCTGGCAAACACCGGCCTGGCCACCCTGGCCGGCGCGCTGTTCACCCACCTGTATGGCACCGAGTGGCTGTGGATCTTCTCCGTCGTCATGTCCGTGGCCATCCTCTTCGGCGGCGAGCTCTCCCCCAAGATCATCGGCGTGCACCACGCGCAGGCCCTGGCCCCGCGCCTCATCGGCCCGCTTTCCTGGATGCTCTGGCTCTGCCATCCGCTGGTGATCCTGATGGAAAAATTCTGCGAGCGGCTGAAACGCGGGTCTGGAGACGGCCACAGCCAGAGCGACCACATCATGGACATCATCACCCTGGTGCAGGCCGCGCGGGCGGAGCAGCTCCTCCACAACCATGAGGAGATCATCATGATCCACGCCGCCACGCTGAGCGCGCGGCGGGTGAAGACCGCCATGGTGCCGCGCGAGGCCGTGCGCATCTTTGACCTGCGCAAGACCCTGCGGGAAAACGTGGACGCCCTCGGCCCGAAGCTGCACCGCAGCTATCCGGTGAGCCAGGACGGCACAGCAGCGCACATCACCGGCTACATCCGCGTGCGCGAGCTATTCGTGCAAAACATGCACACACCCGACGCCGACTGGACCACCCTGGTGCGCCCCGCGCTGCACATCGACGGCAAGACCTCCCTCACCCAGCTCCTCACGCTGTATTTGGAAAAACACGAAATCGCATCCCTGGTGGACGACCCCGCCGGAAACGTCACCGGCTGGATCACCATGGACGACGTGATGAAGGTGCTCATGGGCGCGCGGGTGTGAAGAACGCCCCCAGATGGGGCCACTCGTTCCATCAAAGCAAACCAGGCCGCCCGTGCACTGGGCGGCCTGATTTGAAAAGAGAGTGCTTTTAAGGCCAGACGTGTCCGCGTGACGGACAGAAGCTGATCTGCACTTCAAACTTTGCTCTTGATTCCAAGCTAAGGATAATGGCTATTCAGCCTAAGGCAAGAACCAATATGAAGAAACTGAGTTTTTCATTCGACATCGGGCACGCGAGCATCGGCTGGGCCGTTCTGGACATCACGGAGGAGCGGCTTCCGCAAATCCAAGGCTGTGGCACGGTGCTCTTTCCCACCGATGACTGCCTGGCCAGCAACCGGCGGCAGTTGCGCCGGCAGCGCAGGCACATCCGCAGCACGCGCCTGCGCATCGCACGCATGAAAAAGCTGCTGGCCCGCCTGGGCGTTCTCAGCCCCGCCCAGCTCGATGAACCCGGCGGCCCCTGGCCATGGAAGCTGGCCGCCCGGGTGCATGCAGGCGGCACCCTGCTGTCTTGGCGGGAGCTGTGGGACGTGCTGCGCTGGTATGCGCACAATCGCGGCTATGACGGCAACCGCCAGTGGAGCCGGGACGACGAGGAAGACGCCGACGACACCGAGAAGGTGAAGAACGCCCGGCATCTGCTGGAAAAGCATGGCAAGGCCACCATGTGCGAGACCATCTGCGCCAAGCTGAAGGTCGATCCCCTTTCCAGCGCCACCCAGAGCTCTCCCATCGCCTACAAGACCAGCAATGCCGCCTTCCCGCGCGATGTGGTGCATGACGAGGTGGTGGACCTCCTGCGCAAACATTCCGCCACCCTGCCGCAGATCACGGAGGCACTCATCACCGCCCTCTGCGCGGAGAACGACACCCCGGTGGCCGGGGTGACCGCACGTGCCGCGCTTCAGACCCTGGGCTTCGACCTGGAGCTGCCCGGCCGCTTTGCCGGGGGGCTTCTCTTTGGACAGGCTGTGCCACGGTTCGACAACCGCATCATCGGCCAGTGTCCTGTGTCTGGAAAAAACCGGCCTCTGAAAACCTGTGGCGAGTATTTGGAGTATCGCTGGGCGGAGATCATGGCCAACATCAAGGTCCGCATCAGCAAGGAGGACGAGGGCCGCCCGCTGAACGCCGAAGAGCGGGAGAAGCTGACCTGCATCGCGCGGCATGAAGGGGGCTTCACTGCGGCAGAGTTTAAAAAAGCAGTGCTGGAGACCAGTGGCGCCAAATTTTCCAATGTGGAGCTGATGATGACCCACCCGGACGCGCAGGACGCGCTGGTGCTGGACCCCGCCCTGCGTTTCACCAAAACCAACGGCATGCTGAAAGCCGTGTGGGCAGAGCTGCCCCCGCCCCTGCAAAAGCGCACCCTGGGCCGGTGGAACAAGGGGCGGCGCGTCTCCCTGGCCTGGCTCATCCAGCAGCCGGAAGCCTCTGCCACCCTAGAGGCCAGACTCCAGGCCGCGTGGAGGGAAACGAAGCGCAAGCCGCGCAAAGGCGAGGCCGAGGCCGCCTGGGAAGACCGGGTGAGGCAAAGCATCGCTCCCGTTTTCCCCAGCGGGCGCGCCCCCTACAGCCGCGAGGTGATGCTGGCTGTCGTCGCGCAGGTGATGGAGGCGGAAAAACACCCGCGCCACAACGGTGGCGTGCTGGACGCGGAGCTGCTGAAGAAAAACGATCTGGCCAAGGAAATCGACGAGATGACCAACAACCACCTCGTGCGGCATCGTCTCAAAATTCTGCTGCGGCTGACCGAGGATCTGGTGAAGACCTATGCCGAGGGCAAGGCCGAAGCCGTGGACAAATGCGTCGTGGAGGTGGCGCGTGATCTCATGGAGTTTTCCGGCAAGACAAACAAGGAGGTGGCCCAGGAGCTCGGCATCCGGCTGAAGAATTTCAAGGATGTGAGCAAGAGGCTCTTCAATGACTTGGAGGGCACGAACGTCCCCATCACCGCAGGTCTCATCCGCAAGGCGCGCATCGCCGATGACCTCGGCTGGAAGTGCCCGTACACCGGCAAGGACTACGAGGCCATGACGCTGGCACGCGGCGGGGTGGACAAGGACCACATCATCCCCCGCTCCCTGCGGCCCTCGGACTCGCTCGACTCGCTGGTGGTCACCTTCAACGCGGTGAACAAGTGGAAGGCCAACCGCACCGCCCGGCAGTTCATCGAGGATGAACAGGGCAAGCCTGTGCCAGGAATGCCGAACCTGACCATCGTCACCCTGAAGCAGTACGAGGCTTTCGTGGCAAAGCTCGCCGGAGACAAAAAGCCCAACCGCTTCACCCCCGGCCAAGGCTCCATGGACGACAAGCTGCGCCAGTGGAAGCGCAAGGAAATGCTGCTGCTGAAGGAGTATGAGGAGAAGGAGTTCACCCCGCGCGACCTCACCATCACCTCCCATCTGGTGCGCCTCGCCGCACGCCAGCTCGAGAAGCGGCTGGCCCACCTGCAAAACACCAGCCGCATCGTCTCCCTGCCCGGCAGTGTGACGGGGGTCGTCCGCAAGGCGTGGAACTGCCTCGGCTGCCTGGCCCCCGCCTGCCCGGAGGTCATGGAGCTGCGCCCCACCGTGGATGACAAGCGCAACCTCGTCCTCAATGCCGATGGCACGCCCAGCCTCAGCCTGCAGGTGAGGCCCAAGGCGGACATCCGGGACATCACCCACCTGCACCACGCGCTGGACGCCTGCGTCATCGCCTTTGCCAGCCACTTCCTGCCGAAGGATGGGAAACTGTGGGAGCAGATCGTCACCCGCAAGGTGCTGCGGCAGGATGAGGACGCCTTCCGTCAGCGCTTCACCTGGCACGGCCTGCTGAAACTGGCAGAGCCCAAAACCGAGGCCGAGGAAAAGCGCCGCGCCCGCAGGCTGGAGATCCTGGACCTGCCAGCCCCCTTCAAACAACAAATCGTGGACGCGCTGAAGGAGCGCCGCGTCGTCCAGCACGTGCCTGCGGACATGAGCGGCGCACGCCTGGAGATGAACACCTGGCGCGTCCTGCGCGTGGAAGGAGACCAGGCCTTCCTCCGCCAGCGCACCTTTGGCCCCAAAGACATCGATCCCGAAACCGGCGCGCGCAAACGCACGGCCAAGGAGGCCAAGGAGCGCAGCAGCAAGCTGGTGGGGCTCAAGGACGGCAAGCTTTCCGCACTGAAGGGCGCGCTGGTGATCGGAGAGAACTATGGGGTGGCCATCCTGAACGCCGCGCAGGCGGCCTCGGATGACGAGCGCTTCCAGATCATTCCTTTCCACCAGGTGCGCCAGCGCCTCCGGGAACTGCGGAGCCTCAACAACGGCCACCCGCCCCAGGTCCTGCGTGGCGGCCAGCTCATCCGCGTTAAAAGTGGCGGCTACGAGGGCGTCTGGCGCATCTTCAGCGTGAAAAACAACACCAGCGGCATGGCCCTGGACATCGGCCTGCCAGACGTGACCCGCCTGAAAAATGGCACTCCCGGCCACAAGATCAATGTGCTGCTGAAGTCCCTGGTGAAGGCTGGCCTCGAGCCTCTCAGCGGGGATTTGATCGGGGGGTAAGACAATGAGACTGGCGGCCCCCGGCTTGACTTCCAAGCCAAAGGCCGCCAGCATTGCGACAACGTGTTCTACGTTAGCGGCCGAGTTTCACAATTTACTTTCGACGGTTGTTGTGAGGCTTCGGCCTGCTTTTTAGGTCGCTGCTTTGACCGCGCAGGTCCAGTGGGGGTAGTCGTCGCTCTTATGCCGGTTGTTTTGCCATTGCAGAGGTTGCAGGTTGGAGAGTTCATCCCCACCTCCAGCTACTTTCGGTTTTTGATGGTCGACTTCCCAGCCGTGTGGGCTGGAAACATTCCCATGCTCTTTGTAGACCATCCAAGCACCGCAAGGATCCTTGCGAATCTGGGTGGCGTCATACCCCTGCACCGGCTGGCCCTTTTGCCAGACGGCTCTTTTCGTCGCCTCATCAAAGGAGCGACCCAACGTGTCTGTGTTCGGTTTGTTCATTGTGTGTTTTCGTCTTGACCTTGCGTTGCCGTTCGGGGGCTGCCGCAAGCGACAGCCCCCTTTTGGAACCAGCAAAGCTGGTTGATATGATTTAATTAATATCAACCACGCATAAAATTTAGACAGCTTGAGTGCGCCGTCAAGGTGTTTCCTGAGGCGGCACCGCTTACGTTGCATCTTTCACTCGCTGGCATCATTCGCATTACCCACCGGCATCTTGCTTTAAAATACACAAGTGACTCATTTGACACGTGCGGTTATATTAGGTGCGCTTCCTTAGCCCAAGAGCTCCATCTTGCGCCCCGGCAGCCCCTCCCTTATGTCCTACCACATCGTCAGCATTGATGAGGCGCAGGTTTCCTTGAGCTGCAAGGACGGGCAGCTCACCTGCCGGGTGGATGGAGAAGACAAACCACGCACGGTGCCGCTGGAGGATGTGGCCAGCATCATCATCACCAGTTTCTCCGCTTCCCTGCACAGCAAGCTCCTCATCGAAGCGGCGAAGCACGGCATCGCCCTCATCCTATGCGAAAGCTTCCAGCCGGTGAGCATCCTGCTGCCCGCCAACCGCAGCACGGACACGCTGCTGACGCGCGCGCAGCTCGACATCACCGGACGGGAGAAGGACACCCTCTGGCGCCGCACCGTGAACGCCAAGGTGAAGAACCAGCTGCTGCTGGCGGAACATCTGGCGCCGGATGACCCGAAGCTGGATGACCTGCGCACCGTGGCCGGCATGAGCCACGAGCACAAGGAGGCCATGGCCGCACGCCTCCACTGGGGCATCTTTGGCCGGGCCCTGGGCATGGCGAACTTCACCCGCGACCAGACGCAGGGCGGCGTGAACGCGCTGCTCAACTACGGGTACGCCGTGCTGCTCTCCACCGTGCTGCAAAAGCTCTTTGGCGTGGGCCTGGACCCCACCTTCGGCATTTTCCACGCCACCCGGGAAAAGGCCACACCCCTGGCCTACGACCTGATGGAACCCTTCCGCCCCTGTGTGGACTGGCGGGTGGCGCAGTGGATGCGCAAACACACCCGGGAAGCCCAGGCGGCCAGCGTCACCTCACCTGCCCCGCCTGGCCCCAGGCACCCGTCCCACCCAGACGGCCCCGGAGTGGACAAGGCTTTCCGTGCCTGGGTGACGGCCTTCCCGCTGGAAAAAGTCGACTATCTGAACATGACCCTCGAAATCCGCGGCGTAATCGAGGGTGTCACTCGGTCGTTTCGCCGTGCCGTACTGGAACACAAACCCACGATCTACCGTCCGTGGACACCGAACTCTATAAAATGGGCTGGCTGCTAGTCACCTTTGACCTGCCGGTCGGCACCAAGAGCGAGCGCAAGGCCGCGCACGACTTCCGCGAGTGGCTGAAGGACGACGGCTACTCCATGCTCCAATGGAGCGTGTATGTCCGGGCCTGCGTCACGATCGCCCGCCAGGAGACCCACCTGGACCGCCTCAAATGCCACCTGCCCCCAGAAGGCAGCGTGCGAGCGGTGTTCGTCACCCGAGCGCAGTGGGAGCGTTCCTTCGTGATGCACGGAAAACCCAACCCGGCTGGCGAGGCACCTGAGAAGCTCCCAGAACAGATTTTGCTGTGGTAGCCACAGCAGATGCCCGCCGCGAAACGCATGTTTCGCCACAAACCACCGTAACTCCAGGTCTAAAACCGACAATTTAATGCATTCCCCCCGAAGGCTGGAGTCCTTGAAAATCAAGGACTCCAGCACTCCGGAACGAACATGCGACGTTGCTGGAGCCTGAACTGGAATCAAGGCAAAGCGTGGACGCCATGAAAGCGGGGCATTCCCACACGTTGCTGGAGCCTGAACTGGAATCAAGGCAAAGCCTGCGAACGTGACATCCACCTCGCCGACGACACGTTGCTGGAGCCTGAACTGGAATCAAGGCAAAGCTCGGAAGCTTTGCACGAATTGCCGCCATGGACGTTGCTGGAGCCTGAACTGGAATCAAGGCAAAGCGTGTCTCACATCTAACACCCATGAACACACACGTTGCTGGAGCCTGAACTGGAATCAAGGCAAAGCGCCCCAAAGGATAGCGCTGGAGACCTGACTACGTTGCTGGAGCCTGAACTGGAATCAAGGCAAAGCGGGCTTCATACTGACTGTGGCGGCCTCTACACGTTGCTGGAGCCTGAACTGGAATCAAGGCAAAGCGGCACGCCAGCGCGCCAGCTATTCCGCGCCACGTTGCTGGAGCCTGAACTGGAATCAAGGCAAAGCCATCGCTGCCGCGCAGCTCGTGGCCAGGCTACGTTGCTGGAGCCTGAACTGGAATCAAGGCAAAGCTCCCCTATCACAGGCGAGCAGATTCGCTGTACGTTGCTGGAGCCTGAACTGGAATCAAGGCAAAGCATGACGCGGGAAAACATGTGGCGCGACTGGACGTTGCTGGAGCCTGAACTGGAATCAAGGCAAAGCTAATGCTTCTGCCGATTGCTTCGGCGGCGGACGTTGCTGGAGCCTGAACTGGAATCAAGGCAAAGCAAAGACCCAGGCTATAACTTTCCAATCAACACGTTGCTGGAGCCTGAACTGGAATCAAGGCAAAGCTGCGTCTGGATTTCCCGCCCCGCCCGCAAGACGTTGCTGGAGCCTGAACTGGAATCAAGGCAAAGCAAGGTTGAATTGATCAATTCTGCCCCGCCCACGTTGCTGGAGCCTGAACTGGAATCAAGGCAAAGCTGGCGGCGGATCAGCAGCAGCAGGCGCAGCACGTTGCTGGAGCCTGAACTGGAATCAAGGCAAAGCTACGGCGTCTCGCTGGTGGCGGCGGGCGTGACGTTGCTGGAGCCTGAACTGGAATCAAGGCAAAGCACAAGATACCGCTTCTGTATTATCCACCATACGTTGCTGGAGCCTGAACTGGAATCAAGGCAAAGCAGATGATCCATCACCCCGAACACGGCGTATACGTTGCTGGAGCCTGAACTGGAATCAAGGCAAAGCATCCGCGAAATCATCGCCCAACTCGAAATGACGTTGCTGGAGCCTGAACTGGAATCAAGGCAAAGCGAGTTCCACCAGTGAGGGCCACGTGGCATCACGTTGCTGGAGCCTGAACTGGAATCAAGGCAAAGCCATCACACACACCGCCGCCGAAGCAATCGGACGTTGCTGGAGCCTGAACTGGAATCAAGGCAAAGCAAAGAATGCCAGGGCCTGGGTTGGATGTTGACGTTGCTGGAGCCTGAACTGGAATCAAGGCAAAGCGCCAGGGCGTCACAATTTAACCTTGTGCAGACGTTGCTGGAGCCTGAACTGGAATCAAGGCAAAGCACTGAGCTTGTGGCAGACTGCGCGAGTGAAACGTTGCTGGAGCCTGAACTGGAATCAAGGCAAAGCTTCAGGCAAACACGGTAGCCATTTTTGGGAACGTTGCTGGAGCCTGAACTGGAATCAAGGCAAAGCAACAACCACGAGTGGCGGCGTCTGCGAGATACGTTGCTGGAGCCTGAACTGGAATCAAGGCAAAGCAAGCGTTGCTACGCCATCGACGTGGACCAGACGTTGCTGGAGCCTGAACTGGAATCAAGGCAAAGCAAGCGTTGCTACGCCATCGACGTGGACCAGACGTTGCTGGAGCCTGAACTGGAATCAAGGCAAAGCTGGGTCTGGTCTGACATGGGTATTAGTTGAACGTTGCTGGAGCCTGAACTGGAATCAAGGCAAAGCCCCGTCACAAGCCGGGATAAATGCAGAGTGACGTTGCTGGAGCCTGAACTGGAATCAAGGCAAAGCATAAGAGCGAAACATGTAATTTCCACCCTCACGTTGCTGGAGCCTGAACTGGAATCAAGGCAAAGCAATGGTTATGTGTTCTATTTCACTAGCACTACGTTGCTGGAGCCTGAACTGGAATCAAGGCAAAGCACCAAGGCTTTGGTTGCCGCCTACACCGTGACGTTGCTGGAGCCTGAACTGGAATCAAGGCAAAGCGGCGCGCTCTTGCGCACGTGGCACATGGTTACGTTGCTGGAGCCTGAACTGGAATCAAGGCAAAGCACATGTTAGTTAGAGGGTAGTTGTGGTTAGACGTTGCTGGAGCCTGAACTGGAATCAAGGCAAAGCTTAACAATACAGTGACTTATTTGGGGGAAAACGTTGCTGGAGCCTGAACTGGAATCAAGGCAAAGCATCATGTCCTTGGTGGCCCAGTCGGGGATGACGTTGCTGGAGCCTGAACTGGAATCAAGGCAAAGCCACAAACACACCCACCCCGCCAAAGGAAGCACGTTGCTGGAGCCTGAACTGGAATCAAGGCAAAGCATGCGGGACCTTTGCGATTCAGACGGCAAGACGTTGCTGGAGCCTGAACTGGAATCAAGGCAAAGCCGCTGTCGTCGCCTTGCTTGCGCAGGGCTTACGTTGCTGGAGCCTGAACTGGAATCAAGGCAAAGCTTGTCGGTCGCAGGCGACGTGATCCATGACACGTTGCTGGAGCCTGAACTGGAATCAAGGCAAAGCACGTTGTTCGTGACATACACCTTTTCTTTGACGTTGCTGGAGCCTGAACTGGAATCAAGGCAAAGCTATTTCCGGGTTTACTAACCATATTGCCGAACGTTGCTGGAGCCTGAACTGGAATCAAGGCAAAGCGAGCGGCATGCGCTGCTTTCGATTGGGGCGACGTTGCTGGAGCCTGAACTGGAATCAAGGCAAAGCGGGGAGATCAAGGACAGCACGAAGAAGGTACGTTGCTGGAGCCTGAACTGGAATCAAGGCAAAGCGGGGAGATCAAGGACAGCACGAAGAAGGTACGTTGCTGGAGCCTGAACTGGAATCAAGGCAAAGCCGCAGTCACGCGCTCAGACTTTGCGCCGAAACGTTGCTGGAGCCTGAACTGGAATCAAGGCAAAGCCCTGCCAACCCTGAAGACAGCACGATATACACGTTGCTGGAGCCTGAACTGGAATCAAGGCAAAGCACCGTGAAGCGCATGGGCATCGGTGGCGATACGTTGCTGGAGCCTGAACTGGAATCAAGGCAAAGCTCCCGCAGCATACTTACCCAGCTTGTCCGCACGTTGCTGGAGCCTGAACTGGAATCAAGGCAAAGCTCCAACACGTTCAAGACCTATTCTCCGAAGACGTTGCTGGAGCCTGAACTGGAATCAAGGCAAAGCGCCGCTCTGCAAGTGTATGAGGCCCAGGCAACGTTGCTGGAGCCTGAACTGGAATCAAGGCAAAGCCTCACTTATTCTTTCACCTTCGGCATCCTTACGTTGCTGGAGCCTGAACTGGAATCAAGGCAAAGCCGCGACACGATGGGCGCGCCGGGACGCAATACGTTGCTGGAGCCTGAACTGGAATCAAGGCAAAGCAGTTCGATCATCACCGCCCCCTGGATCTCCACGTTGCTGGAGCCTGAACTGGAATCAAGGCAAAGCCCTGAAAGCCAAATTGTTTAGCGCGGAGCGACGTTGCTGGAGCCTGAACTGGAATCAAGGCAAAGCCTGCAGGCGCGGTGGCTGCGCGCGATTGTGACGTTGCTGGAGCCTGAACTGGAATCAAGGCAAAGCCTGGCAGCGGAGGCTGCGGCGGGGTCCCTACGTTGCTGGAGCCTGAACTGGAATCAAGGCAAAGCCACCTCTGGCATCTCCACCTCACATGACCAACGTTGCTGGAGCCTGAACTGGAATCAAGGCAAAGCCTGCTCTCGTCTGCTGGTTACGCTTGCTCGACGTTGCTGGAGCCTGAACTGGAATCAAGGCAAAGCAGCGGAATAAAAGACCCGTTCGGGCAGGGCACGTTGCTGGAGCCTGAACTGGAATCAAGGCAAAGCCCGAATGGAGGAGTTGAACGAATGGTCATACGTTGCTGGAGCCTGAACTGGAATCAAGGCAAAGCGGCGGCTGGCGGCTTCGTTCCCGTGCCCGTACGTTGCTGGAGCCTGAACTGGAATCAAGGCAAAGCCTGCGAAGCATGAGCTGCAGTGTGCCGCTGACGTTGCTGGAGCCTGAACTGGAATCAAGGCAAAGCCTGCGAAGCATGAGCTGCAGTGTGCCGCTGACGTTGCTGGAGCCTGAACTGGAATCAAGGCAAAGCCCGCCTCAGTGCGGGCCTTGCGCAACTCCTACGTTGCTGGAGCCTGAACTGGAATCAAGGCAAAGCCTGCGGGCGTCATGCTCCACTCGATGACTGCACGTTGCTGGAGCCTGAACTGGAATCAAGGCAAAGCCGGATGTTGGTCCACATTCGCAAGCTCCAGACGTTGCTGGAGCCTGAACTGGAATCAAGGCAAAGCGGGCGGGCCACGTGCTATGGAGCCCCCGTCACGTTGCTGGAGCCTGAACTGGAATCAAGGCAAAGCGCAAAGCGGGGTCTCCCGTGGTTTATGTGCACGTTGCTGGAGCCTGAACTGGAATCAAGGCAAAGCCGCGCATCGCATGCCCTCTCCGAATTGTGCACGTTGCTGGAGCCTGAACTGGAATCAAGGCAAAGCGTGATCATGCCAGGTCCTCCGTGATGGTTGACGTTGCTGGAGCCTGAACTGGAATCAAGCGGAGAAGGATGTTGGCGCTAACCTCCGGCGGCGGAACATCAGCGCTGCCAATGAGAGGCCCAGCAAGAGGGCTCGGGATGGCTCGGGCACGATGTCCACCGTGCGGATCGTGCCGTCGATGATGAACTGGCTGATGTCCCAGCGGAAGTTGGTGCCGCTGATGTCGGGCAGATCAAACCCAAGATTGTCGTCGGTGCCGTTGCCGCTGAGCAGCCCGCTGTAGGAGCTGGCCTTGAAACGATCCGCAAAGGTCGGGTCGGCGGACAGGCCGCTCCAGTCGATCAGGTTGTAGGTTTGCTCCGCCGTCGGCACAAAACCGGGCGCGGTGACCTGCATGTTCCCGTTGAACGTGAGGGTGTTGCCGCCCGAGCCGATGAAGTCCAGCAGATCCGAGCCGCCGGGCGTGGCGGTGTTGAGCCCCAGGATGATCAAGCTGCCGGACTGAAAGTCCAGCCCGCCACTGGCCGCAGGCGTGAAGGTCAGCGTGCCAAAGTCGCCCGTGGCGCGCGTGTCCCCCGCATGCACGGTGGAGCCGCTCTGGGCGGTGACGGTGGCCCCGCGGACGACCCCGGTGCCCAGCAGACCTGCGCCGTTTTGGATGGTGACGGCCCCGTTCCCCGTGTTGCCACCAGCGGCCACTTGGATGAGACCCGCCGTGATCAAGGTCGGCCCGGTGTAGGTGTTCACCGCCGAGAGGATCAGCATGCCGTTGCCATCCTTGCGGATGCCATTGGCCGCAGGGCCGTTGGCCACGACACCACGCAGCTCTGCCGCAGTGGCCTCCGCCCCGCCAATGCCCGCCCGCACGGTGAAGGTGCGGGTGCCGTTGACCCCTGTGCTGTTAAGGTTGATGCCATTGATCAGGATGACCCTGCTGTCGGCAGTGGAGGATCCAAAGATGAAATTGTTGCCAAAGATGGCCAAGGCCTGGTTCAGGGCGATCTGCGCGCCAGCACCGCCGAAATTGACCGTGAGGTCGCCGCCCCTGGCCGCAAACCCACCGGCGGCACCCGCCACCTGGTTGGCCGCAGGTGTGGTGTTGTTGCTCAGCGCACGGGTGAAGGTGCCGTTTCCCTGAAGGATGCCGTAGTTGCCGCTGCTCACCGTGGCGCTTCCCAGCAGCAGGCCGCTGCTGGCGCTCAGCGCGCCGCTGCTGATGGTGCCCACATCCAGCACGCCGGAATCAATCACGTTCGTGAGGCCCGCGTAGGTGTTGTTGGTGGCGGTGAGGGTCAGCGTGCCCGCGCCCGCCTTCGTCAGCGCCAGCCGGTTCTCATTGGTTCCTGCCCCGCCCAGCGTTCCAGCATAGGTGCTGGCCCCGGAGGCAATGCTCAAGGTCAGCAGGGAGTTGCTGGCATTTCCCCCCACCACGCTGCCGCCGAGGCCCGTCGTCGTCAGGCTCGTCAGCGTCTGGTTTGAAACCGCTGCCCCGCCGAGGATAAGCTTCCCGGTCGTTCCCACGCCGCCGAGGACGACCGCCCCGGTCGTGGCCAGCCGATCATTGCCACCGTCCAGCGTCAAGCTGCCTGCCGCCACCGTCGTCCCGCCAGTGTAGGTGTTTGCCCCGGAGAGCGTCTGATTGCCCGCCCCTGTTTTGATGAGGGCCATCCCTGCCGCCCCATTGGCAATGACACCGGAGTAGCTGTGGCTCGCCCCGCTGCCCGGGTTCAGGGTGAGCGAAGTGACACTGCCATAGCCGGTGGTGATCACCGTGGCCAGGTTTGCACCGCCCTTCAATCCCCCGAAGGCTGGCGTGGTGACGGCCAGGGACATAAAACCCGCGCCCGAAGTGTCCACCGCGCTGTTCTGGAGCGCCAGATTGTGGTTCAGTCTCAGCGTGCCGCCATTGATTTTCGTGTCTCCGGTAAAAGTGTTGGCAGCGGACAAAGTCCAGGTGCCGGTGCCATCCTTCGCCAAGGAGACCGCGCCTGAAGCAGGATTGACAATGATCCCGGCGATTTCCCCGGTGCCTGCCGTGGAGCCTTGCAACGTCAGCGTCTTGCTGCCGGTGCCCGTGGCGGTGAAGCTGGAGGTGAAAACAAGTGCTCCCGTCCCGGATTGGTCGAGCGTGGCACCCCCTGTCGTTCCAGCAAGATCGACAACGCGATCTGTCGTGCTGCCCGCCCCGGTGTAGAGCAGCCGGCCTGAGGTTCCGCTGTTGCCAATTTTGATGGTCCCGTTTGCCACACTGGAGGGTGCCCCCAGCGCGCTGCTGCCACCGCCAACATTTTTGATCGTCGCGATAGAAACGGTCCCCGCGTTGATCAGCACCTGCCCGTCAAAGGTGTTTGCGTTGTTGACCAAAGTCAGCATGCCGTCTCCGTTTTTGCGGATCTGAACCGCTGAGAGGCTCACATTTCGAATAACACCATTGAACTCGGCCGCAGTGGCCGCATCTCCCCCGATCCCGGCAATGACGGTGATCGTGCGCCCGCCGGTGGAATTGATGTTCACCCCGTTTTGCAGGATCACCTTGCTGTCAGCCGTGGTGGAGCCAAAAATGAAATTGTTGCCAAAGATATACCCGCTGGTGTTGAGGGAGATTTCAGCCCCGGAGCCTCCAAAATTCAGCGTCAGCGTGCCACCCCGCGCGGCAAAGCCCCCATCCTGGCTGGAAACTTGTCCCGTCCCCGGGGTGGCGTTGGCGCTCAGGCTCCGGGTGAAAAGGCCGTTGCCCTGCAGGACGCCGCCAATGCCAGATGCGCCCAGCAAAATGCCGCTGCTGTTGCTGATCGCCAGATTGCTGATCGTGCCCACATCGATGACACCGCCTGCGATGGTCGTGCGTCCCGTGTAGGTGTTCGTGTTGAGCAGGGTCAGCACACCCGTGCCGCTTTTTGTCAGGCCCGCACCGCCGCTGATCGCGGCCCCCGTGAAGGTGTAGGCGGCAGAACTGTTCACCACCACCGAGCCTGGGGTGATCGTTCCGCTGAGGGTGATGGTCCCCGCTCCGGCTCCCAAGAACTGCACATCATCCCCGCTCGCATACGGGCTGCCTGACCAGCTTGTCCCATCCGGCTGGGTCCAGGTCATGTCACCCGCGCCATCCCACGTCACAGTGGCCGCCCGCACCTGCACGTGCTCTCCGAGCAGGAGAAGGGTGGTCAGGGCCAAAGCCAGGAGGTGATGGAAGCCGCATGTCATGAGTTCAAAACAAACGGCCACTAGGCCCACCTCCTTCACTTTTGTCAACCCAACGACCATCGCCACGATCACACGCCATCAGGCTGCGCCATTTCGGCGAGGAAGGTCATCAGAAACGCGGTGGACCAGCATTTCATTTTCCAGTCGATACTCTTTGTACTTCAAAGAGTGGTGCTCGGGAAGGGAC